>JAUYEI010000018.1 GCA_030691385.1 Azonexus sp.
CGTCAGGCCAGCGCTTTGTCTTCGGCTTCCTTCAGATTCGCAGTCGCCGGCGACACCCTTGCCGTTCAGCTAACGCTTCCCCTTGTCGGGCGAGTAGAGGTCTTTCACCTCCAAGTAAGTGCGCCCTGCCGGGCGCACCCACAAAAAAACCCGCCTCGGCGGGTTTTTTCATGGGCCCGAAAATTTCAATTTCGGGCATTTTTTCCGGTTGACCGTGGGATTCCGGCTACGCCCCGGCTGACAGGTAATTGGCGATGCGCACGTAGTCCTCGACCGAAACATCCTCCGGACGCAGGGTCGGCGCTATGCCAAGTTCGGCGAATCCGGCGTCGCTGAGCATGCCCTTCATCGTATTGCGCAGCATCTTGCGGCGTTGCGAGAAGGCGGTCAGGACGACCT
Source organism: Azonexus sp. (assembly GCA_030691385.1). Classification (GTDB taxonomy): domain Bacteria; phylum Pseudomonadota; class Gammaproteobacteria; order Burkholderiales; family Rhodocyclaceae; genus Azonexus. Next base: position 400 of record JAUYEI010000018.1, read on the forward strand.
GCGACAACTTTTCCTGACTCTTGGCATTGAGTTCCGACACCGGTTTCGGGATCAGGCGGACGACGGCCGACTGAACCTTGGGTGGCGGATCGAAGCTTTCCGGCGGCACGTCGATCAGCCATTCCAGATAAAAACGGTATTGCAGCATGACCGACATGCGGCCGAAATCGGCATTGCCCGGCTCGGCGACCATGCGCTCGACGACTTCCTTCTGCAGCATGAAATGCATGTCGTGAAGGACGTCGACGTAGTCGGCGAGGTGGAACAGCAGCGGCGTCGAGATGTTGTAGGGCAGGTTGCCGACCAGCCGGAGATTCTTGCCGATGCTGGCGAAATCGAAGGCCAGCGCGTCGCCTTCGTGGATCGTCATGCGCTCCGGCGCGTGCTGCTTTTTGAGGCGGGCAATCAGGTCGCGGTCGATTTCGACGACGTGCAAGTGATCGACACGTTGCATGAGCGGCTCGGTAATTGCCCCGAGGCCAGGGCCGATTTCGACGACAACATCGTCGCGCTTGGGGTTGATCGCCGAAACGATGGCGGCGATGACGCCGTGGTCGACCAGAAAGTTCTGTCCGAAGCGTTTGCGAGCGACGTGACCCTTCATGATTTTTTCCTTAGGTGCTCTGCTTCGTGATTAGCGAGCCACGATGAAAGCGCCGGATTTGTGTTCATGGCTAGGCGCGAACCGGAGCAATAGCCGCATCTATTGCGAGGATGAGCAACGACGCCAGGGACGCAAAGACAAGTTTTCATGGCTCGTCTAATTGCGAAGCAGAGCACTTGCCATGCGGGCGGCTTCGGCAACGGCTTCGAACAGGCTGCCGGGGTCAGCCTTGCCGGTGCCGGCCAGTTCGAGCGCCGTGCCATGATCGACCGAGGTACGGATGATGGGCAGGCCGAGCGTGACGTTGATGCCCTTGCCGAAGGTGGCGTATTTGAGCGCGGTCAGCCCCTGGTCGTGGTACATGGCGAGCACGGCGTCGCCCTGGGCGAGGATGGGCGGCGTAAACATCGTGTCGGCCGGGTAGGGGCCGGACAGCGCCATGCCTTCGCCGCGCAGCTTGTCGAGAACGGGCGTGATGACTTCGATTTCTTCCATGCCGAGATAACCGCCCTCGCCGGCGTGCGGATTAAGGCCGGCGACGAGGATGCGCGGCTGCGCGATGCCGTACTTGCCGCGCAGGTCGGCGTGCAGGATGCGCAGGGTCTTTTCCAGCACCTCGGCAGTGATCGCTGCCGAGACATCCTTGAGCGGCAGATGCGTGGTGGCCAGCGCGACACGCAGCGGGCCGAGCTCGGTATCGCCGGCCAGCATCATGACGACGAGCGGCGTGTTGGTCTTGTCGGCCAGGTATTCGGTGTGGCCGGTGAAGTGCACGCCGGCGTCGTTGATGACGCCTTTATGCACCGGCGCCGTCGCCATCGCGGCAAACTCGCCGGACTGGCAACCGGCCAGCGCACGGTCAAGCAGGGCCAGCACGTAGGGGCCGTTGGCGGCATCGAGCCGGCCGGCCTGCGCGGGTACGGCGAGCGGAATGTGGAGAACCGGCAGACTGCCACGGTCAACCGGAATTTTCGGCGAAAAATCGACAACGCGAACCGGCAGCCCGAGCGCGGCCGCCCGCGCTTCAAGCAGATTGCGGTCGCCAAGAATGACCGGCTGGGCATCGCCTTCATAGCCGGCCAGGCGCAGGCAGAGTTCCGGACCGATGCCGGCCGGCTCGCCGCTGGTCACGGCTATGACCGGGTGTATCACTTTTCTTCGAGTCGGTTTTCGACGTAGGCGCGGTCGCGTAGCTGGCGCAGCCAGTCCTGGTAGGCTTCGTCGAGCTTGCGCTCGCGCAGCGCCTGGCGGGCCACGCCGCGCTGGCGTTCGACCGAGACGTCGCGCTCGCGGCGTTCCTGGACCTGGATCAGGTGCATGCCGAACGGCGACTGGACAACCGGGCTGAGTTCTCTGATTTTCAAGGAGTCCATCGCCCGCTCGAATTCCGGCACGGTGTCGCCCGGATTGAGCCAACCGAGGTCGCCACCCTTGGCGGCCGAGCCGTCCTGCGAATTGAGTCGGGCCTGCTCGGCGAAATCGACGCCATTGACGATGCGTTCACGAATGCTTTCCAGCTTGCGCCGCGCTTCGCCTTCGGAGATCACTTCGTTCATGCGGATCAGGATGTGGCGGGCGTGGGTCTGTTGGACCGAGGCCGGTGCACTGCCGCCGCGCTTGTTGAGCAGCTTGACGACGTGAAAACCGGCCGACGAGCGCAGCAACTCGCTGACCTGGCCGGCCTGCAGACGGCCGGCCACTTCGGCGTACAGGGACGGCAGTCGATTCAGCGCACGCCAGCCGAGATCACCGCCTTGCAGGGCATCCGGCGCATCGGAGAAAGCGGCGGTCAATTGGGCGAAGTTTTCGCCGGCCTGCGCCCGCTTGAGCGCCTGCTCGCCGCGCAGACGCAGCTTTTGCAGTTGCTCGGGGCTGGCCGATTCCGGCGCACGCAACAGGATGTGCGCTAGCTGATACTCCTCGCCACCGCCACCACTGGCCGCCTGACTGGCCAGATAATTGTCGATTTCGCCATCGGAAATGATCAACTTGCTGTCGACCTCGCGTTCGCGCAGACGAACGGTCACCATCTCGTTGCGAATTTCCTCACGGAACTGGGCGTACTGCACGCCGTCCTTTTCCAGCGCGGCGCGGAACTGCGGCAGCGTCATATTGTTGCCGGCGGCAATGCGGCCGATGGCTTGTTCGAGCTGGTTGTCGTCAACCCGCATGCCCGAATCGCGGGCATATTGCAGTTGCACGCGCTCCATGATCAGGCGTTCGAGCATCTGTCGCTCCAGCACATCCTGTGGCGGCAGCGGCGTTCCCTGCTTCTGCAACTGCTTTAGCGCAGCGGCGAGACGGGTCCGCAGTTCGACATGGGTGACGACCTCGTCACCGACAACGGCGACGATGCGGTCGGCTTCGATGGGTTCCGCCGGCGCAGCGGACACGGACTTCGCCAACAGGCCACCGAGGCAGCAGATGAGGACAAGCAGGGTGCGAATAAATGAGGTCATGGTCTTCATTGGGAGGTGAGCAGGCTGCTGCTATTGGGCAGCTCGTTGATCTTGCCATAGCCCGGAATGCTGCGCCGGAGCAGGCCTATCGGATTGGTGCCGATACTACCGAAATCATTGAGTTCCAGCTGGAAAAACAGCGTGTCGTTGGGGGTGCCGGAAATCGCCGCCAGGCGCTGGCCGACGACGCGAACGGCCCAGCAACCGGCGTTGTACTCGATGCCGGCAATCGACTCAAGGGTCTTCTTGTCACGCAAGGAGTAGTTGTAGCGCCCGACGGCATACCACTTCGAGGAGATCGGCCACTGGCCGGCAACATCGATCTGGTCGACTGTCGAATTGCCGGTCAGCGGATTGCGCCTATAGCGATAACTGCCCGACAGCACCTTGCCGAGCTCCGGCTGGAAACGAACGCCGGCCGAGAAGCGTTCGCTGACGTTGTCCAGATAGTTGTACTCCCAGGCCACATCCGTATAGGTTTTTGGCGCAACCAGACCGTTGACCGCAGCCACCAGATTGGAGAAGTCGGAAGAACGAACGGTTTCGCCGGTAATGGCGACGCGCTGTCCCTTGAAGTATTGACGCTGGCCTATCATGGCCTTGAAGCGCTCGACACCGGTTGCGCCGTCGAGCAGGCGCGTCGTCACGGCGGCGGTCAGCTGGTTGGCGTCGTTGATCCGGTCGTAGCCGCTGTAGCGGTTCTCGGAAAAGATCTGGGCGAAGTTGAAGTCGGAGAGCGCTGTATCGAAGAGTGGAATCTGGCTCTGGTTGCTGTACGGAATATTCACGTAGTAGAGGCGCGGCTCGAGCGTCTGGATATAGCCATTGCCGAACCAGTCGCCCTCGCGCTCGAAAATCATTGTCGAATCGAGCGTGAAGGTCGGCAGAACCCGGTTGATGCTGCTCTCCTGGCCGGCGAGCTGATTGCTCAGGCCGTAGTGGCTCATGTGCAGGCCGACCTTGGGCGTGATCTGGAAGGCCGGATGAACAAAGGGCAGCGAGACCTGCGGATAGAAAACGAGACGGTCACCCTGGACCCTGGTGCTATCGACATGGGTAAAACGCGAGAACTGGCCGATCATGCTGAGATCGGTGTGCAGCACATTCGGCCGGTAGCCCGTGATGTTGAGCTGCGGCTCGAGAAAATAGGGGCGGCTGACGGGCACCGTCGGGTCAAGTTGCAGGGTCTGGTAACGCAAGACCTGCATGCTGCTCTGCAGCCAGGGTGATGGCGCATAGCTCAGCGACACCTGCTTGGGCAATTGCGTCGCGGAAGTCTGCAACAGGCGGGACGACAGATCCTGCCAGTAGTAGTCGTCGGAAACACCGTTCCAGTTGATGGCGGCCGACACCCCTTGCCCGAGGTTGTGCTGATGCTGGATCCGGTAGCCATAGCGTTGCCGATTCTGCGACTCGTCGTTCGGCAGATATTCAACGCGGGTCACACCCTGGAAATTGTGGTCGAGATAGCGTGCCTCGACTCCGAGTTGGAAGCCACGCTTGCTCATGTAGCGCGGGAACAGCGTCAGGTCGTAGTTCGGCGCGATGTTCCAGTAATAGGGCAACGTGAAGTCGAGGCCACTGCGCGTCGAGGTCGAGAAATGCGGGTGCAGCAGGCCGGAGCGGCGTTGGCCGTTGAGCGAAAAGGAAGCGACCGGTGAGTAGAAGAGCGGCACGCCACCAAACCACAGCGAAGCATGCTTGGCCGTCCCCTCGTTGTTGTCGTAATCGAGATGCGTTTCCGCGGTTTGCAGATACCAGTCTTCCTGCCCCGGCTTGCAGGTCGAAAAGGAATTCGAGAAAAAGGTGTACTGGTTTTCGCCCTCGAAATCGACGCGTTCCGCCCGCCCGTTCGCTTCCGTCGGGCGTTGCGGCGGCGATTGCGTCGGCAGGCCGTAGCTGTTTGCAATATTGAGCATCATCGGCGCGCCAGAGGTATTGGCATTGGCTCCGGCGACCGTCACGACAGTCGGCGTCGATCGGTAAAAGCGGCTCGGTTTTTCCCTGAGAATACGGTAGCGCACGTCCTCGGCCGAGCCGATCTGTTCATCGAGCTTCATCTTCAAATGCGGCGTATTGATTTCGGTGCCGTCCTGCAGCACACGCACCGAGCCAAAGGCTTCGATCTCGTCGTCAAGCATGCGATAAGTCAGACGGTCGGCCAGAATCAGCGACCCCCTCTTGCGCAGCTCGACATTGCCCTCGGCCACCGTGAGCTCTTCAGCCTGGCCTTCGATCTGTTCGGCGCTGAGAAACAGCGGGTAATTATCATCTTTCTTCAGCACGGCCGGAAATTCGATACCGACCACGACCGGTGTCGACGCCTGCCGCTTCCTGCCCTGGATATTGAAACGACGTTCCTGGCGGAGGCGAAGCGGCACATCGGCGGCCGCCAACAGCATGACTTCGGGCAATTCCCCCGGCGCCTCGGCACCCGAAAGCTGCAAGCGCAGTGCGTCGTCGGCGGCATGGCTCGCCGGCGCCCCGACAAACAGGCAGCAAACGAAGACAGCAAGCGGACGGCGGGAAAAACCGGGCATCAAGGCAATCAGTAGATGTTTGGGACCGGAACGGCCGATGCCCGAGTGTTAAAATCGCGCCATTTTACAACGAAGCGAACCCTAGCCGCTTATGGAACCCATGCCGCGCGATCAACTTGTTTCCGACTGGGTTGCCAGTCGTTTTCCTGACCACTCCGTCCGGATCACCCCGGCTTCGGCCGATGCCAGTTTCCGCCGTTATTTTCGCCTGACCTGGCCGGACGGCCAGACGCGCATCCTGATGGATGCTCCGCCGGAAAAGGAGGACTGCAAGCCCTTCATCCACGTCGCCGGCCTGCTCGCCAAGGCCGACCTGGCCGCGCCGCGCATCCTCGACAAGGATCTCGACCACGGTTTCCTGGTCCTCACCGACCTCGGCCGCATCGGCTATCTCGACGCGCTCAACGCTGACCTGTCGCTGGCCGACATGCTGATCCGCCCGGTCCTCGACATGCTGGTCAAGTGGCAATGTTCCTCGACCGCCGCCACCCTGCCGCCCTACGACGCCACCCTGCTGCGCCGCGAACTCGATCTTTTCCCGGAATGGTTCATCGGCCGTCACCTCGGCGTCGAACTCGACGACGGCGAAAAGTCCATGCTCGACCGGACCTTCAAGTTCCTCATCAACAACGCGCTCAATCAGCCCAAGGTCTTCGTCCATCGCGATTTCATGCCGCGCAACCTCATGGTCATCGAAAGCGCCGAGCGCCTGACGCCGGGCATCATCGACTTCCAGGACGCCGTGTACGGCCCGATCACCTACGACGTCGTCTCGCTCTTCCGCGACGCCTTCATCTCCTGGGAAGAAGAACAGGAAATCGACTGGGTCGTCCGCTACTGGGAAAAAGCCCGCGCCGCCGGCCTGCCGGTGCGCGAAGACTTCGGCGCCTTCTGGCGCGACTACGAACTGATGGGCCTGCAACGCCACCTCAAGGTGCTCGGCATCTTCTGTCGCCTCAAGTACCGCGACGGCAAGGAAAAATACAGCGAAGACCTGCCCCGCTTCATGAACTACGCCCGCAAGACGGCCCACCGCTACGTCCAGCTCAAGCCGCTGCTCAACCTGCTCGACAAGCTGGAAGGCAATACCGAGCAGATCGGCTATCGCAGGTAGTTGCGAGTTGTTAGTCATTAGCTGCTAGTTAAAGGCTAACTTCTAACCGCTGACTGCTGCCGACTAATAACTAATGACTAGACAATGAAAGCCTTCATCCTCGCCGCCGGCCGTGGCGAACGCATGCGGCCACTGACCGACCACACGCCCAAGCCGCTGCTCGTGGCCGGCGGCAAGCCGCTCATCGTCTGGCATCTGGAAAGACTGGCGGCGGCGGGGTTCAGGGACATCGTCATCAACCACGCCCACCTCGGTTCGCTCATCGAGCAGACGCTGGGCGACGGCTCGCAGTGGGGCTTGAAGATTCAATATTCGCCCGAACCGCCGGGCGCGCTGGAAACGGCTGGCGGCATCGCCACCGCCCTGGCGCTGCTCGGCGACGAACCCTTCCTGGTGGTCAATGGCGACGTTTATTGCGATTTCGATTTTGGCCGTTTTTTCCGGTTGACCGTGGAAGGCTGGAAACCAGCCGCCCATCTGGTCATGGTAGCCAATCCGGCGCATCACACCGGCGGCGACTTCAGCCTGGAAGGCGAGCACGTCATTTACGCCAGCGGTGAGCAAACCGTCACCTACGCCGGCATCGGTGTTTTCTCGCCAGCCTTCTTCGCCGAGATACCGCCGGGGACTGTCATGAAACTGCGCCCCCTGCTCGACACCGCCATCGCCGCCGGGACGCTGACAGGGGAACGCTTTGCCGGCCACTGGGTCGATGTAGGTACGCCACAACGTCTGGCCGAACTGGATCAGGAACTCAAAAACGCATGACCCACGCCCACTTTCTCGCCCGCCGCAAGCGACTGCTGAAAACCATCGGCGACGGCGTCGCCATCGTGCCGACGGCGCCGGAGGTCATCCGCAACCGCGATGCCCACCATCTCTACCGCTTCGACAGCTATTTCTGGTACCTGACCGGCTTCCCGGAACCGGAAGCAGTCGTCGTGCTGATCGGCGGCAAGAAGCCGAAATCGATCCTCTTTTGCCGCGAGAAGCACGAAGAACGTGAAGTCTGGGACGGCTACCGCTACGGCCCCAAGGCCGCAAAAACCGCCTTCGGCTTCGACGCCGCCTACCCGATCGAGAAACTCGACAAGAAACTGGCCGAATTCCTTGTCGACCGCAACACGCTGTGGCACGCCATCGGCCACGACGCCGAATGGGATGCCCGCATTGCCAAGGCGCTCAACGAAGTCCGCGCCCAGACCCGGGCCGGCAAGCGGGCGCCGCGCGCCATCCACGATCTGCGGGCCGAACTTGACCGTATGCGTCTGGTCAAGGACGCGGCCGAAGCCGGCATCCAGCAGCGCTCGGCCGACATTGCCAGCGCCGGCCACGCCCGCGCCATGCGCGCCTGCCGCCCCGGCCTGGCCGAATACGAACTGGAAGCCGAACTGACTTACGAATTCCGCAAACGCGGCGCGGACGCCCACGCCTACACGCCCATCGTCGCGGGCGGCGCCAATGCCTGCGTGCTGCACTACGTCAGCAACGACAAGGTGCTCAACGACCACACCCTGGTCCTCATCGACGCCGGCTGCGAAGTCGAAGGCTACGCCGCCGACATCACCCGGACCTTCCCGGTCAATGGCCGTTTCAACGCCGCGCAGAAGGACGTTTACCAGATCGTCCTCGCCGCGCAGGCCGCCGCCATCGCCGCCACCGCCCCCGGACGCCATTTCATGGAAGGCCACGATGCGGCCGTGCGCGTGCTGACCCAGGGCATGATCGACCTCAAGCTGCTCACCGGCGACCTCGACAACCTGATCGACAAGGGCGACTACAAGCGCTTCTATATGCACCGCACCGGCCACTGGCTCGGCCTCGACGTGCACGATGCCGGCGAATACAAGGTCGGCGACGAATGGACCCGGCTCGCCCCCGGCATGACGCTGACCGTCGAACCCGGCCTCTACATCCGCCCCGGCGCCGACATTCCGCCAGCGCTGGCCGGCATCGGCATCCGCATCGAAGACGATGTGCGCGTCACCGAAACCGGTTGCGACGTCTTCACGACGGCGCCGAAGACGGTGGCCGAAATCGAGGAAGTCATGCGCCATGACTGAATCGCTTGTTGAACAGATTCACATCCTGATCATCGGCGCCGGCCCGGTCGGCCTGACGCTGCACCTGGCGCTCGCCGCCGGTGGCCAGAAATCGCTGCTGCTGGATCGTCGCCCGCTGCAAGACCAACAAGGCGACCCGCGCGCCCTCGCCCTGTCGCACGGCGCCCGCCAGTTGCTCGAACAGATCAATAGCTGGCCGGCGCGGGCCGCGACACCGATCGAAACCATCCACATCTCGCAAAAGGACGGCTTCGGCCGCACCCTGATCGATCACCAGGAATACGACCTGCCCGCCCTCGGCTACGTCGTCCGCTACCGCGATCTGGCCGGTGCGCTGGCCGCCAATCTGGCCACCGACGCCGTGCTGGCCGAGGCTGAAATCCTCGACATCACGCCGGACGACGACGGCGTCACGGTATCGCTGCGCCATGCCGGCCAGTTGCGCACGATCCGGGCAAAACTTCTCGTTCACGCCGAAGGCACGCCCGGCGACGACCCGGCCGTCAAAGTCAGCGACTACGCCCAGCACGCCGTGATCTGCGAAGTCACGCCGACGCCCGGCCACAACAAACGCGCCTGGGAACGCTTCACCCCCGACGGTCCGCTCGCCCTGCTCCCGCTCGGCGACGAATTTTCCATCGTCTTCACCCTGCCGCCGGCCAAGGCCGATGCCGTCATGGCAATGGACGACGAGGCCTTCATCACCGCCCTGCAACAACAGTTCGGCCAGCGCATGCGCTTCGCCAAGCCCGGCCAGCGCAGCCGCTTCCCGCTGTTTCTTCGCCTGCGCGACACCCTGGTCAAGGGCAACGAAGTGTGGATCGGCAACACCGCGCAGACCCTGCATCCAGTCTCCGGCCAGGGCTTCAACCTGGGCATCCGCGACGCTTGGCAGCTATCTGAAATTTTGCTCAAAAACGGCGTTGACCGTGGAAGCCTAGAAAACTACGCCGCCAGCCGCAAACTCGACCGCCAGGGCGGCGCTTTCTTCACCGACAAGATCGTCCGCGCCTTCTCGAACGATTTCGCCCCACTCAAACTAGCCCGCGGCCTCGGCCTGCTGGCGCTGGACATCTGCCCGCCGGCCCGCCACTTCGTCGCCAAGCGCATGATCTGGGGCGCCCGCGCCTGGCCTTAGAAATGAAAAGTTGAGTTTCAAGATGACCGCCCAAGAACTACTGGAATGCCTCAACCTGCTCGACGAGAACGAGCAGATCGAGGCCAAACGCGCCTCGGAGGCTGGCAAGTCCGTCCTGGAGAGCATTTGCGCCTTTGCCAACGAGCCGGGCCTGGGCGGTGGCTGGATTGCATTGGGCATCGTGCGCGAGGAAATGGCACTCTTTCCGGCCTATGAGGTCGAGGGTATTGTCCATCCCGACAAGATCAGCAGCGATATTGCCAGCCAGTGCCGCGACAGTTTCAGCACCCCGCTGCGGGTCGACATTTCGACGGAAAACCTCGACGGAAAGAACGTCGTGGTGGTTTTTGTGCCCGAGGCTCAGCCTCAGGACAAGCCTATTTTCTTCAAGTCGCAAGGTTTGCCACGAGGCGCTTACCGACGAATCGGTAGCACCGATCAACGCTGTACCGAGGACGATCTGGCGATCTTCTACCAAGGACGTCAGCAGGAGAGTTTCGATGCTGGGATCGTCGCTGATTCCGCGCTTGACGATCTTTCACCGGAGGCCATTGCGGACTACCGGAAATCCCTCGCTGAGGCCAATCCGGATGCGGAAGCGCTACGTTGGTCTGACGAAGATCTGTTTCAGGCCTTGGGCTGTATTCGGCGCAACCAAAAAGACGAATGGCAGCCGACGGTCGCCGGGCTAATCCTGTTCGGCAAGCCTTCGGCCCTGCGCCGTTGTTTCCCGATGACTCGCGTCGATTACATCCGCGTACCAGGCCGTGAATGGGTGCCAGATCCTGACCGCCGCTTTGACACCGTTGAACTGCGCGATCCGCTTTTCCGCCTGATTCGCCGCGCCCAGGCGGCCGTACTCGATGATTTGCCGAAGAGCTTCGGCCTCGATGAGGGCGAACTTCAACGGCAAGACAAACCGGTGATTCCCCTGCGAGTCATTCGCGAGGCACTGGTTAACGCGTTGATGCACCGCAGCTATCGTAGCCACAGCCCGGTGCAGATCATCCGTTACGCCAACCGGCTGGAAATCCGCAATCCGGGCTTTTCGCTCAAATCGCCGGAACATCTGGGCGAACCCGGTTCGCAGCCGCGCAACCCAAAAATTGCCGCGGTTTTGCACGAAACCCGCTTTGCCGAAACGAAGGGCAGTGGCATTCGTGTGATGCGCGAGAGCATGGAACAGGCGGGGCTGACGCCGCCTTTGTTTGAGTCCGACCGTGGCAACGACCAGTTCGTTGCCCGGTATTTCTTCCACCATTTCCTTGGCGAAGAGGACATCGCCTGGCTGGCCCGCTTCCGCGATTTGCACCTCTCTGACGAGGAGGCCAAGGCGCTGATCGTCGTGCGCGAGGCTGGCGCCATCGACAATGCAACCTACCGCGAACTGAACAAGGTCGATACGCTTGCTGCCAGCCAAGCCCTACGCCGATTGCGTGATGCTGGACTACTGACCCAAAAAGGACGCGGGTCGGCCACCTACTACATCCCGACCGGAAAACTGGCCGCTGAAGACAACAATCTGTCCGGAAAACCCGCCCCGTTATCTAGCAAGCCCCCTGCCTTATCTAGCAACCCTTCCCTCTTATCTAGCAACCTCTCTCCCTTACCTAGCAACCCCCACACCGTGCGGGATACGCCAACGGGCTTAGCCGGCAAGTTCGATGAAGACTTAGTCCGCCCCCTTCTGGATTCCCTGCCAGGCTCTCTGGCGGCAAGACTTGGCGCGATCGGCAAACGCCACCCCCCCGAAGAAATACGCAGCCTGGTCGTGGACTTATGCACCCTGCGAGAGTGGCGCGTGGAAGAACTTTCTGCCCTACTGCGCCGCAACCCAGAAGTTGTACGCCAGAGCTACCTGCGCCCCCTAATGCGTGACGGCCTGCTAACCATGACCAAACCTCTGGAGCCAAACAATCCTCAGCAGGCTTACCGAGCGCTCGAAAGAAATTGAGTTTCATACCGCCTTCCCGCCTACAAGCCTGGTTCCTCGCCTGCCGCCCGAAAACGCTGTCCGTCTCGCTGTCGCCGGTACTCGTCGGCACGGCCGTCGCCTGGCACGGCAGCGGCACCCTGCTCTGGCTGCCGCTACTCGCCGCCACGCTCGGCGCTGCCTTCATCCAGATCGGCACCAACCTGTTCAACGACGTCGGCGATTTCCTGCGCGGCACCGACACGCCGGGCCGCCTCGGCCCCAAACGCGCCACGGCCGAAGGCTGGCTGACGCCGGGCAAGGTCAAGACCGGCGCCTGGCTCAGTTTCGCCCTGGCCTTCCTGTGCGGCACCTACCTCGCCTGGCATGGCGGCTGGCCCATTGTCGCCATCGGCCTCGCCTCGCTGGCCGCTGGCTGGGCCTATACCGGCGGGCCGAAACCGATTGCCTACGGCCCGCTCGGCGAAGTTTTCGTCTTCATTTTCTTCGGCCTGGTTGCCGTTGGCGGCAGCTATTACCTGCAGACCGCCGGCCTGACAGCAATGGCTCTGATCGCAGCCGCACTGGTCGGCATTCACGCTGCCGCGGTGATCACCGTCAACAATTACCGCGACCTCGACGGCGATGCCAAAAGCGGCAAAAACACGCTGGCCGTCCGCCTTGGCCGGCCGCTGACGCGCCGCCTCTACGCCGCCGAAATGCTCGCGCCCTATGCCTTGCTGCCGCTGCTCGCCGGGCTCGGCTGGCCGGGCACCCTGCCGCTGCTGTCGCTACCGCTCGCTGTCAAATTGATCCGCCGCTTCCACCAAGAGGCCCCCGGCCCGGTGTTCAACAGCATCCTCGCCGCCACCGCCGGATTGCAACTTGTCTTCGCCTTGCTGCTAACCCTCGCCTTTACAATTTGACTATTTTTTAAGCGCCGACTCAGGTAAAATTCCCGGCTTCCCGAGATTTACCCGAGCCTTCGTACGCCCATGGAATTTGCCGGTTTTCAGCTTCGCAACAATCTGTTCGTCGCCCCCATGGCTGGCGTGACGGATCGTCCTTTCCGCCAGCTTTGCAAGAAAATGGGCGCCGGACTGGCTGTTTCGGAAATGGTCACCTCCAACTCCCTGCTCTACGGCAGCGCCAAGACGCTGCGCCGGGCCAATCACGAAGGTGAAGTGGCGCCGATCTCGGTGCAGATCGCCGGGGCCGATCCCAAAATGATGGCCGAAGCGGCCAAGCACAACGTCGACAACGGCGCCCAGATCATCGACATCAACATGGGTTGCCCGGCCAAGAAGGTGTGCAACGTGATGGCCGGCTCGGCGCTGATGCAGGACGAAGAGCAGGTCGGCCGCATTCTCGATGCCGTCGTCGCCGCTGTCCCGAACACCCCGGTCACCCTCAAGTTCCGAACCGGCTGGAACATCGCCAACAAGAACGCGCCGACCATCGCCCGCATCGCCGAATCGGCCGGCATCCGTGCCGTCGCCATTCACGGCCGGACGCGTTGCCAGCAATACACCGGCGAGGCCGAGTACGACACCATCGCCCTGGTCAAGACGCTGATCCGCATTCCGGTCATCGCCAACGGCGACATCACGACGCCGGAAAAGGCCAAGTACGTTCTCGACGTCACCGGCGCCGACGGCATCATGATCGGCCGCGCCGCCCAGGGCCGCCCCTGGCTGTTCCGCGAGATCGAACACTATCTGAAAACCGGCGAGCATCTGCCGCCGGCCAGGGTCACCGAGATCCACGGCATCCTGCTGGCGCACCTCGAAGACCTTTACGTTTTCTATGGCCCGGAAACGGGGTTCAAGGTCGCCCGCAAGCACATCTCCTGGTACACCAAGGGATTGGTTGGCTCGGCGGCCTTCCGTAAGGAAATGAACGTCCTGCCCAGCATCGAACAACAGATGCAGGCAGTGAACGCGTTTTTCATCCGCCAGGCGGAAGAAAACGACACCTTAAAATATAACGAAGAGGAGGCGTTGGCAGCATGAGCCAACATGATTTGGGGAGGTGCGTGATCAACGCACTGGAACAATATTTCCGCGACCTGGATGGGGAAAAACCGGGCGCAATCTATGACATGGTTTTGAAGAGCGTTGAAAAACCGATGCTCGAAGTGGTACTCGCCAAGGCCGGCACCAACCAGACGCTGGCGGCGGAGATGCTCGGCATCAACCGCAACACGCTGCGCAAGAAACTGACTGAGCATCAACTGCTGTAAGGCGTTATCGGGGATCAGGGATTGGTAATTGGGAATCCCTCCCCACCGCCCACTTCCTAATAACCCATCACCAATCACGCCTCACCATGACAATCAAACAAGCACTGATTTCCGTTTCCGACAAAACCGGCGTTCTCGAATTCGCCCAGGGCCTTGCCGCCCAGGGCGTCAAGCTGCTGTCCACCGGCGGCACCGCCAAGATGCTGCGTGATGCCGGCCTCGCCGTCACCGAAATCGGCGACTACACCGGTTTCCCGGAAATGCTCGATGGCCGCGTCAAGACCCTGCACCCGAAGGTGCATGGCGGCATCCTGGCCCGGCGCGATCTGCCGGAACATCTGGCAACGATTGAAGCGCACGGCATTCCGACCATCGATCTGGTTTGCGTCAACCTCTATCCCTTCGCCACAACCATCGCCAAGGCCGGCGTGACGCTGGAAGACGCCATCGAGAACATCGACATCGGTGGTCCGGCCATGGTCCGTTCCTCGGCCAAGAACTACGCCGGCGTTGCCATCGTCACCGATCCGGAAGACTACGCCCCGCTGCTTGATGAAATGAAGGCCAATGGCGGCACCCTGCAACTGGCGACCCGTTTCGGCCTGGCCAAGAAGGCCTTCACGCACACCGCCCGCTACGACAGCATGATCGCCAACTGGCTGACCGGACTCGACGACGGCGCCGCAGCTACGTCACTGTCCAAGCCGGCCGAAGCCGCGCCGCTCCCGGCCATCTTCCCGGCCAGGCTGCAACTGGCCTTCGACCGCAGCGAAATCCTGCGCTACGGCGAGAACTCGCACCAGAGCGCCGCTTTCTACCGCGAAACCAACCCGGTCGCCGGCAGCATCGCCGCCTACACCCAGTTGCAGGGCAAGGAACTGTCCTACAACAACATCGCCGACTCCGATGCCGCCTGGGAGTGCGTCAAGTCCTTCGATGCCCCGGCCTGCGTCATCGTCAAGCACGCCAACCCGTGCGGCGTGGCCATAGCCGGCACCTTGCTTTCTGCCTACGAAAAATCCTTCAAGACCGATTCGACCTCGGCCTTCGGTGGCATCATCGCCTTCAACGGTGAAGTCGGCCTCGACGTGGTCAACGCCATGAACGAGCGCAAGCACTTCGTCGAAGTGCTGATCGCCCCGTCCTTCACGGCTGAAGCCAAGGCCGCGCTGGCCGGCAAGACCAACCTGCGCGTCCTCGTCGTGCCGATTTCCCGCGTGCTGAATACGCTCGAATACAAGCGCGTCGGCGGCGGCCTGCTGGTCCAGACGCCGGACAACTTCACGGCCCAGGCTTCCGGCCTGAAGATCGTCACCAAGGCTCAGCCGACCGCCCAGCAGATCGAAGACCTGCTCTTCGCCGAGCGCGTCGCCAAGTTCGTCAAGTCCAACGCCATCGTCTTCTGCGGCAACGGCATGACGCTCGGCGTCGGGGCAGGACAGATGAGCCGCGTCGATTCGACCAAGATCGCCAGCATCAAGGCCCAGCACGCCGGCCTCGACCTCAACGGTTCGGTCGTCGCCTCGGATGCCTTCTTCCCGTTCCGTGATGGCGTCGAGGTGCTGGCTGCGGCCGGCGCCAAGGCTGTCATCCAGCCGGGTGGTTCGATGCGCGACGAGGAAGTCATCGCCGCCGCGGACGAGCATGGCTTGGCCATGGTGTTCACCGGCGCTCGCCACTTCCGCCACTGAAAGGCAGTCGGGAGTCGTTAGTAGCGAGTCGCTAGCAAAACCGCTCATCACAGACCGCTCCCGACTAATAACTTATAACTAGGAACTAGGATCTCCCCATGAAACTACTGGTAATCGGTTCCGGCGGCCGCGAGCACGCCATGGCCTGGCGCCTGGCCCAGACCCAAGGCATGCAGAAGGTGTTCGTTGCCCCGGGCAATGCCGGCACGGCACGCGAGCACGAGTTGGAGAACGTGAACATCACCGACCCAGAAGCCCTGGCTGATTTCGTCGAGCAGAACAAGGTTCACCTCACCGTCGTCGGCCCGGAAGCACCGCTCGCCGCCGGCGTCGTTAACGTCTTCCGGGCCCGTGGCCTGAAAATTTTTGGCCCAACCAAGGAAGCCGCCCAGCTTGAATCCTCCAAGGATTTCGCCAAGCGCTTCATGGCCCGCCACAATATTCCAACCGCCGGTTTCGAGACTTTTTCCGATGCCGCCGCCGCGCACGCCTACATCGACAAGCAGGGCGCACCGATCGTCATCAAGGCCGACGGCCTGGCTGCCGGCAAAGGCGTCGTTGTCGCCATGTCGCTGGAAGAAGCCCACGCTGCCATCGACGACATGCTGTCCGGCAACAAGCTGGGCGATGCCGGCGCCCGAGTCGTCATCGAGGAATTCCTCGATGGCGAGGAAGCCAGCTTCATTGTCATGGTCGACGGCAAGAACGTGCTCGCCCTGGCCTCCAGCCAGGATCACAAGCGCATTTTCGACGGCGACCAGGGACCGAACACCGGCGGCATGGGCGCCTATTCGCCGGCCCCGTGCGTCACCCCGGAAGTGCACGCCAAGGCCATGCGCGAAATCATCCTGCCAACGGTTCGCGGCATGGCGGCCGACGGCATCCCGTTTACCGGCTTCCTCTACGCCGGCCTGATGATCAACAAGGATGGCTCGGTCAAGACGCTGGAATTCAACTGCCGCATGGGCGACCCGGAAACCCAGCCGATCCTGATGCGCCTGAAGTCCGATTTCGTCGACCTGCTCGAACACGGCATAGCCGGCACGCTTGATCAGGTCGAAGCCGAGTGGGATCGCCGCATCGCGCTCGGCGTCGTGCTCGCTGCGGCCAACTACCCGGACACTCCGAAGAAAGGCGACGTCATTCAAGGCCTGCCGGCCGGCAACAGTTTCAGTGAGGACGCGCACGTCTTCCATGCCGGCACGGCCGAGCTGGATGGCAAGGTGGTTACCAACGGTGGCCGTGTGCTGTGCGTCACGGCCCTCGGCGAAAACGTCAAGCTGGCCCAGAAGCGGGCCTACGAGACGGCTGTCCAGATTAGCTGGGAAGGCATGCAGTTCCGCAAGGATATCGGCTACCGGGCCATCTCCCGCTAAGGACTCAGGGCGATGATGCCGACCTTCGGCAGCAGTCTGAAAGTGCGGATTGCCGTCGCATCGGTTCTGCTGTTTCTGGCCGGCATCAGCCTGATTACCTTCTTCGCCACCCGCATCCTGCACGACGACATGCAGGAGGTGCTGTCCAAACAGCAACTGACCACGGTCAATTACATTGCCCGGGACATCGACGCCAAGGTCACATTGCGCCTGGAAAGCCTGAAGCGGGTTGCCCTGAACATGCCGGAAGCGCTGTTCAGCGACCCAGCGGCGATGCAGACATGGCTGGAAGACCGCAAGGCCATCCATACCCTGTTTCCGATTGGGCTCATGGTCGTGCCGCCCGATGGCGGACCAACCATCGGCGACGCCCCGCGTCTGAAAACACGGCCAAAATCCTTTGTCGACCGTGACTGGTTCATCGGTGCAACAACCACCCGCCAGCCCTTCATCAGCAAACCGCTGATCGCCCGGGCCACCGGCGAACCCGCGCTGGTCATCGCCATTCCCGTTTTCGACAGCCAACAAAAACTGCTCGGCATTCTGGCCGGCGTAACCCCGCTGGCCGCACCGGGTTTTCTTGACCTGATTCTCGGCACCAGCCCCGGCAAGGATGGCAGCTACCAGCTCATTGCCCCGCTGCATCGCCTCATTGTGCTCGCCTCGGAGCTCAATCGAGCCGTAACGCCGATGCCAAATATAGGCGATGACCCGATACTCGATGCTGCGGTCAACGGACAGCGCGGCATCAAAATCATTCGCAATGCACCCAATCAGGACGAACTGGTGGCCACCGCCGAAGTGCCGCTCGCCAACTGGCTGCTGATCGCCCGACAACCGACTGGCGAGGCCTTCGAACCGGTCTCTAACACGCTGCGCAACACGCTGCTGATCACGGCCCTGCTTTCATTGCCGAGCATCATCGTCTTGCTCGCCGTGCTCAATCGACTGCTCCAGCCGATCGCGCTGCTCGCCCGCGAACTGCACGAAATGGCGGAAGGAAAACGCCCGATGCAACCGGTGGCAACCCATACCGCCGACGAAGTGGCCGATGTCGCCCATAGCTTCAATCGCCTGCAGGACCGCCTGCTGGAGCAGGAGCAGCGTCTCGCCGAAATGGCGCACCATGACATGCTGACCGGCCTGCCGAATCGCCGGCTGATTGACGAACGACTGGAAAACGAACTGCACCGCATCCAGCGCAACCAATTGGGACTGGCCCTGCTTTTTCTTGACCTTGATGGCTTCAAGCCGGTCAATGACAAGCATGGTCATGGCATCGGCGACCGCGTGCTGGGTGAAATTGCCCACCGCCTGCAGGCCGCCGTTCGCGATGTGGATACCGTCGCCCGCCTCGGCGGCGATGAATTCCTGATCCTCCTCACCGATACCGAAAAGCCGCAGAAAGCCGCCGAGCGGGTTGCCCAGAAATGCATCGATGCGCTTGCCGAAGCGATCATCATCAACGACCTGCAGATTCATGTCGGCGTTTCGATCGGCATTGCCGTCTGTGCCGGAGAGCAGGCCGGGACGACGACCGTCAAGCAACTGGTCAGCCAGGCCGACAGCGCGATGTACCGGGCCAAGGCGGAAGGCCGAAACCGCTATGTATTGCAGGCCTCGGCCGCCCCCTCAACAAATTCCTGAAAATATAAAATGACCATAGACACAGTCCAGGTGAAGACCTGTTTCACGGGCCTGCAAGCCCGCATCGTCGCCGAACTTGAAGCCTTCGACGGCCAGCCTTTCCGCACCGATTCCTGGGAGCGCCCGGAAGGCGGCGGCGGCATTTCGCGTTTGATCGAGGAAGGCAATTTTTTTGAACGCGGCGGCGTCAACTTCTCGCACGTCACCGGCCAGTCGCTGCCGGCCTCGGCCACCGCCGTCCGCCCGCAACTGGCCGGCCGCGCCTGGGAGGCGATGGGCGTTTCGCTGGTCCTCCATCCACGCAATCCGTATTGCCCGACGGCGCACATGAATGTGCGCTGCTTCGTCGCCCGCAAGGCAGGCGAAGAGGACGTCTGGTGGTTTGGCGGCGGCATGGACATGACGCCTTACTACGGTCAAACGGAGGATGTGGTCCATTTTCACCAGACCTGCAAGGATGCGCTGGCGCCGTTCGGCGACGAGGTCTATCCGAAATACAAGAAATGGTGCGACGAGTATTTTTTCCTGAAACACCGCAACGAACCGCGCGGCGTCGGCGGTGTGTTTTTCGACGACCTCAACGAAGGCGGTTTCGAGCGCTGCTTTGAACTAACCCGGTCGGTCGGCAATGCCTTCACCGAGGCCTACCTGCCGATGCTGGCCAAGCGTCGCGACACGCCTTACGGCGAGCGCGAACGCGATTTCCAGGCCTACCGCCGCGGACGTTACGTCGAGTTCAATCTG
The DNA here is from genome assembly GCA_030691385.1 of Azonexus sp. GTDB lineage: Bacteria > Pseudomonadota > Gammaproteobacteria > Burkholderiales > Rhodocyclaceae > Azonexus. The sequence goes on from JAUYEI010000018.1 coordinate 19,930, forward strand.
GTCTGGGACCGCGGCACACTGTTCGGCCTGCAATCGGGCGGGCGCACCGAGTCAATCCTGATGTCGATGCCGCCGATCGTCAAATGGCGCTACGACTGGCAGCCGGCAGCCGGCACGCCGGAAGCCGAACTCTACGAAGTATTTCTCAAGCCGCAGGACTGGGCGGTTTAGTTGTTAGTCGGGCGTAGTGAGTTGTTAGCTAAAAACCAGCAACTACCGACTATCAAGCAGCGCGCTGGCCCGGTAGTGCTTGTTGGCTTCTTCGGTCCGTTCGAGCTGGTCGAAAAGCCGGGCCAGTTCGAGATGGGCCTGCAGCGACGGTTCAACCGACAGCGAAGCCTCCAGATAACTTTGTGCCTTGCCCCACAGGCGCAGGCGGATGCACATGCGGCCCAGCGCCTTGAGCAGGCGGGCATCGTCGGGGTGCTGGCGTAACCAGCCCTCGGCCTTGGCGATGCGGGCGGTCTGCTCGCTGTTGCTCAAGCGGCCGTAAATGGCCACCAGCTCGGGTTGCCATTCTTCATTCTTCGCGGCGTCAAGCACGGATTCGATCAGTTTCTGTACCTCGGCCTCGCCCCCCAGCGCAACCAGTGCCCGCGCCGCAGCGAGGACGACGCGACGACCGCGTTCCTCTACCGGCATCGAACGCAAATATGTAGTCAGTTTGCCCTGATCGGCTACCCGTTTGGCAATATTGCCAAGATGGGCCTGCGTGCGGACTTCGCTGACCACCTCAAGCGGCAGCGCATCGCGCTTGACTAGCTGGCGGGCCAGCTTGAGCACGCCATCCCAATCGCCGACGCCCTGACGGGCGCGCAACTCGAGACGTAACGCGGCGATGTGGCGGCCCTGCTTGCCTTGCAGTTTTTCGAGAGCGGCCAGTGCGACATCAAAACGACGCGCCTCGTTGGCCATTTCGGCATCAAGCATGAGCGTTGCCGCCTCGGTGCGCGGGTCGTCGGTCTTGGCATGCTCCAGCCAGTATTGCTGCTTTTCCGGCTCGCGCATGCGCTGGGCGGCGCGGGCAGCGATCAGCGCCGAGAGACCGGGAGCCGTACCGGCGCCGTGGGCTTCGCTGGCCTTTTTGAGCGCCTGGCCGAAACGACCTTCGAAGAGAAGACGCACAGCGTCCTGAAAAACCAGCCCGGCACTTTCGCGCTGGCGCTGGGCGCGGTATTCACGCACCCGCTTCGGCAAGCCGAAGGTCACCGCCAGAGCCCGCATTCCTGCATAGAGCACGAAGAAAAGGGCGAGCAGCGCGATGATAAAGAGATTGAGCGAAATCTCGGCCCGCCACGGCGGGAAAACCACCAGCACGTAGCCGTCGTTGTAGCGGGCGCCTAGCGCGACGGCGACAGCCAGCCCGCACAGGGCGACAATCCAGAACAGCCCTCTCACCGCTTTTCCTTGCCCGGACGCAGGTTGCGCAAGGCCGCCTGAGTTTCATTGAGAGTCGGCAGCTCGACGTTGATTTCGCTTGCCGTCATCTGACGCAACGTGGTCTGGGCCGTCTGCACAGCCTTGTCGTTGGCCTCGAAATGGCGGGTCAGCATGTCCTGGGCGACTTTGAGTTCGTTGCGGTAAGTCCATTGATCGCGTGCGAACAAGGCGAGCCTGGCGTTGAGCAGGCGCAGCTTGAGATTTTCACGGAGCAGGTAGCCCTGGCCGGGCGCCAGCAGCGCCGCGTCCTCGCGGTCGAAGCGCTGGATGCGAATCAGCCCCTTCATTTCCTGCCAGATGGCGCCGCCGGTGCGCTGCCACCACGACTGTGCGGCCGCCGGTTTTTCATTTTCGGCCTTTTTTTCCGGTCGACCGTAGGAAACGAGCGGCAGCTTGTCGACGCCGACCAGAACCTGTTCCAGACGCAGGCTGATGCCCGGCATGTCGACAAAAGGCAGGGCATTGAGGCGGGCCAGATCCTTGGCCAGCGCCTTGCGCAAGGTCAGGTGGGCCGGACGGTCGAGGCGGGCCAGTTGGGCGTCGGCAGTTTGCAGTGCGAGCACGGCAACCGGCAGATTACCGGCCAGTTGCAGTTGCTGTCCGGCCAGGATGATGGCCTGTTCGACTTCGAGCAGGGTGATCTCTTCGCGACTACGGGCGATGTCCTGATAGAGCGCCTGCAGGGTCGTGGACTGGGACTGGAATTCGGCAATCTTGCCATCGACGGCGCCGAGGCGGGCCTGCAGCGCTTCGACCTGTTCGCGCGACTGCTTCTGGGCGCCGCGATCTTCCTTGTGGCCGGTGTCGAACTCGGCCAGTTTCTGGCTGACTTGCTGCTGGACATCAAGCAGCTTCTGGCGGGTTTCGAACCACTGCCAGGCAGCCAGCGCCAGCGCAGCAATCGCCACGAACAGCCACGGGCTGGTCCGCTTGGCGCGCGGCGCCGGGAGATAGGGCATGGTCGACGGGGAGGGATTTTCGTTTTCGGGCATCATGCCGGCCAATTATAAGCAACTAAGCCGGCGAGGATGCCGGCGTCGGCTGCTTCGGTGAGGAGAATGTTGCTTAAACCCAAAGCCCGGGCGTTTTCGGCGATGCGGGCGTGGGGGACGAAAAGCGGCGTCTTTTGCAGGAAGGCACGGCCTTCGGCGTCGAGCCGATCGACCAGATAGCGCAGGCCTTCGCTGCTCGACACGGTCAGCGCATCGAGGCGGCCGGCCCGCCATGCGGCCATCAGCGGCGCCATGCCGGCGGATGGCCCGGAACGGCGGTAGCAGGTGATGCAATCGACCGTCGCGCCGCGTTCGCGCAAGGTTTCGGCGAGCAGTTCGCGACCGCCATCGCCGCGGAAGATGGCGACACGTTTGCCCGTGACGCGCTCGGCAGCGAGCTCAGGCAATTCGAGCAGGGCTTCGGAATCGAAACGCTCGGTTGGAGCAATGCAGCCATGAATGCCGCGCTCGGCCAGCACTTTGACTGTGCCCTGACCGACTGCGGCGGGAATCAGGGATTCAGGCCAGGCTCGCTGCGCCAGCAAAACCGGCAGCGCGTGATCGGCGGCGTTCGGGCTGATGAACACGGCCAAGGCATATTCGCCCAGCCGGGCAGCCGCTTCGGCCAGCGGTCGCGAATCGGCGGCCGGCGATATTTCAAGCAGCGGGAAAATCAGCGGCGTGCCGCCAGCGGCAACGATCGCCTCGGCCAGCGGCGCAGCCTGCGCCTGCGGCCGGGTGACGACGATGGTTCGGCCGGCGAGCGGGCCGCCAGTGCGGTGTTGCATGCTATGAGGCACCTGATAAAACCGATGCATTTGGCCTCGTGGCAAGGCGCAAACCGCAGCGATACCCGGAGGTATCGCGAGGATTTGCAACGCGGCCACGGGGGCAAAGGCGCGGTTTTATGGTCCGAATAGCGTGCAACACCGCACTCAGCTCATTTGCAGTGCGCGAGTTTCTCGAGGATCGCGTCGGCGCCCTTGGCCCGCAGTTCGGCTGCCAGTTGCAGGCCGAGCGCTTCGTCGTCAGCCGGATTACCGCGCAGTTCGGCGCTGACCACTTCCTTGCCGTCAGCCGTCGCAACAAAGCCGCGCAGCCAGAGCTGGCCGTTTTCGATGATCGCGTAGCCGCCCAGCGGCACCTGGCAGCTACCGCCGAGGGCACGCGAGAAGGCGCGTTCGGCCTTGACGCAGTGCGCCGTTTCCGGATCGTTGAGCGGCGCGACAATGTCGGCCATATCGGCAGCCCCATCGATCAGCTCTATGCCCAGCGCGCCCTGACCGGGCGCCGGCAGCGACTGTTCCGCGGTCAACACGGATTTGATGCGACTTTCCATACCGAGGCGGATCAGGCCGGCCGCCGCCAGAATGATCGCGTCGTATTCACCGGCATCGAGTTTCTTCAAACGGGTGTCGAGGTTGCCGCGCAGGCTCTTGATGACGAGCTGCGGATACTTGGCGCGCAGGATGGATTCACGACGCAGGCTCGAGGTGCCGACAATGGCGCCGGGCGGCAGATCGTCCAGCTCGTTGTACCTGTTCGAGACGAAGGCATCGCGCGGATTTTCGCGGGCCGAGATGGCGGCCAGCACGAAGCCTTCCGGCATGACCATCGGCACGTCCTTCATCGAATGCACGGCGAGGTGGGCCTTGCCTTCCTGCATGGCAACTTCGAGCTCCTTGATGAACAGGCCCTTGCCGCCGATTTCGGCGAGCGGCCGGTCAAGGATCTGATCGCCCTTGGTGGTCATGCCGAGAATGACAACTTCAACCCCGGGATTTAAACTCGATAAGCGATCTCTGACATGCACCGCCTGCCACATGGCCAGACGGGATTCGCGGGAGGCAATGACAATCTTCGAAGGACGGGACATGGGCAGGCAATGGGCAGGGCTTTTGGGAGGGCTGATTCTAGCATGGCTGGCCGCACCATCCCTGGGCGCGACCGACCTGCCGGCCGCCATCGACCTGCGCGCCGAGTCGGCGCAGGCGGCCAGGGCCGGCGGCCCGCTGATCGTCATCTACAGCCGCCAGGACTGCAAATACTGCGAAGCCGTCAAACGCGACTACCTCAAGCCGCTCGCCGCCAACCCGCGCTTCCGCGACCGCGTGGTCATCCGGCAGATCAATCAGGACGGCGAAACGCAGGCGCTCACCGACTTCAGGGGTGGCACCACGACGCACGCTCGCGTCGCCAGCGCCGAGAAGGTCAAGCTGGTGCCGGTCGTCGCCTTCTATGGCCCGGATGGCCGCCAGTTGGCCAGCCCTATCGTTGGCGCCCGGCTGCCTGACTTTTACCAGAGCTATCTCGAAGATGCCGTCGAGCTATCGGCCCGCGCCCTGAAAAAGCCATGAGCGAAGCCATCAAGCCAGCGGAGCAGCGCCCGGAACACCCGGATTTCTGGTGCAAGCGCTTCGGCGAGGGCGTCACGCCGTGGGATGCCGGCAAGGTGCCGGATGCCTTTGCCGACTTCATCGCCCGCCAGCCGGCGCCGCTCAAGACGCTGATCCCCGGCTGCGGCAGCGCCTGGGAAGCGGTCCATCTGGCCGAACTCGGCTGGCCGGCCACCGCGCTGGACTTCTCGCCAGCCGCCATCGAGACGGCGCGCAAAATTCTCGGCAATGCCCCGGTCGATTTGCTCTGCGCCGATTTTTTCACCTTCTTCCCGGCCCGGCCGGTCGAACTGATCTACGAACGCGCCTTCCTCTGCGCCCTGCCGCGCAAGCTGTGGGCCGACTGGGGCCGGCGCGTTGCCGAACTACTGCAGCCGGGCGGCCGGCTGGCCGGCTTTTTCTTCCTGTGCGACCAGCCGAAAGGCCCGCCTTTCGGCATCCTGCCCGGGCAACTGGCCGAATTACTCGCTTCAAATTTTGAACTGATCGAGGATGCCGCCGTCGACGATTCAATCCCGGTCTTCGCCGGTCGCGAACGCTGGCAGGTCTGGCAACGGCGTTAATTCGCCGAAAAACAGGCCGCCACGCGGCCCATCAACTTACAATTTGTTTCAGGTCGCCGCGTCATCGCGACGACGATTCACCGCGTTATTCAGCCACACCCCAACGAGGAACACACCATGAAACGTATCCTGATGGCGATGGCCATGACCATCGCCGCCGTTACACTAAGCGCCCCCGCCGCCGCCCAGGTTTCGATCAATATCGGCCAGCCCGGCTTCTACGGCCGGCTCGACATCGGCGGCTTCCCGCCCCCGCCCCTGCTCTATCCGGAACCGATGATGATCCAGCGGGTGCCGGTCGGCCGCCCGCCGCTCTATCTGCACGTTCCGCCCGGCCACGCCAAGCACTGGGGCAAGCATTGCCATCGCTATCGCGCCTGCGGCGAACGTGTCTATTTCGTGCAGGACAACTGGTACCAGCAGGAATACGCCCCGCGCTACCGCGAACGGCACGGCCACCGCGACGACCGTCATGACGGCTACCGCGACGACCATCGCCGTGACCACCGGCACGACTACCGCGACGATCATCGCGGCCGGGATCGCCACGACGACCGCGGTCGCGGACGCGGTGACGACCGTGGCCATGGCCGCGGCCGCGACTAGCCGCCCCCGACTGCCCGCCCACCGCTTGCCTGGCAGGTTGTGGGCAGCGGTTTGACGTATCATCGGCAGTCTCCCCGACTGCCTGTCAAACCATGAAAACCGATACCCCCCAGACCGTCCATCTCAAGGACTACACCGCCCCCGCCTACCTGATCGACACGGTCGATCTCGACTTCAATATCGAAACCGGCGGCACCACCGTCAGCGCGACGCTGGCCATGCGCCGCAACCCCGCCGGCCCGGCCCGGCCGCTCGTACTCGACGGCGAAGAGCTGCAAACGCTCAGTGTCACGGTGAACCGGAAAAATTGGCCAAAATCGGAAACGCCAAGCTCGCTGACGCTCAGCGATCTGCCCGACGCTTTCACGCTGGAAACCGTCGTCCGCATCGATCCCGACCAGAACACCCGCCTTTCCGGCCTGTACCGTTCGACGGACGGCTATTTCACCCAGTGCGAAGCGCAGGGTTTCCGCCGCATCACCTGGTTTCTCGACCGGCCGGACGTCATGTCCATCTACGCCGTCACCGTGCACGCCGACAAGGCGACTTTCCCGGTCCTGCTCGCCAATGGCAACCCGGTCGCCGCCGGCGATGAGCCCGGCGGCCGTCACTGGGCCAAATGGGCCGATCCGTTCAAGAAGCCGGCCTACCTGTTCGCCGTCGTCGCCGGCAAGCTCGATGTCCTCAAAGACAGCTTCCAGACCGCCTCCGGCCGCAGCGTGCAGCTCGCCATCTACGTCGAACCGGGCAAACTCGACCAATGCCCGCACGCCATGGCTGCCCTGCAAAAATCCATGCAGTGGGACGAAGAACGCTTCGGCCTCGAATGCGACCTCGACCATTACATGATCGTCGCCGTCGGCGATTTCAACATGGGGGCCATGGAGAACAAGGGCCTCAACATTTTCAACACGAAATACGTGCTGGCGCGCAGCGATGTCGCCACCGACGTCGATTTCGAGAACATCGATCGCGTCGTCGCCCACGAATATTTCCACAACTGGACCGGCAACCGCGTCACCTGCCGCGACTGGTTCCAGCTCTCGCTCAAGGAAGGCCTGACGGTTTTCCGCGATCAGGAATTCGGCGCCGACCTGCACAACCGGCAAATCGCCCGCATCCGCGAAGTACGCGGCCTGCGCGCCGCCCAGTTCCCCGAAGATGCAGGCCCGATGGCCCACCCGATCCGCCCGAGCAGCTTCGTCGAGATCAACAATTTCTACACCTCGACGGTCTATGAAAAGGGCGCCGAAGTCATCCGCATGATCCAGACCCTGATCGGCCGCGACGCTTTCCGCGCCGGCATGGACGAATACTTCCGCCGCCACGACGGCCAGGCCGTGACCTGCGAGGATTTCGTCGCCGCCATGGCTGCCGCCTCCGGTTTCGACTTCACGCAATTCATGCGCTGGTACAACCAGCCCGGCACGCCGCATGTCACGGTCGACGGCTTTTTTGATGCGGAATCGAAAACTTACACGCTGACCTGCACGCAAACCAACCCGCGCGCCAGCGATGACGCGCCGACGCTGATCCCGATCCGCGTCGCCCTGTTCGCCGACAACGGCGACCTCCTGCCCGGCACCGAGCGCACCCTGCACCTGACCGCCACGACGCAATCCTTCGTCTTCAACGACATCGCCGCCGAACCCGTGCCCTCGCTGCTCCGCGACTTCTCGGCCCCGGTCATTCTCGATTTCGGCTACACGCCGGAACAACTGACCCTGCTGCTGGCTCACGAAAGCGACCCGTTCAACGCCTGGGAAGCCGGCCAGCGCCTGGCCTCGATGCTGATCCTCGACGCCACCGCCGCCATCGCGGCCGGCCAGTCTCCCGTCTGGCCAGACAGCTTCGTCAACGCCGCCCGCCGCCTGTTGCAAACGCAAGCCGGGCGCGGCGCCGCCTTCGTTGCCGAAGCCCTGACCCTGCCCGGCGAATCGACACTGGCCGAAGCCATGGCGGTCGTCGATCCCGACGCCCTGCACGCCGCCCGCAACGCCCTGCGCCGACATCTGGCCGAACAGCTGGAAAGCGAATTCGTCAGCCTCTATGTCGCTCTCGCCCCGACCGGCGCCTACACGCCGAGCAGCGCCGAAGCAGGCCGCCGCGCGCTGCGCAACGTCTGCCTCGCCTACCTGCTTGAACTCGACAGCGAGGCAAGCCGCCAACTGGCGCTCGATCAGTTCACCGGCGCCGACAACATGACCGACCAGTTCGCCGCGCTGTCGGCGCTGGCCAACGTCAATGCCCAGACCTGCCCACAACGTGAAACGGCACTGGCCGATTTTTACGCCCGCTGGCAGCATGAGGCGCTGGTCGTCGACAAATGGCTGGCCGCGCAATCGACCAGCCGCCGCCCGGACACGCTGACCACCGTCAAGGCACTGACCGCGCACCCGGCTTTCGACATCACCAATCCGAACAAGGTCTACGCGCTGCTGCGTGCCTTCGGCGCCAACCTCGTCCGCTTCCACACCGCCGAAGGCTATGCCTTCATCGCCGACTGCGTTCTCCAGTTGCACGACCGCAACCCGCAGGTCGCCTCGCGCCTGGCCCGCAGCTTCGACCGCTGGAAGAAGTTCGACGCCGACCGTCAGCGTCACGCCCGCACCGCCCTCGAACGCATCCGCGACCACGCCGGCCTGTCGCGCGACGTCCTGGAGGTGGTTTCCAAAGCACTCGGCTGATCAGCGGCCCGCCAAACCGCTGCGCCTGGTGCGGCGCTGAAACACAAAAGCCCCGGTCGCATCGCGCCGGGGCTTTTGCATCAGGCAATCAGCAGCGAGGTTTTGCCGTTTCCGGCCGGCAGCTTTGCTGGTCTGCTTTGTAAATATCGGACCAGAGAAAGCGCCGGATTTGCGATTCTGGCAAGGCGCGAACCGCAGCAATAGCCGTAGCTATTGCGAGGATGAGCAACGCCGCCAGAAGTGCGAAGACAAGCTTTATCGGTTCGAACATTTGCGAAGCAGACCACTAGAACGCGTAGGTGACCCCGCCAAGGATTTGCCGGGTGCGACCGACAGCCATGCCATCGACCCGGGTCGCCAGATACTCCTTGTTGGCCAGATTGTGGCCGCTGAGGAAGAACGATACCTTGCTGCCCTGCGGCTTGTAACGCAAAGAGGCATTGACCAGGGTGTAGGACGGAATCGTCCCGGACAGACCGGAAAGCGCCGCATCCACCGGCGGCAGAACGCGGGCGAAACTATCCGGTTCCTGGCTGCTGACATAGTCCACGCCGACGCGGGCATCGATCCCGAACGGGTGCTGATAACCGACATTGAACGAGGCCAGATGGCGTGGCGCATAAGGCAGGCGGTCACCACTGACGATGCCATCGACGGCGGCATTCGGGCTGCTTCTGGCAAATTTTGCGGTGAACAGGTTGGTATAGGAACCCATGACGTAGACGTTGTGCGCCGTATCGAAGAGACGCCCGAAATCGACCCGGCCCGCCAGTTCCAGACCGGACATTTTCGATTCACCGCCATTGATGAAGGTGCCGGCGCCATTGTTGATAACGATTTCGTCAAAGTCGGTATGGAACAACGTGGCCTCAAAACCGACGCCCTTGAAATAACGGGAGCGCAAGCCCATTTCCCAGTTGGTGCTCTCCTCCGCCCTGGTCTTGCCAGCCACGGCGGTGTTCGCACCCCCTCCCTCGTTGATGTCGCGATCCGGGCGCGGCGGCGCAAAGCCCTTATGCACGCCGGCAAAGAGCGTGGTCTTGGCAATGCCGTTCCAGGCCAGGCCGAAGCCGGGCAGGACAACCGTCTGGCGGTTGCTCAGTTTCGATTCGGGATTGTTCTGCACATTACCGTCGGCCCGGACGATGTCGGTCCTGATTTCATAATCCTCAACCCGCACACCGGGGGTCAATGACCAGTTGCCGACATGGAAGGTGTTTTGCGCGTAGTAAGACCAGGCTTTGGTGTCGATGCGAATATCTTCGCGGTGCGTACCGAACTGCTCCGCCCAGGCCTGACTTTGCGCCAGCGGGCTGGCATCGCGGAACTGGTTGCGCCTGATGCCTTCAACATGGTAGCGCAGGCCAATCACCGCATCACTTTCAATACCGAACAGATTGTGGCTGAAGTCCAGGCGCGGTTCGATGCCCCAGTAATCGTACTCGCGCGGGCGCCAGCGACCGCCGCAAGTGGCGGCATTGGCTTCAGTTGCTGCGGTATTGCAACGGTCGGTCACCGAATACCCGGTCGAGTTATTGCCGGCATCGTCAAAGCCGCCCGGATCGTTGATTTGCCGGAACGAGGCGCGCTTGTTGCTGACCCGGTAAAACTGGGTGCTGAGTTTGGTCCGTTCATTGATCTCGAAAACATGCTGCAACTGGAAAGTGTTGCGCTCCTGCTCGAATTTGTCGTTCTTGCCGGTGGGCGCCTGGAACTTGTTTTCCGCATATTCGAGGGTACCCAGGCCGGTTTCCGAAATATGCGAGTCCTCAATGAACTGACTGAGCTTCGCATGGATTGTTTGCCGTTCGCTGATCTTCAGTTGCCCCTTCAGGGTGTACTCGCGAACGTCAAAATCGTGGTTCTTCCGAATCCCGTCGCCCTTTTTCTGCAGGACATCAAGCATGACGCCACCCAGTTCGCCGCCGTAACCGACATTGGCATGCAGGCCTGAGAAATCATTGTTGCCGAGCGTGGCCGTGACACTGCCGGCGAGGCCATTCGCCGGCAGCGGGCGGCTGACGAAGTTGATCATGCCGCCGACTGTTTGCGGGCCGTACAGCACCTGTCCCGAACCCTTGAGGATTTCGATGCGCTGCACCCGCTCGAGCGGCGTCGAGTAATGGGCCGACGGATCACCGTAGGGCGCCAGGAACAGGGGCATGCCATCTTCGAGCAGCAGCGTGCGGCTGGTCCGCCGCGGGTCCATGCCGCGCACGCCAATGTTCAGGCCAAGCCCGAAGGAATCTTCGCCAACGCTGTGCACACCCGGGGTGCGCGTCAGCGCCTCGCGAATGGAGAACGGGGCACTCTCCTTCAGTTCTTTCTCATCAATAACCGAGAAGGCGCCTGGCACGGACTCCAGGCGATCGGGAAGAATCCCGCTGATGGATACCTGCTCGGCAATGATCTGGTCTTTTGCATGGGCCGTCAGCGCCATGAGCATCATGGCGGATGCGACGGCGCTGGCGATTGTCCTGGGTTTGAACTGCATGTTGTCTCCGGATGGATTTGCTAATATTTTTGCTGCTGCCTTAAAACCGATCTGGCCGCACGGCTCGGCCTTAAGCCGACTGGTTATCTTCGCTGCCTTTGCCTCGGGTGGCTCGGGAACTCTTCACTGCAAACCCGGGAAAATTTCCCGGGTTTGTCACATAGCGATCGAATATTTCCCAGCCACCCGCAAATAGCTGAGAACAAATGCATAAGGCGCTCTAGAATACCGGGCTACAGCCAGAGACAGCGGGCGGCCGGATTATCCGCAAACGATACTCGGCACCAGGTATTGCATTGATCAAGGGGGCAGTCGTGGGCATTCTCGAACAATTCCGCTCGCTATTCCGGCGCGAACCGCCAAGCATCGCGCCGGCTCCGGCACCTGAGCCCGCCATCGCCAGCCGCGCCCCGCAGATCAACGAACGGCGCGGCAAGGAACGGATCAACGCTCGCGAAGGCACGCGCGTCCTGATCATTGACGACTCGAAAACCATCATCACCGTACTGAAAAAATTTCTCCGCTCGGCCGGCTATGAAACCCTCGAAGCGCTCGACGCCGAAAGCGGGCTGGCGCGCTTGCACCCGGAGCCACCGGAACTGATCTTTCTCGACATCATGCTGCCCGGCATGAACGGCTTCGCCGCCCTGCGCGCCATCCGCCGCGACCCGGCGACACGCCACATCCCGGTCATCATGATGAGCGGCAACGAACAGGCCATGGAGCAGTTTTTCGGCACCCGGATCGGCGCCGACGACTTCATGAAAAAGCCCTTCTCGCGCTACGAGGTTTTTTTCCGGATCGAACGTCTGCTCGACGCCAATCTCGTTCCACAGCGCGCCATGCCCCGCCTTGCCGAACAAGGCATGCCGTCACCGGCCTGACCTGAAACGGCGCTACGTCGGGGCGATCAGCTTCGCGTCCACGGCGCCAATAGGCGGCGCAATGCCTGCTCGTTCCAGCCCTTGACGACATCATCGCCGATGACGATCAGCGGCACGCCGTTGCCGCCCAGCTTCTTGTGTTGCTGGAGCGCCGTCGAACTCTGCTCGATGTCCTCTTCCCTGTAACGGATGCCGTTGGCGGCAAAGAACTCGCGCGCCATCTTGCAGTAGCCGCACCAGCTGGTGGCGTAGAGGACGACTTCCGGCTGTTCGGTCGACGCCGCCGCCGTTGCCTGCGGCGCGCTACCGTACTGCAGCAAGGGCCGGCCGAACCAGAAGGCGGCGCCGAAAGCGATCAGGATGAGCAGCCACTTGCCCGCTCCGGCGCTGCGTGTTTCCACGTTCGGACCATACTGGACTAGGGTTTCCGGCGGCAGCGGAGGCGCGGTCTTGGCGTAGGCTTTTTGACAGGACGGACATTGCCAGTCCGGCGCGTTATCGGTGGCCCGGCGGGCGTAGTTGCAATGCGGGCAGATTCGGCTCATTGGGGTATCTCGGAGAACATTCAGGAATTCTTGACCAGGGCCTTGGCCGGCACCCATTGGCGGCGGCTCACCGGCAGCTTTTCCGGCACGCCACGCAGCAGCGCCCAGCCATAAGCCTCGGCATCGTCGCCGGCGGTCTTCTCGAATCCAGCCAGGGCCGCCTTGGCGACCAGCACGGCGCGGTGCAGACGCAGGAAGCGCTCGGCAAACTCGGTTTCGAGATGGGCCAGCGTGTCGTCGAGCAGGTATTCGCGCTCCAGGGTCCGGGCCGTCACGTATTTGAGGTCAGCCATGAAGTAGAGCACTTCGCCGATCGGCACGAGCAGCAGCCGGCCGCGCTCGTGACAGGAAAGGTGGGTCCGCCCGCTGCCGCGCATTTCGTGGCCAATGCCGGCGAGCAGCGCGGCATCCGGCGGCGGCCCCGGGACTTTCTGCAGGGCGGCGAGCAGGCGCTGGGTGCGCACGGGTTTGAGCAGGTAATCGACGGCATTGAGGTCGAAGGCCTGCACGGCGTAGTTGTCGTAGGCTGTGGTAAAAATGACGGCCGGCGGCTTTTCCAGGCGGCCGAGGTGGGTCGCCAGTTCGATGCCGTCCATGCCCGGCATGCGGATGTCGGCGAGCACGACGTCGACCGGCTTTTCACGCAGGATGTCGAGTGCCGCCAGGCCGTTGCCAGCATCGCCGATGACTTCGCTCGGCAGTTGCCTGGCAATGTCGGAAAGCAGGGCGCGCAGACGGTCGCGCGCCAGCGGCTCGTCATCGACGATGAGAATTTTCAGCGGGGCGACGGCTTGCGGCGTTGGCATGGCAGGATGATGCGAACCTCATAAAAATTGTCGCCCGTCTCGATTTCCAGACGAGCTTCGAGATCGTAATACAAGGCCAGGCGTTCGCGGATGTTGGCCACCGCTATCTGGTTGCCAGCGGCATGATGGACCTGACCGACGGTCGGATTGGCCACTGAAATGCGCAGCTCCTGGGCGCGCTGTTCGATGCCGATGCGCACCGTGCCGCCCTCCGCAGCCGGCTCGATACCGTGATAGACCGCGTTCTCGAGCAGCGGCTGCAGCATGAGCGGCGGAATCGGCAGATCCAGCGCAATGGCGCCGATTTTCCAGTCGACCACCAGACGCTCGCCCAGCCGTAGCGTTTCGAGTTCGAGATACTGTTTGCCGAGGGCGATTTCGTCGGCCAGGCTGACCATTTCCCCGGGGTCGCGCATGGCGGCGCGAAAGAGGTCGGACAGGGACTCGAGCGCCGCTTCGGCCTGCTGCGGCCGGGCGCGGATCAGCGAGAGCACGGCATTCAGCGAATTGAACAGGAAGTGCGGCCGGATGCGTGCATTCAAGGCGGCCAGCCGTGCCTCGCTGAGCACGGGAGAGAAGGCGCGCGAACGCAGGTCGAAATAGACCAGAAGCAAGGCCGTGGCCGCCATCGCCAGCAGAACGGCACGCAAGGCACTGCCGCCATCGGTCAGCCCGAGCGAAGTTGCATAGAGAAACAGGGCTGCCGCGATGCCGCCAGCCAGTGCCAGCACGCAAGCCTGGCCGAAACGCAGCGGCAGACGCCACAAGGCATCGCGCAATAGCGACAGGAGACCAAGGCCGATCAGCAAGAGCGGCTGAACCACCGCCGCCAGTTCGATGTAGTGCCCCACCCACCCAGCCAGATCGGGCGACTGCACCAGCGCAGCCAGGGCGGCCAGGACATTGATGCCGAGCAGGACGCGCAGCATGACGCCAAAATTGCGCCAGTCAGGCAGGGGGTGAGTCGCCGGAAAGTGCCGTATACTTGTCATCTTTGTGCGGATTTGTTCCAAATTCGTCGCCGATTTGCCCCATTCTAGACCAGAGTCATGACTTCCAACGCCAATCAATACACTTGGGCCGGACGCTTCTCCGAGCCGGTTTCCGATCTCGTCAAACGCTACACCGCCTCGGTCGATTTCGACCAGCGCATGTGGCGCCAGGACATCCGCGGCTCGCTGGCCCACGCCCGCATGCTGGCCAAACAGGGCATCATCGCCGCCGCCGACCTCGCCGACATCGAACGCGGCATGGCCGTCGTCACCGAAGAAATCGAGTCGGGCCAGTTCGAATGGTCGCTTGACCTCGAAGACGTGCACCTCAATATAGAAAAGCGCCTCACCGCAATCGTCGGCGATGCCGGCAAGCGCCTGCACACCGGCCGCTCGCGCAACGACCAGGTGGCCACCGATATCCGCCTCTACCTGCGCGACTCTATCGACGACATCCTCGTGTTGATCAAGGCTTTCCGCAGCGCGCTGGTCGATCTGGCCGAGAAGGAAGCGGCGACGCCGATGCCCGGCTTCACGCATTTGCAGGTCGCCCAGCCGGTGACTTTCGGCCATCACATGCTGGCCTACTTCGAAATGTTCGGCCGCGATGCCGAGCGTCTCGTCGATTGCCGCAAGCGCGTCGCCCGCCTGCCGCTCGGCGCCGCCGCACTGGCCGGCACGACCTACCCGATCGACCGTGAATTCGTCGCTGAACAACTCGGCTTCGAAGGCGTCTGCGAAAACTCGCTCGATGCCGTGTCGGATCGCGACTTCGCCATCGAATTCACCGCCGCCTGTGCGCTGCTCATGATGCACATCAGCCGCCTGTCGGAAGAACTAGTCATGTGGATGAGCCCGCGCATCGGCTTCATCCAGATCGCCGACCGCTTCTGCACCGGCTCGTCGATCATGCCGCAGAAGAAGAACCCGGACGTGCCGGAGCTGGCGCGCGGCAAGACCGGCCGCGTGTACGGCCAACTGATGTCGTTGCTGACCCTCATGAAGTCGCAGCCGCTGGCCTACAACAAGGACAACCAGGAAGACAAGGAACCGCTGTTCGACGCTGTCGACACCGTCACCGACACGCTGCGTATTTTTGCCGACATGGCCGGCGGCATCACGATCAAGCCGGAAGCGATGAAAGCCGCGCTGACCCAGGGCTTCGCCACGGCCACCGACCTCGCCGACTACCTGGTCAAGAAAGGCCTGCCCTTCCGCGACGCCCACGAAGCGGTCGGCCACGCCGTCAAGGCCGCCGAGCAGAAGGGTGTCGACCTGCCGCAACTGACGCTCGACGAGCTGAAAGCCTTCTGCCCGCAAGTCGAAAATGACGTTTTTTCCGTGTTGACCGTGGAAGGTTCGCTGGCCAGCCGCAATCACATCGGCGGTACCGCACCCGAACAGGTCAAGGCCGCCATCGCCCGCGCCCGCCAGCGTCTGGGCTGATCCGCCCGGGTTCTGGCCAAGTCGCCGACAGAACCGCCGGTTGCCCCGGCGGTTTTTTTACGTCAGAATATAAGCATTCAATTATAAACAGCAAAGGGAAGGCAGCATGTACCGCACCGTCGTCGACAACACGCCGCAGGTCCAGGTCACCGGCGGCAAGCACACCGCCAGCTACGCGCTGGACGGTTCGCAGATGAACCCGCTGGAAGCCTTCTACGCAACGCTGGCCGGCTGTGCAGCGGTCTACGCCAAAAAGGCCTGTAAATCGCTGGGCGTGCCGGCCGCCGGCATCGAAATCGACTGCAAGCCCGTGGCCGGCGCCGGCGGCCCGTTGACCCTGGGCAGGTTCCAGACGACGGTACACTTCCCGGCGCATTTCACGGCGGAACAGAAAACCGCCGTCCTCGACAGCATCGCGCATTGCGCCGTCAAGAAAATCGTCGCCGACGGACCGGGCATCGACTTCCGGGTCACCGAGGCCTGATCGCCGTTAGAACGCCGCGATGCCGGTCTGGGCCCGACCGAGGATCAGTGCATGGATGTCGTGGGTGCCTTCGTAGGTATTGACCACTTCCAGATTCACCAGGTGGCGGGCCACCGGGTATTCGTCGGAAATGCCGTTGCCACCCAGCATGTCACGGGCCAGGCGGGCGATGTCGAGGGCCTTGCCGGCGTTGTTGCGCTTGATCAGCGAGACCATTTCCGGCGTCGCCGCCCCGGCTTCGAACAGGCGCCCGACGCGGAGCGCCGCCTGCAGGCCGAGGGCGATTTCCGTCTGCATGTCGGCCAGCTTCTTCTGCACTAGCTGGTTGGCGGCCAGCGGCCGGCCGAACTGGCGGCGCGCCAGCGTGTAGTCGCGGGCCGTCTGCCAACAGGTTTCGGCCGCCCCCATGCTGCCCCAGGCAATGCCGTAGCGGGCGTCGTTGAGGCAGGCGAAGGGCGCCTTGAGCCCGGCCGCCGCGGGTAGCCTATGGTCTTCCGGGACAAAGACGTCGGCCATGACGATCTCGCCGGTGAGCGAGGCGCGCAGCCCGATCTTGCCGTGGATGGCCGGCGCCGACAGGCCGGGCCAGCCCTTTTCGAGTACGAAGCCGCGCAGCCGGCCGTCGTCGTCCTTGGCCCAGACGATGAACAGGTCGGCGATCGGCGAATTGCTGATCCAGGTCTTGCTGCCGTTCAGCACGAAGCCGCCGGCCACCGCCCGGGCCCGCGTGCTCAGGCTGCCCGGGTCGGAACCGGCGTCGGGCTCAGTCAGGCCGAAGCAGCCGATGGCCTCGCCCTTGGCCAGCCGGGGCAGGAAGTGGTCGCGCTGGGCCGGACTACCGAAGCGGTCGATAGCGCCCATGACCAGCGACGACTGGACCGAGAACATCGAGCGGTAGCCGGAATCCACCGCCTCGATCTCCCGGGCGATCAGGCCATAGGCGACCTGGCCGACCCCGGCGCAGCCGTGGCTGCTCAGCGTGGCGCCGAGAAAACCAAGGTCGCCGAGTTCGCGGAAAATGGCGGGGTCGCTGCTTTCCTGGCGGAAGGCCTCGCGGACCCGGGGCAGCAGGCGCTCCCGGCTGTAGGCGCGGGCGGTGTCGCGGATCAGGCGCTCCTCGGCGGTCAGTTGGTCGTCGAGGCGGAGCGGATCGTCCCAGGCGAATTTGGCAGGCATAGCGTTTTCCTTCCTCAGACGAACTTGACGCCTTGGGCCAGCGGCAGTTCCCGGGAGTAGTTGATCGTGTTGGTCGCCCGCCGCATGTAGGCCTTCCAGGCGTCGGAACCGGCCTCGCGGCCGCCGCCGGTCTCCTTCTCGCCGCCGAAGGCGCCGCCAATCTCGGCACCCGAGGGCCCGACATTGACATTGGCAATGCCGCAGTCGCTGCCGCTGGCCGAGAGGAACAACTCCATCTCCCGCAGGTCGTTGGTGAAGATCGCCGAGGCGAGGCCCTGGGGAACGGCGTTGTGCAGTTCGATGGCGGCGGCAAAGTCGCGGTAGGTCATCGCGTAGAGGATGGGGGCGAAGGTTTCCCGGCACACCAGCGGCGTCTGGCCCGGCATCTCGACCAGGGCCGGGCGGACGTAGCAGCCGCCCGCCGCCCCCGGCACGACGACCGCTTCACCGCCGTGGACGCGGCCACCGTCGGCGGCGGCTTCGGCCAGCGCCGCCTGGTGGGCGGCGAAGGCGGCGGCGTCGATCAGCGGGCCGACCAGGACGCCGTCGTCCCGGGGATCGCCGACGCTGAGGCTGGCGTAGGCCTGGGCAAGGCGGGGGAGCAGCTTTGCGGCCACGGCTTCATGGACGAACAGCCGGCGCAGGCTGGTGCAGCGCTGGCCGGCCGTGCCGGCGGCGGCGAAGACGATGGCCCGCAGCGCGAGGTCGAGGTCGGCGCTGGGGGCAACGATCATGCCGTTGTTGCCGCCCAGTTCAAGAATGCTGCGCCCGAAGCGGGCCGCCACCCGCGGCGCCAGGAGGCGGCCCATGGCGCAGGAGCCGGTCGCCGAGACGAGCGCGACGGCCGGGTCATCCGCCAGCGCACTGCCGACCACCTCCCCGCCGCCAACCAGCACCGCGAACAGCCCGGGCGGCACTTCCTGGAGATCGGCCGCGGCACCGCTCAGCAGCGCCTGGCAGGTGAGCGCGGTAAGGGGCGTTTTCCCGGATGGCTTCCACACCACCGCATCGCCGCAGACCAGCGCCAGGGCGGCGTTCCAGGCCCACACTGCGACCGGGAAATTGAAGGCGGTGATGACCCCGCAGACGCCCAGCGGGTGCCAGGTTTCCATGAGCCGGTGGCCGGGACGCTCGGAGGCGATGGTCAGGCCATGCAACTGGCGGGAGAGGCCAACCGCGAAGTCGCAGATGTCGATCATTTCCTGCACTTCGCCCAGCGCCTCGGAACGGATCTTGCCGCTTTCGAGGATGACCAGTTCGGCCAGCTCCGCCTTGTGCCGGCGCAGCGCTTCGCCGAAGCGGCGCACCAGTTCGCCGCGCCGGGGCGCCGGCACCGTCCGCCAGGCGAGAAAGGCCTCGTGGGCGGCAGCGATCGTCGCCGCCACATCGGCCGGCGTGGCGGCAACCAGGCTGGCGATGGAACTGCCGTCGATCGGCGAATGAACGGTGAAATTGCCGGCTGCCAGCGGTACGGCGATGCCAATATCGGCAAGCAGACGGCGAGTTTCGGCGGCAGTGTCTCTCATGGCAGTCTCCTGGTCGGCGTTTGCACAACCCCGACGCTTTTCTTCATCTTAGGAAACAGGTGCCCCCGGGGCAATGCGCCGTTGTGCCATGCCTCAAGCAAACCGGCCACCTGCGCCGCTGCAGTCAGTCCACCTTGCAGTCAGTGAATGGCTACTGACTGAGGTTGAGCAGGCACACGTTGTGAGGGTTTGAACTTCAGCTCATCGGCCTTATGTGGAGCTCCACATAAGGCCAATTATGTAGATGCCTCGATTATGTTGAGCTTCTAGCGACTTGGTTCAGAGAAGCTGTGACCATGGGCCTTGCCGGCGGCTGATGGAATTTTGAGCTCGACATAATTTCAGCGTTCCCCTGAAGTGGAATTTTCACTCCAGGAGACGCTCATGAACCGAACCTCACCCCGGAGCGCGCAGCGTGTGCGCTCTTCTGCAGAAATCCCCGACCCCATCGCCGACGAACTGCGTCGGTACGACGACCACATGCGTGACGTTCGCGGCCTGGCGGCAGGAACGCGTCATAACCATTGCCGCATCGTTGCGCAGTTGTTGCGAAAGAAGTTCGCCGGTGGCGTCGTCACCATGGCCAAGCTGCGTGCAGTCGATGTTCGCCGCTTTATCGCTCGGCAACTTGGGGACAGCCCTTCGCATTCGGCTGCCGCCCAAGTGGCAACGGCCTTGCGAAGTTACCTCCGCTACCGGACCGTCCGTGGTGATTCCGTTGTCGGGCTGAGCGCGGTCATTTCCTCGCCGGTGCAGTGGAAGCTTGCATCGCTGCCACGCGCACTCACGCCGGACGAAGTTCAACGGCTGCTCGCCGCACTGCCTTACGGACGAAAGCCCCGGCGTGGCTATGCCATCGTCCGCTGCGCGCTGGACATGGGGCTGCGCGTTGGCGAGATCGCGAACCTGTCGATCGACGCCATCGACTGGCGCGAAGGCACGGTCACCCTGAAGGGCACAAAGTCGCGACGGCAAGACATCCTGCCGCTGCCGATGGCCACCGGACAAGCCTTGGCGGATTACCTGCAGCATGAACGCCCGGCAAATGCGAGCCGGGCACTCTTCCTTTGCCGCCGCGAATCGCTTGACGTCCCGATCACAACTTATGCGGTTGAGAACGTAATCCGCCGTGCCTGCCGACGGGCTGGTCTGCCCGACTCTGGTTCGCACCTGCTGCGTCACACGCTGGCCTGTCGCCTGGTCGAGCACGGTGGCTCGCTCAAGGAAGTTGCCGATGTCCTGCGTCACCGTTCTCTGGAAACCTCCCGAATCTACGCCAAGCTCGACACACCAAGCCTTGCCGGGGTCGCGTTGCCTTGGCCGGGGAGCGAATCATGAGCCGGCACCCAAGCCTGCAGGCCAGAATCGACGACTATCTGGCTGAGCGCCGCCGCCAGGGTTTCCACCTGCGCTCGCGTGACACCTTCCTCTCCGGCTTTGCCCGCTTCGTTGCGGCGAAGCGCCATCGGGGTCCGCTGACGGCTGAACTCATGGCCGAATGGGTGCGTGCCGGCAAGGATGGCCATGGCGACGCGGGCACCTGGGCGCGCAGTTGGGGACGGCTGCGGCATTTCATCTGCTACCTGCAGCAGTTCGAGCCGGACACCGAGATTCCCGAGGCGTCGCTCTTCGGTCCGGAACCCGGCCGCGTTGCACCGCACATCTATCGTGACGACGAGATCGACGACTTGCTCGCTGCGGCAGGCAGACTCGGCCCCGCCGGCAGTATTCGGCCGTTTACCTACGAAACTCTGTTCGGCCTGATGGCTTCGACCGGGTTGCGCATCTCCGAAGCCATTCACCTGCGCGATGCGGATGTCGACCTCAAGCGCGGGATGCTGACGATACGGCAGACCAAGTTCGCCAAGTCCCGGCAACTGCCGATCCATCCCAGCACGGTCAAGGCGCTGGTGCGCTACCGGAAACAACGGGAGCTGCATCTTCCAACGACAGAAGGTATGCCATTCCTGATCGGCAGCCGTGGCCGCCGACTGGGTCTACCGCTTAGCGAGCGGCAGGCACACCGCGTCTTTACCGGCGTGCGTGACAGTCTCGGCTGGGTCAATCGCGGCGGACACGAGGCTCCCCGTTTGCATGACCTGCGCCACACCTTTGCCGTCCGGCGGCTGGTGCGCTGGTATGCCGCCGGCGCCGAGGTCGACCAGAAGATGCTGGCGCTGTCGACCTACATGGGTCATGCCGAGATCTTCTACACGTACTGGTATCTCACCGCCGTTCCCGAGTTGATGGCAATCGCTGCCGGCCGGTTCGAGCAATTCGCCGATCTCGCAGGAGATGATGATGCGTAGGCAACCCAAACCCCCGCCATCGTTTCCCTCGCTCGTGCAAGCCTTCTTCGTCGAGCACCTGACGCAACAACGCGCACTCAGCCTGCAGACGGTTGCCGCCTACCGGGATGCCTTCATGCTCTTCCTGGGCTTTGCCGAGGCGCGCCTTCGTCGGTCGCCGGCGCTGATCACTCTGGCCGACATCACGCCGGACCTGATCATGGCCTTCCTCGATTATCTGGAACGCGAGCGACACAACAGCGTGCGCAGCCGCAACGCCCGCCTCGCGGCACTACGTTCGTTCCTGAAGTTCGTCGCACACCGCGACGTGTCATCGCTGCAGGTGATCGAGCAGGCGCTCGGTGTTCCGGCAAAGCGCTTCGAGCGCCCGATGCTCGGCTATCTGTCCCGGGAGGAAATGCTCGCGGTGATCGGAACGTCGGCTGGAACATGGTTCAGCCAACGGGATCATGTGTTGCTGCTGTTGCTCTACAACACTGGCGCCCGGGTTTCCGAGATTACCGGCGTGAAGGTCGGTGAGGTGGTGCTCGACGATGGGGCCGCCTGCGTTCATTTGCACGGCAAGGGGCGCAAGCAGCGCAGCGTGCCGCTGTGGCGTTCGACCGTTAGGGCAATCCGAGCCTGGCTCCGGCGAAATCCGCAGTTTGATTTGGACTCGCCATTGCTGCCCAATCGGGACGGCCAAGTGATGTCGCGATGGAACGTGATGCAGCGACTGGATCACGCCGTACAGCTTGCCGCAGAATCTTGCCCCGATTTGGCAACACGCCACATCTCGCCGCATGTGATTCGCCACACGACGGCAATGCATCTGCTGCAGGCCGGTGTCGACATCAGCGTCATTGCGCTTTGGCTTGGCCATGAGAGTCCGGCAACGACGCACCAATACGTCGAGGCCGATCTGGCCATGAAGGAACGGGCGCTGGCCCGGCTTCAAGAGCCAGAGACCAAGCTTCGCCGCTATCGGGCGCCTGACTCGCTGATCGACTTCCTGCGGACGCTCTGATTATGTAGAGCTCGAAATCGGCGCCTGCCGCTCCAGATGGGTGGTTGGCGCACGACAACGGTCGTGGCTCAACATAATCGAGGCATCTACATAATCGGCCTTTGCTGTCCTTGGGTGGTCTCAGTGGCATCGTCAGCAAAGTAGATTGCTGACAGCGGTGAAGTTTGGCGCCCCAAGGGTTGCTTGCGCCATCGACTAAAACGTAGGGCAGCCATCCGGTCTGTCAAATCACCTGTCAGCTTTCATCTGGCGTGACCATGCGCATGGGGCGAGTCCCGATTCTCGCCCCGGTGACTTCATCCACGGCCACCGC
This sequence comes from Azonexus sp., assembly GCA_030691385.1. Classification (GTDB taxonomy): domain Bacteria; phylum Pseudomonadota; class Gammaproteobacteria; order Burkholderiales; family Rhodocyclaceae; genus Azonexus. The sequence goes on from JAUYEI010000018.1 coordinate 42,595, forward strand.
TTTAATTTCTGTTCCGGTTTCGGCGTCGAAGAAACGAACCAACTTGCCGCCGCCCCGGTATTGACGTCCCCAGGCGCCAATCATGAAAAGCACTGGCAAAAAATCGCGACCGGCAGCGGTCAGTAAATACTCCTCACGCGGCGGGTGCTCCGAGTAGCGCCGTTTCTCCAGCAAGCCTTCCTCGGTCAGGGTCGCCAGCCGGCGGGTCAGGATCGTCGGGGCGATGCCCAGGCTTTTCCGGAATTGATCAAAGCGCGTCAGGCCGGCATGGGCGTCCCGCAGGATCAATATGCTCCACGCGTCACCAGCGAAAGCCAGGCTGCGCGCTACCGGGCATGGGTCATTGCAACTATTTTCGTCGTCCATACTGTTTTGATAGTGACCTGCTTTCAAATTGATAGTATCGTTCGTTTCAATTCGATAGTAACACCTTGACGACAGGCAATCCAGCCTGCACGGAGATTTGATTGATGAACAATATGATGTGGAAAAATGTACCGACCCGCACGGTTGACGTGGGCGGTGTGCCTTTCGCCTATCGGGCACTCGGCCCCGATTCCGGCGTGCCGGTGATCTTCCTGCACCACCTGATGGCCGTGCTCGATGACTGGGACCCGCGGGTTATCGATGGCATTGCCGCACATCGCCGGGTGATCGCGTTCGACAACCGCGGGGTCGGTGCGTCGGGAGGATCGGTACCGCACACCATCGAAGAAATGGGGCGGGATGCCATCGCCTTCATTCGTGCCTTGGGACTCAGGAAGGTCGATCTTCTCGGCTTCTCGTTGGGCGGCGGCGTCGCGCAAATGGTTGCCTTGCAGGCCCCAGATCTTGTACGTCGGATGATCCTGGCCGGAACGGGGCCTCGGGGCGGCGGCGGTATCGACGAAATCAACAGAATCGCCGTCATCGCTTACCTCAAAGCGGCGCTCACGCTAAGCGATCCAAGGAATTTCCTGTTCTTCCCCCGCACCCCGGATGGCAAGCGCGCCGCGAAAGACTACTTCTCGCGGCTGAAGGAACGCACCGAGGGCCGCGATAAACCCATTTCCCTGCAAGCACGGCGAGCTCAACTGAAGGCCATCCGAACGGCGGGGCTGAGCGCGCCCGACGATCTCTCGGCCATTACGCAACCCGTTTTCGTCGCCAACGGCGACCATGACCTGATGGTGGACAGCAGCCATTCGGCCGACATGGCTCGCCGTCTGCCGAATGCCCAGCTCACGATCTATCCGGATTCCGGGCACGGCGGCGTCTTTCAGCACCACCGGGCTTTTGTGCCTGCGGTTCTGGACTTCCTCGCCGACTGACCTGAATTGGAGAAGCTGATGAAAGCATTCATTCTCGAACGCTATGGAAAAAAGAGCAGTCTGCGTCTCGGCGAAATGCCCGAGCCTGAACTGCACGATGACGAAGTATTGGTCCAGGTGCACGCGGCAAGCGTCAATCTGCTGGACGCCAAGATCAAGAGCGGCGAGTTCAAGCTCGTCCTGCCCTACCGCTTGCCGCTCATCCTGGGCCACGACGTGGCCGGGGTCGTGCTCCGGGTCGGGCCACGGGTGCGGCAATTCAAGCCTGGCGACGAGGTTTACGCCCGGCCCGATGATTTTCGGATCGGTGCTTTCGCGGAATTCATCGCGATCAAGGAAAGCTCGCTGGCGATCAAGCCCGAATCACTGACCATGGAAGAGGCTGCTTCCATCCCCTTGGTCGGCTTGACCGCCTGGCAAGCGCTGATCGAAAGGGCGAATCTCAAGCCGGGGCAAAAGGTTTTCATCCAGGCCGGCTCCGGGGGCGTCGGCACATTTTCCATCCAGCTGGCGAAGCATCTCGGAGCCTTCGTCGCGACCACGACGAGCACGGCCAATGTGGATTGGGTAAAGCGCCTCGGCGCCGATGTCGTCATCGACTACAAGCAAGACGATTTCGAAAACATCCTGCATGGCTACGACGTCGTCCTGAACAGCCAGGACAGCGAGACGCTCGCCAAATCCCTGGGCGTACTGAAGCCCGGCGGAAAACTGATCTCCATCTCCGGCCCGCCCGATCCGGCTTTTGGCGAAGAAATCGGGGCGCCGTGGTGGTTGAAATCGGTGATGCGCCTGCTGAGCTTTGGCATCCGGAGAAAGGCCAAGCGCCGCAAGGTCGGCTTTTCGTTCCTGTTCATGAAAGCCAACGGCGCCCAGCTGCGCGAGATCAGCGCACTGATCGATTCGGGCGCCATCCGCCCGGTCGTGGATCGGGTCTTCCCGTTCGAATCGACCCGGGAGGCGATGGATTACGTCGAAACCGGCCGTGCCAAGGGCAAGGTCGTCATCAAGCTGTAACGAATATGTCCATCCCAGGGCGCAAGCAGCTACTCCGGGCCGGCAGTTAACTTTAAGGACAAAACCATGAGCTCATCCAAAAAAATCGCTGTTGTAACCGGTGCTTCTTCCGGCATCGGAGCCGTCTACGCCGATCGTCTGGCCCGGCGCAGCTATGACCTCCTGCTCGTCGCCAGGCGCGGCGAGCGCTTGCAGAATCTCGCCGCGAAACTGGCGCAGGCTTACGGCATCAAGGCCGAAACGCTGGTGGCCGACCTCGCGAAGGAGGACGATCTGGCGCGCCTGGAAAGCGTTCTCGCCGGCAATCCCGCCATCCGGCTCTTGGTCAACAACGCCGGCATTGCCAAGCTGAGCCCGGTTGCCGAGACGCCGATGAAAGAATCCTTGGCGCAGATCGCCTTGAACATCACTGCCCTGACGCGCCTGACGCATGCCTTATTGCCCGCTTTCAAGGAGCGCAACGAAGGCGCCATCATCAATATCGCCTCGGTGCTGGCGCTGCATGCGCTGCCGGTGAGCGCCGTATACAGCGGCACGAAAGCTTTCGTGCTCAATTTCAGTCGCGGCCTGCAACAGGAACTGGCGAATACCGGCGTCAGGGTTCAAGTGGTTCTGCCCGCTGCCACCGCTACCGATCTCTGGAACATCTCGGGGGTACCGCTGGCCGCGCTGCCGCAAGAAACCGTCATGTCGGCCGAGCACCTGGTCGATGCTGCGCTGGCTGCCTTCGACCAAGGCGAGTCGGTCACCTGGCCATCGATGGCCGATACCGGTCTCTGGGAGCGATACGACACGGCGCGGTCGACTCTCTTCGCTGCGACGCAAACCGGCAAACCGGCGCCACGGCTACTTGCGCTTTGACCATTCAACAACTTGATCTGAACTCGACACCCAGGAGAATTTTTATGAGCAGCACCCTATTCGCCCCCACCCAACTCGGCAGTCTGCCGCTGAAGAACCGCATCGTCATGGCACCGCTGACGCGTAGCCGTGCGATCGGGAACCTGCCCAATGCCCTGATGGAACAGTATTACCGCTTGCGGGCGGAGGCCGGTCTGATCATTACCGAAGGCACCTCGCCTTCCCCCAACGGCCTGGGCTATGCACGCATTCCCGGACTGTTCAACGAGGAACAGGTGCAGGCCTGGCGACGCGTGACCGATGGCGTCCATCAAGCCGGCGGCAGGATTTTTGTGCAACTGATGCATACCGGACGGGTCAGCCATCCCGCCAACCTGCCGCTCGGCGCCAGCATCCTGGCGCCCTCGGCGGTCGCGGTTCCGGGGGAAATGTGGACCGACGCCGACGGCATGCAGCCGCATCCCGTGCCACGCGAAATGAGCGAGGCGGACATCGCGCAGAGCATCGCCGAATATGCAGCCTCGGCCAAACTGGCCATGCAGGCCGGCTTCGATGGTGTCGAGTTGCATGCGGCGAATGGCTATCTGATCGACCAATTCCTCAATACCGCCGCCAATCAGCGCACCGACCGCTGGGGCGGTAGCGTCGAAAATCGCATCCGCTTCGCCGTCGAAGTCGCTAGGGCCACCGTCGCAGCCATTGGCGCCGAACGCGTCGGCATGCGGATCTCGCCTTACGGCGTATTCAACGCTCAGGTACCGGATGTAGAGATGGATGACTTGTACCTGCGCCTGATCGACAAGCTGAATGGGCTCGGGCTGCTCTACATCCACGTCGTCGATCACAGCGCCATGGGGGCTCCGGAAGTCAGTCCCGAATTAAAAGCCGGGATCCGCACCGCGTTCAAAGGAAAATACATACTCTCCGGCGGCTACGATGTCGCGCGCGCCGATGCCGATCTCGACGCACAACTTGGCAACCTGGTGGCTTTCGGTCGCCCGTTTATTTCGAATCCGGACCTGGTAGCCAAGCTCAAATCGGGCCAGGAACTGGTTGCGCCCGATTTCTCTACCTTCTACACGCCGGGAGAAAAGGGCTACACCGATTATTGATGAAAGCCTGAGCGGGCTGTGCATTTCACGGCATCGGTCACGATCCTGTGAAATGCGCACCCACGCCACATATTCACCAAAATTTAGCGGACTTGTTTTGCCCCCTTGGGTGTGTGCCAAGGCTGCAAACAGAACCTGAATGCCCTGCGGTTTCTCAAGGAACGGGGCTACGTTACCAAAAGTTCTCTGCCTTGATGCGATGAGCCGACTTTAATTCAAAGCTCAGCGACGGACTGCTCAGGCCAAACTGCGGGAGTTGGCGGGGATCTTCCGAACCTCAATTCCCTGGCGTGCTGCTGACGTTCATCCCACCGGTTTCAGCATCGAGTGAAGCCAATTCCGCACCTGCTCCAAACCAGCCCAATAGCATATCCACACCCGCTTAACAAAAAGCCCGCCAAAGCGGGCTGGCCGTTTGGCCACCAAAAATCAGGCGGCAATGCCTTCCAGCATCTGCTGCAGTTCGCCGGTCTGGTACATCTCTTTCATGATGTCGCAGCCGCCGACGAATTCGCCCTTGATGTAGAGCTGCGGAATGGTCGGCCAGTTGGCGTATTCCTTGACGCCATTGCGGATTTCCTCATCGGCCAGGACATTGACCGTGACAAAGTCTTCAACGCCGCAGGCTTTGAGGATCTGCACGGCGGTCGCCGAAAAACCGCACTGCGGGAAACGGGCGTCGCCCTTCATGTAAAGGACGACCGGGTTGCCGGTCACGGTAGCGTGGATGCGTTGCTGAACGTCGGACATGAACTTCTCCTGATTTAAAAATGGGCGCCTGAAACGCGGGCTATGCCGGCCAGGTCGGTGAAAGTCGATGCGGCTTTGAACCCCGCAGCGGTCAATAAGTTCCGGCTTGCTTCGCCCTGGTCGTAGCCGTGCTCGAAGAGAAGCCAGCCGCCGGGATTCAGATGGGCTGGCGCGTCGGCAACGATGCGCCGGATGCAATCGAGGCCATCAGCACCGTCGGTCAGTGCCATTTGCGGCTCGAAGGGCAGGCCGTTGAGCAGCAGATGCGGGTCGCCATCGGCGACGTAGGGCGGATTGGAAACGATGAGGTCGAAGCGCTCGCCGGCGAGCGGCGCGAACCAGTCGCCTTTGTGAAACTCGATCCTGGCACCGAGTCGGCCGGCATTGTTGCGCGCCACGGAAACCGCCTCGGGCGACAGGTCGACCGCAGCAAGCTTCGCCGGCGGACATTCAAGCACCAGGGAAATGGCGACGATGCCCGAGCCGGTGCCGAGATCGACGACCGTCGGCGCAGCCAGTCCCTGCAACTTTTCGAGTGCCAGTTCGATCAGCACTTCGGTCTCCGGACGCGGAATCAGCACAGCCGGCGACACCTGAAAAACCCGCCCGCGAAACTCCGCCTCGCCGGTCAGGTAGGCCAGCGGCTCACCGCTCGCCCGCCGCATCAAAAATTCGTCAAACACCTGCTGGGCCGGGAGCCCCAGTGGACTTTCCGGGGACATCAGCAGATCGGCGTGGCGGCAGCCGGCGACGTATTCGAGCAGCAGGCGCGCATCGAGCCGCGCTGACTCGATTCCCGCCTCGGCGAGCAGCTTCTGCCCCTTGCGCCAGTTTTCACCCAGTGACTGCACGACGAATCTTTCGCGATAAATGAAAAGAGCCGTCAGTACGGCCGTCCCGATTATACCGGCGGGGCCGGCAAGCCCCTAACGAGAAGGGGTGCGACGATATGCCACATTCATTTACCCCGCATGGCGCCCTAAACTGGCCGCCGAAAAATCGATCCGCCCGATCCCTCACGGCTGATTGCGAAGTAGTCACCGGTTTTCAACAAAAAGGGGAGCATCAATGTTTGATAGAAAAATCAGGAATGCGCTGATCGTCGGCGCGCTTTCCGCAATGGCCAGTGTTCAATCGGCTCAGGCGACCGTGACCACCTACAACGTCACGGAAAGGTTCAATCAGCTTGTCTATAACAGCACTCCGGACCGGGACACCTACTTCACCGGGACATTCGACTTTGATTCCGCCACCCAGACTGTATCGAATCTGCAAGGTTTGCTGACTCAGGCCATGACCAATGCTGATCCCGCTTTGCAGGCCACGAGATACCTCAGCCATCAATTGTCGTCGATCTACGATGCGGCGCTGGGCGGCCTTCTGGTAAGCAGTTTTTACCAGAACACGACCGACGTTTTTCAGGACGGCGGCTTTGCCACCGGGGGCAGGAGGCAGTTTGGCAACCAGAATGCCTACGTCACGATCTTCGTCAATCTGCTTGACCCTGAGGCGGCTCTGACTCCGGCCCAGAACTATGAATTGGCATATGGCGACTGCACGACAGGGTCGCTGATGGGCTCGATGGGCACCTGCATGACCGGGTGGCTGACATCAACCGGCGCCAAGGGCGGAACGATGCAGGGTGTGGATCAGATCACCCAGACGATCACCGCAGCAGTACCCGAACCGGAAACCTATGCCATGTTCATGGCCGGTCTCGGGCTGATCGGCTTCATCGCCCGTCGGCGCAGGACCAACTGATATCCGCAGCCTGCGCCTCGCGAGGAGCGCAGGCCTCTGGTGAGAGATGCAGGTGAAGGTTCACCTGATAACTGCAAGAAAGGAAACACCCGTGAAGAAAATGCTGTTGATCAGTAGCGCACTGGCCATGATCGGTGCCGTTCAGGTGGCAGAGGCCGCTGTTACGACTTACAAGGTCCAGGAAACGTTTTTTGAGCCCGATACCCAGCCGAATGACTCGATATTCATCGGCACCTTCGACTTCGATGACGTGACCAAGACGGTCACCAACCTCAGGGGTATCCTCAGTGAGTCGATGACCGGCACCTCTGCCGTCTATCCGAATGACACCATGACCTGGCTGACGCTCGATTATCAGCTATCGTCGGTTTACGATCCGGTGCTGGGCGGCCTGCTGGTCACCACGTTCAAGAACAACAGCACCAATACCTTCTGGACAGGAACGGGCGGCGACGGCTGGAGTCCGCAGGCCGGCGTGGATGCAGGCGGGGTCTATTACGGTTTCCCAAGGGCAGGCAACAATCCGGGCAACGCTTACGCCATGATCTTCGTGAATACCACCAATCCGCTGGCAGCCCTGACACAAGCCCAGATCGACAAGTTGGCCTACGCCGACTGCGCGCCCGGCGGCATGATGGGCGCCGTTTGCATGACCGGAACCAGCGCGGCCGGTTATGGCGCCATCGGAACCATGAGTGGTTATCCGGTTTCGCAGACGATCACCCTGGCGGCGCCGGTTCCGGAACCTGAAACCTACGCCATGCTGATGGCCGGCCTCGGCTTGATGGGCTTGGTTGCCCGCAAACGGCGCAAGAACGGCTAATTTTGACGGTCTGCGCGCCACTCCGGTGGGCAGACCGCTACCCGGCAACTCCAAAGATGTCAGGCAATCTTGATTCCATTTCATTCGACTGCAGCCGCCAGGAAATTACTGGCCAATTCCTTCGTTGTGCTGCTTTCCGCCACCTCGCTTGAGGCGACGGCTCAGGTAACAGCCCCTGCACAGACGACTATCGCCCCCCCGCCATCGGCGAACCCGGCAGAACCCAATCCGGACGGCGCCGATACGACAGCACGGACCATGCCCTCGGTCGTCGTTACAGCCGGCCGTACAGGCGACTCACTGCAAAGCGCCACTCGCCTCAGCGAGCAGGATCTGGCCCCGCAACGCACTGCGACCAGCGACAGCGCGCAACTACTCAAGGATATTCCCGGCGTCAGTCTCTACGGCGCCGGCGGCATTTCCAGTCTGCCCGTGATTCACGGCTTGGCCGATGACCGTTTGCGCACGCTGGTCGACGGCATGGACCTCATGACGGCCTGCCCGAACCACATGAACTCGGCGCTTTCCTTTATCGACCCGACGAGCGTCGCCAGCGTCGAGGTGTTTGCCGGCATCACGCCGGTCAGCCTGGGCGGCGACAGCATCGGCGGCACGATCCAGGTGAAATCGGCGCCGCCGAAATTCGCCAAAGCCGATCAAAGCTTCCTCGCCGAAGGTCGGGCTGGCACCTTCACCCGCAGCAATGGCAACGCCCGCGGCTACAACGTTGGCGCCACGCTGGCTGGCCAGCATGTCAATGTTTCCTACGCCGAATCGAATTCCGAATCCGACAATTACCGGGCGGCAAAGGACTTCAAGACACCCGGCCTCTGGCAGATGATGGGCGAGCGTCCTCTGGCCGGCAACGAGGTGGGTTCGAGCGAATACGGCGGCTCAAGAAACCGGCGCCTCGGGCTGGCGCTCAATCTCGCAGATCATCTGCTCGAACTGACCTTCAGCGAACAACGGCAGCTTTATCAAGGCTTCCCGAACCAGCGCATGGACATGATCGCCAGCGCCCCCGATCCGGGCAATCCAGCCAATTACGTCGTGGACAAGGACAAGCCATCCAACGTCAACAAGCTGGTCAATCTGGCCTACACCGGGCAATACCAGTGGGGTCAGCTCGAAGCGAGGGTGTTCCATCAGGACCTCAAGCACCACATGGACATGATCCAGGACCGTTTCTACGGCATGGTCATGCCGATGGACACCGAAGCGACGACCCTGGGCGGGCTGCTCAAGGGCAGCTTCGAGCTTTCGCCGACGGATACACTGCGCGTCGGCAGCAACTTCCAGAACTACCGTCTGAACGACTGGTGGCCGCCGCTCGGCCCGACGCCGGGATCGATGTCGGGCGACAACTTCTGGAACATTCGTGACGGCCGCCGCGACCGCCTCGGCTTCTTTGCCGAATGGGAGGCGCAATGGACCCCGAAATGGCTGACGCTGATCGGCATGCGCAGCGACACCGTCACCTCGGATGCCGGATCGGTACAGGGCTACGCTCCCGGCTTTGGCAACTACGGCGCCGACTCGGCCAGATTCAACGCCCGCGATCGCCGGCGCCAGGACAACAATCTCGACTGGACGCTGCTCTCGCGCTACACGGTGGACGCGATGCAGACCTACGAGGCCGGCTTCGCCCGCAAAACCCGCTCGCCCAATCTCTACGAACGCTACCCCTGGTCGGCCTTTTCGATGGCGGCCCTCATGAACAACTTCGTCGGCGATGGCAATGCCTATATCGGCAACCTCGACCTCAAGCCGGAAGTCGCCCATACCTTCAGCAGCACCGCCGACTGGCATGCTGCCGACAAGGCCGGCTGGCGTTTCAAGGCGACGGCCTACCTGACCTACGTTGACAATTTCATCGATGCCAGGCGCTGTAACCTCTCCGGCTGCGGCGGCACCAGCAACCTGACCAAGACCAACGGCTACGTGTCGCTGCAGTACGTCAATCAGTCGGCCCAGTTGTACGGCCTGGATTTGTCCGGCCACAGCCTGCTCGGCCGCAGCGAGAATTTCGGCAGCGTCACGCTGAGCGGCGCGCTCAATTACGTCAGGGGCAAGAACCGGACAACCGGCGACAACCTCTACCACATGATGCCGCTCAACGTGAAACTGGCCCTGACCCATCGCCTCGCTGGCTGGACAACGACGGCCGAAGCCCTGTGGGTCGACAACAAGGACACCATCTCGCGGGTCAGGAACGAGGTACGGACCGCGGACTACACCTTGCTCAACCTGCGCACGAGCTACGACTGGAAATACGCCCGCATCGACATCGGCCTTGAAAACGCCCTCAACAAGTTCTACCTGATGCCGTTGGGTGGCGCTTATCTGGGCCAGGGCAACTCGATGACGACCAACGGTATTCCGTGGGGCATGTCGGTTCCCGGCAAGGGACGTTCGTTCAACGTGGCCCTGAATGTGCATTTCTGAGCGACGCGGACGGATTTCAATTTTGGCGATTTTTTCCGGTTGACCGTGGCAATCCGGCCTGCAGGCACGCACCAATGCAAAAAGGCCGCATTTGCGGCCTTTCTGGCATTTCCGGTACCGCCAACGGCGATTAAAGCTGCTTGGCGCGACGGCGAACCAGTGCACCGATAAGGCCAAGGCCCGCCAGCAACATGGCGTAGGTATCAGGTTCCGGAACAGCGCTCACCTGAACGGTAAAGTACGACACGTCGTGGGAAATGCTGGCCGAACTGTTGCGACCGGCAACGCTCACCCAGCCACCGGTCTGGAAGTAGGTCAGGTCAGCCCGCTGGATACCGCCCAGATTGGCACTGCCAGAGACACTGTAGGGGCCGTTGGCACCCAAACTGGCAGAGCCATCCTTTTCCGAGTAGGTCGCGGTGTCGCTGTAGAAGCCGCCCCTGCCGTTCCACTGGGCGTAGGTATCGGCACCGGCGTAGGCATAGGCCCCTTCAGCACCGCCGACCGTCGTCGCAATCTGGCCGACTGCACCGGAAATGATCGATTGAATCTGGTAGCCGGACTTGGCCTGGACGGAAACCGCCCCGACATAGGCCCAGTCAAGGAATTCCGAAGAACTCTCGCCACTGCGCTGGCCAGCCGCCGCAGCCGAGTAGCCGAGATTGCTAAAGGTGAAGGTATTGCCGCTCCGGCCAAACACCGTGCCCTGGGCAATGCCCCAGAAGCTGTCGTCATAGGCGAAGGTGTAATTGCCGGCATCGACGGACTGCACGGCAGCGCTGGCCGAACCGGCGAAGGCAGCGGCAAAGGCCAGAACGAGAAGGGATTTTTTCATGGGATAGCCAGAGCGAATAATTGACGATCGATTATCAGCCAGGCTCAACAAGCCCGCCAATGAGCCATTCGGACTAAGGCCGCCCTGACAGCCGCCAAAAACCGGAAATATTTCACGGACCCGCGTCGAAACATTGCGGGTCGCCAGGCTCAACCGTTCGTTTCGGCCAGTTCCGCCAGCAGATCGGCCTGATGTTCCGCCGCCAGCGCACCGAGCAGTTCGTCCATGTCGCCGTCCATGATCGAGGCGATCTTGTACAGCGTCAGGTTGATGCGGTGATCGGTGATCCGCCCCTGCGGGAAGTTGTAGGTGCGGATGCGCTCGGAACGGTCGCCGGAACCGATCAGGCTCTTGCGGGTGCTGGAAATGTGCGCCTGCTGGGCGCGCACCTGAACGTCCTTGATGCGTGCCGCCAGCACCTTCATGGCCGAGGCCTTGTTGGCGTGCTGTGAGCGGCCGTCCTGACATTCGGCAACGATGCCGGTCGGCAGGTGCGTAATGCGCACGGCCGAATCGGTCTTGTTGATGTGCTGACCACCGGCGCCCGAGGCGCGGAAGGTGTCGATGCGCAGATCAGCCGGATTGAGGTTCACATCCTCGACCTCGTCAACTTCCGGCATCACCGCCACGGTGCACGCCGAGGTGTGGATGCGGCCCTGCGTTTCGGTTTCCGGCACGCGCTGGACGCGATGACCGCCGGACTCGAACTTGAGCCGCGAGTAGGCGCCATTGCCGGCCAGCCGGCAGATGATTTCGCGATAGCCGCCGAGCTCCGACTCGCTGGCCGACATGACTTCGACCTGCCAGCGTTGGCGTTCGGCGTAGCGCGAATACATGCGGAAGAGGCTGCCGGCAAACAGCGCCGACTCATCACCACCGGTGCCGGCGCGGATTTCGAGCAGCACGCTGCGCTCGTCGTTGGGGTCTTTCGGTAGCAACAGCTTTTGCAATTCGATTTCGAGTTCGGGCAGGCGGGCCTTGGCGCTGGCGATTTCCTCTTCGGCGAAGTCGCGCATTTCCGGATCGTTGCGCATCGCTTCGGCCTCGGCCAGATCGTTTTCAGCCTGGCGGAAAGCGTTGAACTGAACGATGACCGGTTCGATTTCGGAACGTTCGCGCGACAGCTTGCGGAACTGGTCCATGTCGCTGGCTGTGCTCGGGGCCGACAGCATGCGGTCGATTTCATCGAGACGGTCGACCAGCAGATCGAGTTTCTGGCGGATGGATGGCTTCATGGGAATATCAAAAAGTGCGCGCGCGGCAGCAACCCGACAGGGCCGCTACTCGCCGGAATGGAGGTGAAAGAGACGCGCGGCGACGCCCGTCATTTCGGCGCGTTCGTTGCCGTCGGCCTGGTTCAGCGCCTGCGTCGGCGCGTGCAGGAATTTGTTGGTCAGGCGCAGCGACAGTTGTTCGAGCACTTTTTCCGGCGCCTCGCCCTTGGCCAGCAGTTTCATCGCATGTTCCATCTCGTGCCGGCGCATGCGTTCAGCCGAATCGCGCAGCGAGCGAATGACCGGCACGGTATCGCGCGATTCGAGCCAGCCGAGAAAATCCTGGACGCGGTTGGCGATGATCGCTTCGGCGTCGATCACCGCCGCCTGCCGCGACTCGAGGCCGCTTTCGACCACCTGCGCCAGGTCGTCAACGGTATAGAGAAAGACGTCGTCGAGCTTGCCGATGTCTTCCTCGATATCGCGCGGCACGGCGAGGTCGACCATAAACATCGGCCGGTGCCGGCGCACCTTGATCGCCCGCTCGACCATGCCCAGACCGATGATGGGCAGCGGGCTGGCGGTGCAGGAAACGACGATGTCGTGGGCGGCCAGATGCTCACCCAGTTCGTCGAGGCGGATGGCCGTGCCGCCGTATTGTTCGGCCAGCGCCCGGCCGCGTTCCAGCGTCCGGTTGGCGATGGTGACCTGCTTCGGCTTGCCGGCGCAGAAGTGGGCGGCGCACAGTTCGATCATTTCGCCGGCGCCGATGAACAGGATGCGCTGGCCGGCAATCGACTCGAAAATGCGTTCGGCCAGATGGACGCCGGCGGCGGCCATCGAGACGATGTTGGCGCCGATGGCGGTCGTGCTGCGCACCTCCTTGGCAACCGAGAACGAGCGCTGGAAGAGCTTGTGCAATTGTGTGCCAAGGGTGCCGTTTTCTTCGGCGGCACGCACGGCGTCCTTCATCTGGCCGAGAATCTGCGGTTCGCCAATGACCATCGAATCGAGGCCGCTGGCCACACGGAAGGCATGACGGATGGCTTCCGGCTGGCTGTGCGTGTAGATGTAAGGGGCCAATTCCTCGCGGCCGACCTGGTGGTAATGGGCCAGCCAGTCGATGACGACATCGGGCGATTCGGCCGAGCAGTAGATTTCGGTGCGGTTGCAGGTGGACAGGATGGCCACCTCGCGGACCGGCCGGTCGCGCGTCAGGTCACCCAGCGCGTGGCCCAGTTTATCGGCGCCAAACGCTACCCGCTCGCGGATGGCGAGCGGCGCGGAGTGATGGTTGATGCCGAGGGTAAAAATCACCGGATAGGGCTGGCGCGCACGAAATGGGCGCTGATTATAACATCCGCCCGTGACGCCCTTCCCCGATGTAAATCAGAACAAAAATGCCTGCTTTTCCGGCGTTGACCGTGGCAAGGCATCGGCGCCGAACACCTTCATCTGGCGTGGCCGGAACCAGACCGACTGGCCGACGGCCAGTTGCAGCGATTCATGGCGCTCGCGCGACAACTCGACTTCGACGATTTCGCTGCCGTGCAGCAGTTCGATGCGAACCACCGGGCCAATCGGATGGACGTGCTGGACGGTGGCCTGCAAGCCGTCGTCGGCCGGCTGATGGGTGATGTCGATATCGTGCGGACGGACGAAAGCCGTCGCTTTCTCGGCCGCCTCGCCACGCTCGACCTCGGCGTAGGCGCCCTGCTGCCGGCTGTGGAAGACGTTCACGTTGCCGAGGAACTGATAGACGAAAGGCGAGGCCGGGCTGGAATAAACCTCGTCGGGCGAGCCTATCTGCTCGATCTTGCCGTGGTTCATGACGACGACGCGGTCGGCGACCTCGAGCGCCTCTTCCTGGTCGTGCGTGACGAAAACGCTCGAGATGTGCATGTCGTCGTGCAGGCGGCGCAGCCAGCGGCGCAGTTCCTTGCGCACCTTGGTGTCGAGGGCGCCGAAGGGCTCGTCGAGCAGCAGCACTTTCGGTTCGACGGCCAGGGCGCGGGCCAGCGCGATACGCTGCCGCTGACCGCCGGACAGTTGCGACGGGTAGCGGTCGGCCAGCCAGTCGAGCTGGACGAGGCCGAGCAACTCCATGACCCGACGCTTGATCTCGGCGTCCGAAGGCCGCTCCTTGCGCGGCTTGACGCGCAGGCCGAAGGCGACGTTCTCGAACACCGTCATGTGGCGGAACAGGGCGTAGTGCTGAAAGACGAAACCGACATTGCGGTCGCGGGCGTGCAGGTGGGTCGCCTCGGCGCCGGAAAACAGTACCTCGCCGCCATCGGCACTTTCCATGCCGGCGATGATCCGGAGCAGGGTCGTCTTGCCGCAGCCGGAAGGACCGAGCAGGGCAACGAGTTCGCCGGTCGGGATGTCGAGGTTGATATTGTCGAGCGCAACGAAATTGCCGAAGCGCTTGGAGATGTTGCGGATTTCGATACTCATCAGGTTTTCTCCGGTGCCAGCACCGTGTTCAGCATTTCGGTTTCCTGCTTCATGCGCCATTCGACGATGGTCTTGGCGACCAGCGTGACCAGGGCGAGCAGGGCAAGGATGGACGCCGCGGCGAAGGCGCCGATGGCGTTGTATTCGTTGTAGAGGATTTCGACGTGCAGCGGCAGGGTGTTGGTCTCGCCGCGGATGTGGCCGGAAACGACCGACACGGCGCCGAATTCACCCATCGCCCGGGCGTTGGACAGGATCACACCGTAGAGCAGGCCCCACTTGATGTTGGGCAGGGTCACCCGCCAGAACATCTGGAAGCCGGAAGCACCGAGTGATACCGCCGCCTCCTCCTCGTCCTTGCCCTGCGCCTGCATGAGCGGAATGAGTTCGCGGGCGATGAAGGGAAAGGTGATGAACAGGGTGGCGAGGATCATCCCCGGCACGGCGAAGATGATCTTGATGTCGTGTTCGGAAAGCCAGTTGCCGAAGGTGCCCTGCGAGCCGAAGAGCAGGATGAAGATCAGGCCGGCAACCACGGGGCTGACCGCAAACGGCAGGTCGATCAGCGTGATGAGCAGGCTCTTGCCCTTGAACTCGAACTTGGCGATGGCCCACGCCGCGGCGACGCCGAAGGCGATGTTGAAGGGCAGCACGGCGAGCGCGATACCGATGGTCAAGCCGATGGCCGAGGCGGTTTCCGGCTCTTTGAGGGCTTCGAGATAGATCGGCACGCCCTGGGCCAGCGCTTCGACGAAGACGGCGACGAGCGGCAGGCCGAGGAAGAAGAACAGGAAGCCGAGGCCGACGGTCAGCAGGCCGTAGCGAACCCAGGCCGGTTCCTGCGTGGCACGTGTCGATTTCATGCCGTCACCCCGCTCGCCTTGGCGGCCGCCACTTCGAGCGGTTCGCTGTTCTTGTGGCGATTGGCCGTCCACCATTGCAGCAGATTGACGCTGAGCAGCAGGATGAAGGAGAGGCCGAGCATGACGACGGCCAGCGCCGTGGCGCCGAGCACGTCGTACTGTTCGAGCTTGGAGATGATGAGCAACGGTGTGATTTCGGAAATGAGCGGCAGGTTGCCGGCGATGAAGATGACCGAGCCGTACTCGCCGACGGCACGGGCAAAGGCCAGGGCAAAGCCGGTGAGCAGCGCCGGGAAAATGGCGGGGAAAATGACTTTGACGAAGGTCTGCCAGCGCGAGGCGCCGAGCGAGGCAGCAGCCTCCTCGACTTCGGTTTCGATGTCCTCGATCACGGGCTGCAGGGTGCGCACGACGAAGGGCAGCGTAATGAAAGTCAGCGCGACGACAATGCCGAGCGGCGTGTAGGCGACCTTGAAGCCGAGCGGCTCAAGATACTGGCCGAGCCAGCCATTGCCGGCGTAGAGCGTGGCCAGGGTGATACCGGCGACGGCAGTCGGCAGCGCGAAGGGCAGATCGACCAGCGCATCGACGAAGCGCTTGCCGGGAAACGGGTAACGCACGAGTATCCAGGCGACGATCAGGCCGAAGAAAGCATTGATCCCAGCAGCCAGGAAGGAGGCGCCGAAGGTGACGCGAAAGGCCGCCAGCGAACGCTCGCCGAGGGCGATGTCGATGATCTGCCCGAAACCGAGTTCGGAGGCCTTGAGGATCAGGCCGCCGAGCGGCAACAGGATCAGGATCGAGAGATAGACCAGCGTGTAGCCCAATGCCAGGCCGAAGCCCGGTAGCACGCGGTGAGTTTTTGCAGCCATGTTTTTTATTTTTTGCCAAAATTTCCGGTTGACCGTGGGAAGGGGCCAGGCCGCAGTTCAAGCGACCCGCCCGACGGCGGCGTTACCGATTACTTGGCAACGTAAATCTGGTCGAAGCTGCCGCCATCCTTGAAGTGCGTGGCAAAAGCCTTGTTGGCGCTGCCGAAGACTTCATCGACGGTGAAGGTCTTCACGGCCGGGAAGGAGGCGGCGTACTTCTTGAGCAACTCGGCATCACGCGGCCGCAGGTAATTCTGCGCGGCATTTTCCTGGCCTTCCTTCGACCACAGATATTCGAGATACGCCGTCGCCTGCTTGCGCGTACCCTTCTTGTCGACGACCCTTTCGACGACAGCCACCGGGAACTCGGTCTGCATGGTCAGGCTGGGATAAACCACCTCGAACTCGCCCTTGCCGAATTCCTTGGCGATCATCTCGGCCTCGGATTCGAAGGTGATCAGCACGTCGCCCATCTTGCGCTGCATGAAAGTCGTCGTCGCATCACGGCCGCCGGCAGCAAACAGCGGCGCATTCCTGAGCAACTTGCCGAGGAATTCCTGCGCCTTGGCATCGTTGCCGCCCGGCTGCTTCAAAGCCCAGGCCCAGGCCGACAGATAGGTGTTGCGGCCATTACCGGTATTCTTCGGATGCGGAATGATCACCTGGACGCCCGGCCCGGCGACATCTGACCAGTCCTTGATCGCCTTCGGGTTGCCCTTGCGCACGATGAAGACCATCGCCGAGGTGTAGGGCGAGGCGTTGTTCGGGAATTTCTTGGCCCAGTCCTTGGCGACCAGACCTTTTTCGGCCAGAAATTCGATATCGTTGGCCTGGTTCATGGTCACCACATCGGCCTCCAGGCCGTCCGCCACAGCCCGCACCTGCTTGCTCGAACCGCCGTGCGACTGCTTCAACTCAAGGCTCTCACCGGACTTTGCCTTCCAGTATTTCTGGAACAGGGGGTTATAGTCCTTGTACACATCGCGGGCGACGTCGTAGGAAGTATTGAGCAAGCTGGCATCGGCCAGCGCGGCGCTCGCCACCAGCGACAGCAGAACGGAAACGATGGATTTGCGAAAATGGGTCATGATTCACCTCGAAGGACAATGAAAGCGAATCTACCCGAGCCGCTTATAACCACAAAGATGAAATGTGAATTTACTTATTCCAACAAGCAAATTCGCCTCGCCCTCATGCGCCATCCATCCACCGACAAGACTATTCGCCAACCATGCGAGGGGCTATGATTCGAGCTTCCTCACGCCGCCGAAAAAACAAGATGCGCGCCTCCCTGCCGATCGCTTTCCTGCTGTCCACACTACTTACTGCCTGCGCCTTCAAAGGCGACATCCCGCCGAGCAAGCACATCGCGCAAAGCGGCCCGCTCAAGGTGCACCCCGGCCTGCTCGGCAAACCGGTGCCGGCCGAACTGCAACCGGGTTCCAGCCTGCCGCCAGCCAGCCCGGCCCCACTCGCCGCCAGCCCAAGGCCCGAAGCCCCGATCAAGATCGACCCCGTCGGCCTGCGCACCCAGCGCAGCATCTATTTTGACCTCAACAGCGCCGCCATCAAGGCTGATTACGACCCGGCACTACGCGCCCATGCCCGCTACCTGCTCGATCACCCAAAGGCGCGCGTGCGCATCGAAGGCAACGCCGACGAACGCGGCAGCGCCGATTACAACCGCCATCTGGGCTTGAAGCGCGCCGAAAATGTACATGCCGCACTGGCCAGCCATGGCGCCAGGAAAAAACAGATGAGCATCAAAACGCTGGGCGCCAGCAACCCGAAAAAAATCGGCTATGACGAAGAGTCGTGGGCTGAAAATCGCCGTTCTGACATAGTTTACGAACGGGAAGAATAGTCTCCGCCACCGAACAAAAAGGCCTCGCAATCTGGCGAGGCCTTTTTCCATTGCACGATCCGGATTATCCTTGAAAACTCAGTTGGACGCGGCTGATGGTGCGCCTGGGCGGGATGGCCGGCGCCAAGCGAGGCCGCAGCAGGCTCATGCCTGCAAGGCGAAGCGACCAAGCCGGACGCCCGAGCAGGCGTGCCAGCAGCCGCGTCGCGCTGTCACCCAACGGGTGAATGGCATCGAAGGCAGGGGAGCCCGTATTCACGCGGCAGACCAGACAGGGATGAGCGGTCAACTGAGGTTTCAAGGTTTATTTTTGCGTCTCGCTCGCGGCTCGAACCGGCCGGTACGCCAGCCATTCCGAAAACGGAATTTCATCGACCTCGAGACGTCGCCTCTCCACGCTCTTGCGACGCTCACGCCAGCCGTTTGGCGGGCCGAACTCCTGGGCGCGGCGTTCGTACCCCATTCGTTTCTCGTTCTTCACGACCATCGCACACCTCGCTTCGCCATCGTTCGGGAACTTGACCTCCCTGCTTCAGTTTCAGGATATGGCCAGGCGGTGAACAGCTCAGTGAAGAAAATCACGCCGGCCAATAAAAACGGCCCGAACGTCTTGGGCCATCGATCACTGATCACCAGTTCGGTTCGCGCTCCGGCGTAGACGTAATCCGGTGAATACTGAGGTCAGCGCCCTCGTATTCCTCTTCCTGATCAAGGCGCAAACCCATGGTCGCCTTGAGGGTGCCATAGACCAGCGCGCCACCAATCAAGGCGACGGCGATGGCCATTACGGTCATGATTAGCTGCGGCATGAAGGCTATGCCGCCAGCGCCGCCCAAGGCCTTGCTGCCGAAAATGCCGGCGGCGATGCCGCCCCAGGCGCCGCACATGCCGTGCAGCGGCCAGACACCGAGTACGTCGTCGATCTTCCAGCGGTTCTGCACCAAGGTGAACATCATGACGAACAGTCCACCGGCCACGCCGCCGACGACCAGCGCACCGATCGGGTGCATCAAGTCAGAGCCGGCACAGACGGCGACCAGACCGGCCAAAGGCCCGTTGTGCAGGAAGCCCGGGTCGTTCTTGCCGGCAACCAGAGCGACCAGCGTGCCGCCGACCATGGCCATCAGCGAGTTGAGGGCGACCAGGCCGGAAATCTTGTCGAGGGTCTGGGCGCTCATGACGTTGAAGCCGAACCAGCCGACAGTCAGGATCCACGCACCGAGCGCGAGGAAGGGAATGGATGACGGCGGGTGCGCCGAAATCCGGCCATCCTTGCTGTAGCGGCCATAGCGCGCACCAAGCAGGAGCACGGCCGGCAAGGCGATCCAGCCGCCCATGGTATGGACGACGACGGAGCCGGCGAAGTCGTGGAATTCCTCGCCGAATGTTGCCTTGAGCCAGGCCTGGACGCCAAAGGCCTGATTCCAGGCAATGCCTTCGAAGAAGGGGTAGACGAAACCGACAAGCAGGAAGGTGGCGATCAGTTGCGGATTGAACTTGGCCCGTTCGGCGATGCCGCCGGAAATGATGGCCGGAATCGCCGCCGCGAAGGTGAGCAGAAAGAAAAACTTGGTCAGTTCGAAGCCGTTTTTCTCCATCAGCGTCTCGACGCCGCTGAAGAAATTGACGCCGTAGGCGATGCTGTAGCCAACGAAGAAGTAGGCCACGGTCGACACGCCAAAATCGCTGAGAATCTTGACCAGCGCATTGACCTGGTTCTTTTTGCGGACCGTACCGACCTCAAGGAAGGCAAAGCCCGCGTGCATGGCCAGCACCATGATGGCGCCAAGCAGGATAAACAGCACGTTGCTGCTGGATTGAACCGTTTCCATGAACCACCCCAATCAAAGAATGGGGAGGCCAAAAGCAAGCACCATTCCAGTGCGCCAATATTGTTATAAATCAGTGCATTGCCAAATGCCATAACGGCCGATATGGCACCATGCAGGTGCAATTTCACAGAGCGGCGCTCGGTAACGGTGCGTCCACGCCTTATTTCGGGGCAAGCTCCATCGGCAAAAGAACCCACAAACGGCCACTCTGTTTCATGCGCCCGGCCTGCTCGCCCGCTTCCTTGCCGAAGCCCCAGAAAAAGTCAGCGCGCACCGCGCCCTTGATCGCCCCGCCGGTGTCCTGCGCCATGACCAGGCGGTTCATCGTCGTGGCCGTATTCGGCCGGGTGGTTGCGAGGAAGACCGGCGAGCCAAGCGGCACCGAACGCGGATCGATGGCGATGCTGCGCTCGGCCGTGAGCGGCACGCCCAGCGCCCCGATCGGGCCATCAGGACTGTTCGGCACTTCACGGAAGAAGACATAGCTCGGGTTGGTGTTGAGCAGGTTGTCGAGGCGCGTCGGATTGGCCCGCGCCCAGGCCTGGATGCCCTGCATCGATGCCTCTTCGAGCTTCAATTCGCCACGCTCGACCAAGGCCTTGCCGATGGACTGGTAGGGATGGCCGTTCTGGTCGGCGTAGTTGAGGCGAACGACGCTGCCGTCGGCCAACCTGACGCGGCCGGAACCCTGGACCTGCAGGAAGAAGAGCTCGACGGCATCATCGACGTAGAGCAGGGTTTTGCCGGGCAACTTTTCGCCGCGCGCCGTAATTTCGGCCCGCGACCAGTAGGGCACGACCTTGTTGCCCTCCAGCCGGCCGCGCACGCGCTTGTCTTTGAGCTCGGGAAAGACGGCCGACAGGTCGATGCTCAGCAGGTCGTCCGGCACGCCACGCACAGGCTGCTCGAAGCCCCGGGTACGAGCCCGGCTGCCCTGCAACAGCGGTTCGTAGTAGCCGGTGACCATGCCGCTCGTCGCACCGTCGCCATTGGCGACAGCGTAAGGCTGCAAATGCTGCTCGAAGAAGTGGCGCGGGTCGTGGCCCGGCTTGCCATCGGCCGCCCGGGCCAGATCGCAGACGCGCTTCCAGCCGGCACCATTCGGCTTGCTGGCAACGCCGCGACAGGATTGCAGGAAGGCCGGCCAGGCGGCGGCTACGTCATCGTTGGCCCAACCGGGCAGATCGCCCCAGCCAGCCGGCTGGAAGGAGCGCGTGAAAGCGGGCGGTGTTGCCGCAACGGGAGGCAGCGCGACAGGCGCTACCGCCGGGCAGGCAGCACAGGCCGGACACGGGGCGCAAGCCGCCGGCGCGACGCTGGGCGGCACGGTCGAACAGCCGGCCAGCAGGGTGAGAAATAAAAGGGCTGCTGCTTGGATTTTTCGCATGGCTTTCGCTAGAGTTCGCAATTTGCCGCGAAGTATACCTGCCGCCATGCCCAATTCCGTGCCTGATGCCCTTCCCCTGGAACGCCTGCTTGCCCGTGCCGAAGCTGTGCTGGCCCGCTTCGAAGCTTCCCTGCCGCCGCTCCAGCAGGCGCCGGACTGGCCATCGGCCGTCGCTTTTCGCTGGCGCAAGAGCCATGGCCGAGCTTGGTTGCAGGCGGTACGCCACCCGCACCCGATCCGCCTGGCCGATCTCGAGAACATCGACGACCAGAAGGACCGCATCATCGCCAACACCCGCCAGTTCGTCGCCGGCAAGACGGCCAACAACGTGCTGCTGACCGGCACCCGTGGCTCCGGCAAGTCGTCGCTGGTCAAGGCCGTGCTCAACGAATATTCAGGCAAGGGCCTGCGCCTGATCGAGGTGGACAAGGAAGACCTGGTCGATCTGGCCGACATCGTCGATCTGGTCGACGGTCGACCGGAAAAATTCATCATTTTCTGCGATGACCTCTCGTTCGAAGCTGGCGAGACGGCGTACAAGGCGCTCAAGTCGGTGCTCGACGGCTCGATCGCCGCGCCACCCGACAACGTGCTGATCTACGCCACGTCGAACCGCCGCCACCTGATGCCGGAATATTTTTCCGAGAACCTCGAAACGCATCGGGTCGACGACGAAATCCACCCCGGTGAAACGACCGAGGAAAAGATCTCCTTGTCCGAGCGCTTCGGCCTGTGGATTTCCTTCTACCCGTTCAGTCAGGACGACTACCTGGCCATCGCCAAGCACTGGGCGCGCCAGCTTGGCGTGGCCAACGAAGTCATCGCCGCCAGCGAGCGCGAAGCGCTGAACTGGGCGCTGAGCCGCGGCTCGCGCTCCGGCCGCGTCGCCTGGCAGTTCGCCCGCGATCTGGCCGGGCGCCAGAAAACGTCGCGAAAGAAAACCAGGTGAGCAAGATTGTCGAAGTCGCCGCCGCGGTCATGCTGCGGGCCGACGGTACCGAATTCCTGCTCGCCCAGCGCCCGGAAGGCAAGATCTATGCCGGTTACTGGGAATTTCCCGGCGGCAAGGTCGAGCCCGGCGAAAGCGTCCGCGACGCGCTCATCCGCGAATTGCAGGAAGAACTCGGCATCACCGTCACCGCCTGCTCGCCGTGGTTGACCCGGCAATTCACCTACCCGCACGCCACTGTGCGCCTCAATTTCTGGCGGGTCACGGCGTGGGACGGCGAAATCGGCATCACGGCGCCGCTCGAGCACTCAGCGGTCGACTGGCAAAAAGCCGGCGAAGCGGCGACCGTCGCCCCCATCCTGCCGGCCAACGATCCCATCCTCAAAGCCCTGTCGCTGCCGACGAAGATGGCGATCACCAACGCCGAAGCCGAAGGCGCCGAACGCCAGCTTGAACGGCTGGAGGAAGCCCTGAATGCCGGCCTGCGACTAATTCAGGTCCGCGACAAGGGCTGGCCGCCAGCACAGCGCCTGTGGTTCGCCGAAGCCGTTTGCCGGCTGGCCCGCAGCCATGGCGCGCTCGTCGTCATCAATGACGACGAGGACATTGCCCGCCAGGTCGGCGCCGATGGCGTACACCTGGCGGCAGCCAGTCTGGCCGCCTGCATGCAGCGCCCGGACTTCACGTGGGTCGGCGCCTCCTGCCACAGCGCGGCAGAAATCGCCCGCGCCGGCGAGCTCGGTCTCGACTACGCGCTGCTCGGCCCGGTGCTGCCGACGCCCAGCCACCCCGAAGCCACGGGCCTCGGCTGGCCGGAATTCGCCCGGCAACTGGCCGGCAACACGCTCCCCGTGCTGGCGCTGGGCGGCATGCAGCCGACCATGTTGCCGGAAGCGCAGCAACACGGCGCCCACGGCATCACGCTCATGCGTAGCTGGTAAGCCGTCGCCGGAGCATTTCAACCTTGAAACCTCAGTTGACCGCTCATCCCTGTCTGGTCTGCCGCGTGAATACGGGCTCCCCTGCCTTCGATGCCATTCACCCGTTGGGTGACAGCGCTACGTGGCTGCTGGCACGTCTGGTCGGGCGTCCGGCTTGGTCGCTTCTCCTTGCAGGCATTTCAATTTTGGGCAAAATTTCCGGTTGACCGTGGGAGTCGCCGGAACAACGGATTCAGCGCGTAGTCTGATCCGGAAAATCGAGGCCGGGCGTCCCGGCCTCTTCATCGCTGACTGCGCCGCCGATACGATAGGAATCGCTGGCCCAGCAGCCGAGGTCGATCTGTTTGCAGCGTTCGGAACAGAAAGGGCGCCACGGATTTTCCGGAGCCCAGATGGCATCATCGCCGCATTGCGGGCAGCGGACCTTGCGCACGGACATCAGAGCCTGTGAATTTTTTGGGCGCGCCCGAGCAACGCGCCCAGGCGTGCACGATCAAGGCGCAAAGCACAGCCATAGCTTGGGCTATGAACGAGCATTTGCAACGCCGAGCGGGCTCGCCTGGGCGCTGGGCACGGATGTGAACAAGAATTTCACAGGCTCTTATAGATTGCAGAAGGTCAGGTCGAAGGAAACGTCGCGTTCACAGCCGCGCGCCTTGAGCTCACCAGCCGGCGGCTTGGTGAAGCGGATGTTCAGGAAATATTTGTTGGCACTGACTTCGGGAATTGCCTGCTCGTCGACGCTGACCGTGACGCGCACCATCTGCGCCGCAGAGCCGCCGAGATTGAGCTGGAACTGGCCGTTGGTCGCCGAGTAGTTTTTCGGCCGCCCGCTCGAGCGGAGCAGGCGCAGGACGATCGCCGCCGCATCGCGCAAGGGCAGCAGCGGCTTGGTCCAGCCTTCCAGCGCACTGCGCCGGACATCGGCCGGGCGGTGCAGCCACCAGTGGTAGGAGGGCAGATCGAATTCGCAGACACCGCCGGGAATGGCGGCCCGGCTCTTGATGCTCATGAGCCAGTCGTTTTCGCGCAGGTATTGACCGATCTTGCCAGTCATGCCAAGCAGCGCGGCTGACGACTGTTCGATTTCATAGAGGGCGCCGGACAGCGCCTCTTCGGAAATTTCGGGGTTGTTGCGAAAGGCGAGCAGGGTTTGCCGTTGCCGTTCGAGTTCCTGGATCAGGTCCATCTTGAGGTCGGCACGACCGGCCACCTCAAGGATTTCGAACAGGGAAAGCAGCGCCGTGTGGTGCTCGAGAGCACCTTCTTCCTGGGCGAAATATGCCGTTTTTTCGAACAAATCCTCCAGACGCAACAGCGTGCGGATTCGTTCATTAAACGGGTATTCGTAGGTGATCACGCGGCGGTGTCCGAGAAAACGGAAAATTTTGTTTATTCTGAGCCATTTGCATGCAAATCTCAACAGCCAGCTTTAAGTTTTTGAGCCATAAGTGCTAGATAGTTTGCATGGAGCGTTTTGACTGGTTCGACAATTTTCACTCTGTCCGCATCATTGACCACGACGTCGTCGGCTATGGCCAGCCGTTGCTGGCGCGTCGCCTGGGCGGCCATGATCGCTTTAACCTCTTCCGCCGACAGGCCGTTGCGCGCCATGACACGCTCTATTTGCAGGTTTTCCGGGCAGTCGACGACGACGATGCGGTCGCAGCGATCACGGTAGGCTCCGGACTCAACCAGCAGCGGCACCGCCAGAATGACGTAGGGCTCGGTCGCCGCACGGCAACGTTCGGTCGATATCCGGCGAATGAGCGGATGCAGGATACATTCGAGCCGATTTTTGATCGAGGGATCGGTGAAGGCTAGCTGGCGCATCGCCACCCGGTCGAGCGCGCCATTCGCCGCAAGGATTTTCCGGCCGAACTCGGCAGTCAGCATGGGCATGGCGACCCCGTCAGCCACGGTCAGTTCGCGCGCAATGGCATCGGCATCGACCAGACCGGCTCCCTGCTCGACGAACAGATCGGCGACCGTGCTTTTGCCACTGCCGATTCCGCCGGTCAGGCCGACGACGTATTGGCTCATTTGCAGGCCAGCGTGTCGGCCTTGGGCAGAAGGCGGCCGACCGCGCCGATCAACTCGACCTTGTCGCCAACCGGCCCGCGCGCCTGTAGCGTAACCAGGCTGTCCTTGCCCGGCCGCGGCGCGACTTGCGCCGAGCGGACCCCCTTGGCTTTCAACTCGGCCAGCTTGTCCTGCCCGCCTTTTTCGGAGGAGAACACGCCGAGCGATATGGCGTTGCGATTGAGCTCGTCCTGCACGACGAAGAACTCCGTCACACCCAGTTCGCGCAATTCGGTGGATTTCTTTTCCGCCTCGACCTTGCTCGGCAGCGATGGAATGAACACCCACCAGCCGTTGCTTTCCGACGCGGCCAGTTTCCGGGTCACCTTGTAATCGCCGAAACGCTTGGCCAGCAGCGCTGCCAGACGGTCGGCGTCGGCCAGCGGCAGGGGGCGCCAGGTCAGACAGACAGGCGGCTTGTCGGCCACTTCGGCGACGCCAGCCACTTGAGCCTTCTCCGCCTTGGCTTCCGGGGCCGGTTCAGTCGCAGCAGGCCTGTCTCCCTCGGCACTCCCCGGCGCAGGCTTTTCCTCTGCGGGCGCGATTTCCGGCACAACCAGTTCGGTTCTGGCAACCGGCGTCCCCGGCACCTCGCCGCGCGAGACAACGCGCATGCGCTCGGGCAGGATCTGTTGCTCGACGCGCCCGGCATCCGGATTATCGGGGCGACCGAAATAGCCGGCGCTGAAGGCGTAGAACAGCAGGTTGCCGAAAACGAGCAGGAAGACGAGGGCTTTCACGAAATCAGCCTACCTTGGGCAAGTGCTTGAGCGATTCGGCAATGGCGGCTTCCGGGTAGTCGTAATCCTCGAGCTTGCCGGAGAAGAATTTGTCGTAGGACGCCATGTCGAAGTGGCCGTGACCGGTCAGGCTGAACAGGATGGTCTTCGCCTCGCCAGTAAGCTTGCACTTGAGCGCTTCGTCGATGGCGGCGCGGATGGCGTGGCAGGATTCCGGTGCCGGGATGATGCCTTCGGCCCGGGCGAACTGGACGCCAGCCTCGAAGGTCGCCACCTGCGGCACGGCCAGTGCCTCGATCTGGCCTTCGTGCAGCAGCTGCGAAACGAGCGGCGAATCGCCGTGGTAACGCAGGCCGCCGGCGTGGATGCCGGGCGGCATGAAGTCGTGGCCGAGCGTGTACATTTTCATGATCGGCGTGTAGCCGGAAACGTCGCCGTAATCGTAGGCGTAGTGGCCCTTGGTCAGGGTCGGGCAGGAAGTCGGCTCGACCGCGACGCAACGCAGATTTGTAGCCCGCTTGTCGCCGGCCGCCTTGTCGGCGAGAAAGGGGAAGGCGATGCCGCCAAAGCTGGAACCACCGCCGCAGGGCCCGAAAATCACATCGGGATAGAGGCCGATCTTGTCGAACTGCTTCTTGGCCTCCAGGCCGATGACCGACTGGTGCAGCAGCACATGGTTAAGCACTGAACCGAGCGTATAGCAGGTGCCGGGATCGGCCGCGGCCTCTTCGACGGCTTCCGAGATGGCCAGGCCGAGCGAGCCCTGGTTGTCGGGGTCGGCGGCCAGCGCATGACGGCCGGCATTGGTCAGGTTGCTCGGGCTGGCGAAGACCTCAGCGCCCCAGGTCTGCATCATCGAGCGGCGGAAGGGCTTCTGCTCGTAGCTGACCTTGACCATAAAGACGCGCACCGGCAGACCGAACATCTGGCCGGCGAAGGCGATCGACGAACCCCACTGGCCGGCGCCGGTTTCGGTGGTGAGCCGCTTGGTGCCGGCGATCTTGTTGAAATAGGCCTGCGGCACGGCGGAGTTCGGCTTGTGCGAACCGGCCGGCGAGACGCCTTCATATTTGTAGAAAATTTTGGCCGGCGTACCGAGCGCCTGCTCCAGACGCAAGGCGCGACAGAGTGGGGCGGGACGCCACAGGGCGTAGATCTGGCGGACTTCTTCGGGAATGGCGATCCAGCGTTCGGCGGACATTTCCTGCTCGAGGATCGGCCCGGGGAAAATCGCCCCCATCGCTTCCGGCGGCACCGGGTTGCCGTCGGGACCGAGCGGCGGTGCCGGCGGATTGGCCAGGTCGGCGACAACGTTGTACCAGTGGGTCGGAATGTCTTCTTGTTCTAGGTTGATGCGCAGCGGCGTCACTTTTCTCTCCCGGAAAGTGTTTTCTGAAAGCCGGTAACTTACTCCAAAAGGATTCGCCGACCAAGGGTGCGTCTTGATTTTGGCCGTTTTTTCCGGTTCACCGTAACAACAGCCGAAACAAGCAGTTAAAGTACCGGCTGCCGACCATTTTGACGCCCGCCCCTGCCTTGTCCGCCCCCCAAATTGCCACTCTGATCTGCCACCCGGCCACCACCGGGGCGATAGCATGCGGCATCGAGGTCGGCGCCACGACTATGGACGATGGCGGACTGGTCCTCAGCTATCGCGTCACTTGCCCGCCCACCGACCTCCGCCTGCCGGCGTCGCAACCACCCGGCCCAGCCGACGGACTGTGGCAGCACACCTGCTGCGAAGCCTTCGTGGCCGAGGCCGGCACCGCCTATCGTGAATTCAACTTCTCGCCTTCCGGGCAGTGGGCGGCTTACCGCTTCACCGGCTACCGGGAACGCGATGCGGTCTCCCCCCCCGGCGCCGAGCCGCAACTGAGCTTCACGCCTCTGGCCGACGGCTTCGAATTGCGCGCCACGCTCCCCGCCGCCCTCCTGCCGCCCGGCAATGCACTCCAGCTTGGCCTCACCGCCGTCATCGAGGCCGCCGACGGCAACAAGAGCTACTGGGCACTGGCCCACTGCGCCGCCCAGCCCGATTTCCACGTCCGCCAGAGCTTTGCCCTGACCCTGAAGCGAAACACGCCATGACCCAGACCATCCAGTTCGGCATCGACCGCCTGATCGCCGACCCCGCCCTGCGCCGCCCGCTGGCTGGCCGGCGCATCGCCCTGCTCGCCCACCCGGCCTCGGTGACAGCCGACCTTACCCACTCGCTCGACGCCCTGGCCGCCCGGCCCGATCTGACACTCAGCGCCGCCTTCGGCCCGCAGCACGGCCTGCGCGGCGACAAGCAGGACAATATGGTCGAATCGCCCGACTTCCTCGACCCGCAACTCGGCATCCCGATTTTCAGCCTGTACGGCGAAGTGCGCCGGCCGACCGACGCGATGATGGACACCTTCGACGTCCTGCTCGTCGACCTGCAGGATCTCGGCTGCCGCATCTACACCTTCATCACGACGCTGCGCTACGTCCTCGAAGCGGCGGCCAAACATGGCAAGAGCGTCTGGGTGCTCGATCGCCCGAACCCGGCCGGCCGCCCCATCGAAGGCCTGACCCTGCGCGACGGCTGGGAAAGCTTCGTCGGTGCCGGCCCGATGCCCATGCGCCACGGCCTGACCATGGGCGAACTCGGCCACTGGTTCATCGCCACGCTCGGGCTCGACGTCGATTTTCAGGCAATCACCATGCGGGGCTGGCAGCCCGACGCCGCCCCCGGCTACGGCTGGCCCCTGGGCGAACGGACCTGGATCAACCCCAGCCCGAACGCCCCCAACCTGTGGATGGCCCGCGCCTACGCCGGCACGGTGATGCTCGAAGGCGCGACCTTGAGCGAAGGGCGCGGCACGACCCGCCCGCTCGAACTGTTCGGCGCCCCGGACATCGACGCCCGTGCCGTGCTGGCCGAAATGCAAGACTTCGCGCCGCACTGGCTGGCCGGCTGCAAACTGCGCGAATGCTGGTTCGAACCGACCTTCCACAAGCACGCCGGAAAGCTCAACCACGGCATCCAGATTCATTGCGAAGGGCCGTACTACGACCATGCCGCCTTTCAACCCTGGCGCATCCAGGCCCTCGCCTTCAAGGCCATCCGCCGCCTCTGCCCGGACTACCCGCTGTGGCGCGACTTCGCCTACGAGTACGAACACGACCGCCTGGCCATCGACCTCATCAACGGCTCGCCGCTGCTGCGCGAATGGGTCGACGATCCGGCCACGCTGGCCGACGACCTCGACCGCCTGACCAGCCCCGACGAAGCGGCGTGGCAGGCGCTGAGCCGACCGTTTTTCCTGTATTGAAAACAGGGCAGCCACGGCATCCCATCTGGAATAAAATAGACGCCAGAATCAGAATTCTCTAACATTTGGGCGCCATGCCATGACACACCCAAACGGAGTTCGCGTGCGCCATTTCAGCCCTGCCCTGATCCATCGCCGGCTCGCCAAGGTCATCGCGCTGCTCTGCCTGCTGCTCGGGCCTGCCGCGCTCAGCGCCGACGACCTCCGCGCAGCCGGCACGCCCGACGCGCAGGCCATTCCCACGGTCAACCCGAAAAAACCGGCGAAATTCGCCATCCTGGCCAGCCGCCCGAAAGCCGAGACCGAGACGCGCTGGCAACCGCTGATTGATTATCTCAACA
Organism: Azonexus sp.; assembly: GCA_030691385.1. GTDB lineage: Bacteria > Pseudomonadota > Gammaproteobacteria > Burkholderiales > Rhodocyclaceae > Azonexus. Next base: position 72,350 of record JAUYEI010000018.1, read on the forward strand.
AGACCAATCCAGAACGACAACTGGAACTCCTCACGTTGACCTACCCGGAGTTGGAATCCGCCATCCGCGAAAAGCGGGTCGATTTCGTCCTCACCCAACCCGGCCACTACATCATGCTGACCCAGCGCGACGGCCTGCTCTCGCCGCTTGCCACGCTGATCGAAATGCAGGGCGACAAGAAGGTCGCCTCGCTCGGCGGCGTCATCCTGACCCGCAGCGATGAGAAAAACATCCGCAACCTGGCCGACCTGGCCGGCAAACGCATCGCCACGAACAGCATGAGCTCGCTGGGCGGCTACCAGGCCCAGGCCTACGAGCTCATGCGGCACGGCATCAATCCGGCAACGGACGCCAGCGTCATCGAAACCGGTCAGCCGCAGGACAAGGCCATCCAGCACCTGCTCGACGGCCGGGCCGATGTGGCCTTCGTCCGTACCGGCCTGATCGAAGCCATGGCCAGGGAACAGAAGCTGGACATCAGCCGCCTGCGTGTCATCGATGCCCGGAGCGACGGTTTTCCCCTCGCCCACTCGACCCGCCTCTACCCGCAATGGCCGCTGGCCGCGCTGCCGTGGGCCGACCAGGATTTCGCCCGCCAGCTCGCCGCCGCCATCCTGACCCTGCCGCACGGCGGCGATGTCGCCCGCGCTGCCGACATCGCTGGCTTCGGCATTCCCGGAGACTACCGCCCGGTCGAGGAACTCCTGCGCTATTTGCGCCTGCCACCCTTCGAAGCCGGACCGACCGTCACCGGCGACGACATCGTCAAGCAGTATGGCGGGCTCATGGCCATCCTCGGCATCAGTGCCGCCGGCGGGCTCATGTTCTTCACGACCACGCTGTTCCGCTCCAATCGGCGCCTGAAAACAGAGCGCGCCCGGACGGCGCTGGCCATGTCCGAACTGTCGGCAACCGAAGCCCGCTTCCGCGCCATTTTCGAGAATGTCGACGCGCTGTCCATCCAGGGCTATCTGGAAGATGGCACGGTCGCCTACTGGAACCACGCCTCGCAGGCGCTGTACGGATATACCCCCCACGAAGCGATCGGAAAATCGCTGCTCGAACTGATCATCCCGCCCGAACTGCAGGACGGCGTACGCAACGCGGTGCACTGGATGTTTGCCAACAAGACCGGCGTTCCGGCCGGGCGTCTGACCCTGCGCCACAAGGACGGCCATCCGGTCGAGGTGTATTCGAGCCACACCGTCGTCGACACGGCCGACCTCGGCCCGATGATGTTCTGCCTCGACGTCGACCTGCGGCAACTGGCCAGCGCCGAGCAGGCCCTGATGGAGAGCGAGTCCCGGCAACGCATGATCCTGGAAACGCTGGGCGAGGGCGTTTTCGGCAGCGATCTCAACGGCATCTGCACCTTCATCAACCCGGCCGGCCTGGCCCTGCTCGGATTCAGCGAACAGGAAGTGCTCGGGCACAACACCCATAGCCTCTTCCACCATCATCACGCGGATGGCTCGCCTTACCCGCAGTCGACATGTCCGCTCCGGCTGACGGCAAACGATGGCAGGACACGCCGGCTCGAAGATGTTTTCTGGCGCAAGAACGGGGAAATGTTCCCGGTTCGCCTGACCATCACGCCGACGCTGCGCGACGGCCAGATCAGCGGGACGGTCGTCTCCTTCTCCGACATCAGCGAAGCGCGGCAACACGCCCAGGAACTCGAACGACACCGTCACAACCTCGAAGCCGAAGTCCGCCAGCGCACCGGGCAGCTGGAGATTGCGCGCCAGGCAGCCGAGGCGGCCAGCCGCTCGAAGAGCGCCTTCCTGGCCAACATGAGCCACGAAATCCGGACGCCGCTCAACGCCGTTCTCGGCATGGTCCACCTGCTGCGACGCGACACCCCGACGCCAACCCAGGTCGACCGGCTCGACAAGATCGACTCAGCCTCGCAGCATCTGCTCGCCGTCATCAACGACGTGCTCGACATTTCCAAGATCGAGGCCGGCAAGCTGCAGCTCGACGACACCAAGGTCGACATCAACAGCATCCTCAAGCGCGTCATTTCGGTTCTCGGTGAGCGCGCCCGCGAAAAGGGGCTGCTCCTGCAAACCGAGTCCGACGATTTCAGGCGGATGCTGATCGGCGACCCGACGCGCATCACGCAATGCCTGATCAACTACACGGCCAATGCCATCAAGTTCACCGAACGGGGCAGCATCACCGTCAGGGCACGCCGCGTCTCCGACACGGCCGGCGAAACCCTGCTGCGTTTCGAAGTCGAAGACACCGGGATCGGCATCGCCGAGGAGTCCATCCCCCGCCTGTTCGGCATTTTCGAGCAGGCCGACGCCTCGACCACCCGCAAATTTGGCGGCACCGGCCTCGGCCTGGCCATCACCCGCCGCCTCGCCCAGCTCATGGGCGGCGACGTCGGCGTCAACAGCCGGCCGGGCAAAGGAACCTGCTTCTGGTTCACCGCCCGCCTCAAACCCCGGGCCGAGGAGCTCGATCCCATCACCTCGACCTTCGCCGGCATGCTCCTGCCGGCCATCCAGGAAACCCTGGCCGGCCGCCATGTGCTGATCGTCGAGGACGAGCCGATCAACCGCGAGATCGCCCTCGAACTGCTCAAGGAATTCGGCACCACGGCCGACACGGCAGAAAACGGCCGCGAGGCGCTCGAGCGCCTGAAAGCTCACAGCTACGATCTGATCCTCATGGACATGCAGATGCCGGAAATGGACGGCCTCGAAGCCACCCGGCGGATTCGCGCCCAGTCCCAACACGCGTTGTTGCCGATCATCGCGATGACCGCCAACGCCTTTGCCGAAGATCGCAAACGCTGCATCGAGGCGGGCATGAACGATTTCATCGTCAAGCCCGTCGAGCCGGATGACCTCAAGATGCTGCTACTGCATTACCTGGCGACCTGAGTCGCCGCAAAAGACGCTCCGCCGCCAGGAGGCCACGATACTGCGCTTCCTCGAAGAGCGAAAACCCCGACAGATCGGCGTGCGCCAGCGTAATGCGCGGGTTTTCAAATTGGGCCATTTTTTCCCGTTCACCGTGGAAGAGGCTGCCCGGCACCGGGCGGCGCAGGGCGTTTCCATGAGTGGCCGGGGCTGTCGTAGAACACGCTGTCCCACGCCGGCGGCGCACCGTGTCGCTCTTCGGGCAGACCGGACAGATGCAGACGGCGCGTTGCGGCAGCAGGCCCTCGTCCCACAGGCCGTTGCGACAAACCCGCTTCTGCGGCGTCGCGCACAAATAACGCTCGTTGTAGGTCGCCCTGCAACACGCCGAGTTCGGCCAGCAGCTCACGCACCTGCACAGCATCCTGGCCCGGCAAGGGGGGTTTCCGGCCGGGGCGCAAGCGGCGAGGGCAGCCGCCCCACCGTACACAGGAATTCCCGTCGGCTAGTCAAGCTTCCGCAGCGACAGGCTGACCGATAGCTGGGCGCCAAGCCAGCCGAGGAAGGCACCGAGCGTCGCCAGTCCCAGCGTTTCAACGATCCCCGGCGGGCGCAGGCTGAAGTTGCCACCGTAGAGCGCCGCCAGTTCGCCAACCGGCCCGCCCAGCAGACGCAGCGCAGCCAGCACGAGCGCAGCAGCGAGCAGGCCGCCAAGCGCGCCCTGCAAGGCGCCGAAATAGTAAAAAGGCCGGCGAATGAAGCCATCCGTCGCGCCAATCATGCGCGCCACTTCGATCTCGGCCGATTGGGCCATGACCTGCAGGCGGATGGTATTGAAGGTCACGGCGACCAGCCCGGCGCCAAACAGCCCGGCCAGCATCCACAACGCCAGCTTGCCAAGGCGCAGGAAGGCGTCGAAACGCTTGATCCAGGCCGAATCGAGCTGGACATGGGCAACCTTCGGCCAGCCGGCGATTTCCTTGCGCAGGATTTCCAGCGCTTCCGGCTCGATATTGGCCGGTTCGATGATGAAGGCGTCGGGCAGCGGGTTGCGTGGCAGGCTGGCAACGATCTCCGCCATGCCTTCGCTGCTCTGCATGCGCTTCAACGCCTCCTCCTTCGGCACGAATTTCCATTTGCCGTTGGCGGCCTGACGCAAGCGACTTTCGATCTCGCCAAGGTCCTTCTTGCTCGCCTCAAGGCTCATGAACAGGCTGATCTGCTGTACCCCCGAAGCATTGCGGCCGAGGTCGCGCAGGTTGTCGAGGGCGACGTAACCGAAGGCCGGGAGGGTCAGCGCAATGCCGATGACGATCACCGACAGCAGCGTATTGAGCGGCGTCGCCCACAGGCGGCGGAAGGCCGCGGACAGTGCGGCACGGTGATGGATGAACCAGGCGTTCATGCGACCACCTTCCCGTGAGCCAGACGCAGGACGTTCGGGTGGCAGCGGGCTATCCAGCTCTGGTCGTGCGTGGCGACGACGACCGTGACGCCGACGCGGTGAAAATCGGCAAGGATGTCAAGGATGGCCATGCCCGATTCGCTATCGAGATTGCCGGTCGGCTCGTCGGCGATCAGGATGGTCGGCCGGTTGACGACGGCGCGGGCGATGGCCAGCCTTTGCTGTTCACCACCGGAGAGCGCGATGGGATTGGCCTTTTCGCGGGCCAACAGGCCAACCTTGTCGAGCGCCGCCTGGGCCCGGCGAATCGCCTCGCGGCGCGGCAGACCGGCGATTTGCAGGGGTAGCAGCACATTCTCCAGCGCGTTGCGATCGAACAGCAGCTTCTGACCCTGAAAGACCAGGCCAAAATGCCGGCGCACATGCGGAATGGCGCTACGCCCGAGGGCCGAGAGGTTCTGGCCATTGACCACGAGGCTGCCGGAAGTCGGCCGCTCGATGGTCGAGATCAGCTTGACCAGCGTCGTCTTGCCAGCGCCGGAATGGCCGGTGATGAGCACCATCTGCCCGGCTTCAATCGAAAAACTCGTATCCTTGACGGCCTCGAAGCCGCCCGGGTAGCGCTTGGTCAGATTGCTGGCAAGAATCATGTGTCGGTAGTCGGTAGTTTTTAGTCGGTAGTCGGTAGCGAGAAGGTTTTGGCTAGCGACTAGCAACTAACCACTACTCAAACATCGCATCCACGAAATCGCGCGCCGAGAACGGGCGCAGGTCATCGATCTGCTCGCCGACGCCAATGAAACGGATCGGCTTCGGGCATTGCCGGGCAATTGCCGTGACGACGCCACCCTTGGCCGTGCCGTCGAGCTTGGTCAGGACCAGGCCGGTAACGTTGATCGCCTTGTCGAAGGCCTTGACCTGCTGCAGCGCGTTCTGGCCGATGTTGGCGTCGAGCACGAGCAGCGTTTCGTGCGGGCCTTCCGGGTCGATCTTCTGGATGACGCGACGAACCTTGGCGATTTCTTCCATGAGGTGCAGTTGCGTGGGCAGACGGCCGGCCGTATCGGCCAGCACGATGTCGATGCCACGTGCCTTGGCGGCCGAAATGGCGTCGAAAACGACGGCTGCGGGGTCGCCCTTGTCCTGCGCGATGACCGTCACGTTGTTGCGTTCGCCCCAGGTTTCGAGCTGTTCGCGTGCTGCCGCGCGGAAGGTGTCGCCGGCAGCGAGCAGGACGCTCTTGCCCTGGCTCTGGAAATACTTGGCCAGCTTGCCGATCGAAGTCGTCTTGCCGGCACCGTTGACGCCGGCGATCATGATCACGAAGGGCTTGTGCGTCGAGACGTCGAGCGGCTTCTCAAGCGGCTGCAAGGTTTCGAGCAGGGCATCGTGCAGCGCCTTCTGGATCGCCTCAGGGGTATCGAGCTTGTCGCGCTTGGCGGCCCTCTTCAACTCATCGAGCAGGTGGGTTGTCGCCTCGACACCGCAATCGCTGCTCAGCAACAGGGTTTCGAGCTCTTCGAGCAGTTCGTCGTCGACCTTGCCACGCGAGAAAATGGTTTTGAGCTTGCCGCCCCACTGGGCGCGGGTCTTGGCCAGACCTTTGAACAGGCGCTCGCGCCACGAAAGGGGTGCGGCTTCGGCCGGGACGTCGGCTTTCTTCTCGGTGCCGGATTTTTTCAGGAAACTGAACATGGGAATGGTGGTCTCAAGCCTTGCTGACAGGCAGGCGGCAAGCCGTTAAGATGCCGTCCGGATCGATGCAAAATCAACCGCGAATTCTAGCAGAAAGCCCCGCCAAAGCCCCTCGCCATGCACCTCAAATACCTGCTCTCCGTTTTGCTTGCTGCCGGGCTGTCGACCGCAGCATTCGCCAACCCCTTTGAAACCACGCTCAAGAACGGCCTGCGCGTCATCGTCAAGGAAGACCACCGGGCGCCGACCGCGGTCCAGATGGTCTGGTACCGCATCGGCAGCATGGACGAGGTCGACGGCGCCTCCGGCGTTGCCCATGTCCTTGAGCACATGATGTTCAAGGGCACCCCCAATGTCGGCGCCGGCGAATTCAACAAGCGCGTCGCCGCCGCCGGCGGGCGCGACAATGCCTTCACGAGCCGCGACTACACAGCCTATTTCCAGCAGGTGCCGAAGGAAAAGCTGCCCGAAATGATGCAGCTCGAAGCCGACCGCATGCGCCACCTCAACGTGGACGCCAAGGAATTCGAACAGGAAATCAAGGTCGTCATGGAAGAGCGCCGCATGCGCACCGACGACAACCCGCAATCCAAGCTCTTCGAACAAATGAACGCCGTCGCCTTTCAGGCCCACCCCTACCGCCGGCCGATCATCGGCTGGATGAACGACCTCGAGACGATGACGGCGGCCGATGCCAAGGCCTGGTACGACACCTGGTACGTGCCGAACAACGCCTACGTCATCATCACCGGCGACGTCGATCACAAGGAAGTCTTCGCCCTGGCCGAGAAATACTATGCACCGCTCGAAGGCCGCGCCCTGCCGGTTCGCCGGCAACAGGTCGAGCCGGCCCAGGAGGGTACGCGCAAGGTCACCGTCAAGGCGCCGGCCGAACTGCCGGTGCTGATCATGGGCTACAAGGCGCCGATCCTGCGCGACATCGACAAGGATAGCGATCCTTACGCGCTGGAAATGCTTGCTTCGATTCTCGACGGCCATGATGCCGCCCGCTTCAACAAGAAGCTGGTCCGCGAGGACAAGGTTGCCCTGTCGGCCGGCATCGATTACGACGCCACGGCACGCGGCCCCGGCATGCTTTACCTGCATGGCACGCCGTCGGAAGGCAAGACCGTCGGCGATCTCGAAGCTGCCCTGCGTGCCGAAATCGCCCGCGTCCAGAAAGACGGCGTGAGCGAACAGGAACTCAAGCGGGCCAAGGCGCAGTTGATTGCCGGCCAGGTCTACAAGCTCGACTCGATGTTCGGCCAGGCCATGGAAATCGGCCAGATCGAATCTGTCGGCCTGCCCTACCGGAAGCTCGACCGCATGCTCGACAAGCTGCAGAAGGTGAGCGCCGCCGACATTCAGGCCGTGGCCAAAAAGTATTTCAACGACGACGCGCTGACCATCGGCGTCCTCGACCCGCAACCGCTCGACGGCAAGGCGCGCCGTCCGGCCGTTGCCACTCGCCACTGAACCGGGACATCATGGCTTTACCGTGGATGACCATCCTGAGCAATGTGCCGTGGAGCGACGTACTCGGCAAGGCGCCGATCATCGCCGATGGTGCGAAAAAACTGTGGAAGGGCATGGGCCGCAAGAATAGCGATGGGTCCGTCGTCGATGCTGACCCCGTTGTGGCCCCTGATGCCGATTTCGCGACGCGACTGACTTCCCTGGAAACCGTTCAGCGCAAATTACGTACCCAGATACTGGCCTCCGGCGAATTGATTCAGGCGCTGAGCGAACAGAACGCCCGGTTGGTCGTCCAGATTGATGCCAACCGCCGTCTCGTTCGCTACCTTGTCTGGGGCCTTGCCGTGACGGCGATAATCGCCGGCCTCGCCCTGCTACTCGCCTGGCAACCGAAATTATTGGAGTTTTTGGCATGAAAAGACTGTTGACCGCAGCATTCGCCCTGCTCATCTCGCAAGCCGCGCTGGCTGGCGTCAAGATCGAGCACTGGGTTACCCCTTCCGGCGCCCGCGTCCAGTTCGTCGAAAGCCGCGTCTTGCCGATGCTCGACGTGCAGGTCAATTTCGCCGCCGGATCGACCTTCGATCCGGCAGGCAAATCCGGCCTCGCCGCGCTGACCCGTGGCGCCCTCGACCTCGGCGCCGGCAAGCTCGATGAAACGGCCATTGCCGAACAGATGGCCGATATTGGCGCCAGCCTCGGCGGCAGCGCCGACACCGACCGCGCCAGCGTCTCGCTGCGCACCTTGTCGGCCAAGGACAAGCGCGAGCCGGCGCTGAGCATCCTGAAAAACGTCCTGCACGCCCCGCGTTTTGATGCCGATATTTTTGAGCGCGAAAAAGCCCGCACCATCGCCAGTCTCAAGGAAGCGATGACCCGCCCGGACAGCATCGCCGGCAAGGCCTTCTGGGCCGCCATGTATCCGAACCATCCCTACGGCCGCCAGGCAACGCCGGAAAGCGTTGCCGCCCTGAGCCGCGACGATCTCGCCGCCTTCCATGCCCGCTACTACAACGCAGCCAACGCCAGCATCACGCTGGTCGGCGATCTCTCGCGCGCCGACGCCGAAAAGATTGCCGAAGCCATCGCTGCCGGCCTGCCCAAGGGCGAGGCAGCGACGCTGCCGGCCGCGCCGGAAAAGCCGAAATGGAGTCTGACCCAGCTCGCCCACCCGGCCAGCCAGGCGCACGTATACATCGGCCTGCCGGCCATCGAACGCGGCAACCCGGACTTCTTTCCACTACTCGTCGGCAACTACACGCTGGGCGGCGGCGGCTTCGTTTCTCGCCTGATGAAGGAGGTCCGCGACAAACGCGGCTACGCCTACAGCGTCTATAGCCACTTTTCCCCGCTCCGCCAGGCCGGCCCCTTCCAGATTGGCTTGCAGACGAAGCGCTCACAGGCCAAGGATGCGATCAAGGTGGTGCGCGAAGTGCTCACCGCTTTCCTCAAGGATGGTCCGAGCGAAGAGGAACTGAACGCCGCCAAGGCCAATCTGACCGGCAGCTTCCCACTACGCCTGGACAGCAACAAGAAGATTCTCGACAACGTCGCCAACATCGGCTTCTACGGTCTCCCGCTCGATTACCTCGACCAGTATCAGGCCCGGGTGCAGGCGGTGACGGCCGACGACATCCGCCAGGCCTTTGCCCGCCGCGTCCGTCCGGAAAACCTGATCACGGTGACGGTGGCGGCTGATTGATAGCGTTTGTTTTTGAACCGCAGAGGCGCAGAGACACAGAAAAAAGCGAAGTGGACACCCACTTGCTTTCCGTTTTTCCTCTGCCTCTCTGCGCCTCTGCGGTAAATCTTTTTCCATGAATTCGGTCCGCATCATCGGTGGCGGCTATCGCCGCCGCGTCCTCCAGTTTCCCGATAGCGAAGGCCTGCGCCCGACGCCGGACCGCGTACGCGAAACGCTGTTCAACTGGCTGGGCCAGGAACTGGACGGCCTGCACTGCCTTGATTTGTTCGCGGGGAGCGGTGCGCTGGGCTTTGAAGCCGCATCGCGCGGCGCGGCTCGCGTCGTGCTGGTCGAACAGGCGCCAAAAGTCCTCGCGGCGTTGCGCGAAAACCACGAAATGCTGCAGAAACCGGCGGCGATGGAGATCATTCGCGCGGATGCGCTACAATATTTGGCCTCGACGCAAGCAAAATTCGACCTGATCTTCCTCGATCCGCCCTTCAAGAAAGGCTGGATTGCCCGCCTGGAGCCACTCCTTCCCGGCACATTGAACGAAGATGCTGCGATCTACGTCGAAGCAGAACACGAAATCGAGTCACTCGGCGATTGGCACACGGTGCGTCACGGCCGGGCAGGCGAAGTCCACTATCATTTATTGCGGCGAGACACAGGCAGGAAAGCAGCTTGAACAAACTCAATCATCGCGTAGCCATCTACCCGGGCACTTTCGACCCGATCACCCGGGGCCACGAGGATCTCGTCCGCCGCGCCTCGACGCTGTTCGACAAGCTGATCCTGGCCATCGCCGAAAGCCCGTCCAAGCAGCCACGCTTCCCGCTGGCCGAGCGTGTCGACATGGCATCCGAGATTCTTGGCGACCTCAAGAATGTCGAAATCGTCGGCTTCAACTCGCTGCTCATGAACTTCGTGCACGAGAAGGGAGCCAAGGTTGTCGTGCGCGGCCTGCGTGCCGTCTCCGACTTCGAATACGAATTCCAGATGGCGGGAATGAACCGCAGCGTCTATCCGGAGGTCGAAACCGTGTTTCTGACCCCGGGCGAGCAGTACATGTTTATCTCCGCTACCATGGTGCGTGAAATTGCGCGCCTGGGCGGCGATGTCAGCAAATTTGTGCAACCTTGTGTCGAAAAGCGCCTGCGGGCGAAAACCACAGCTTAACCGAGAGAGGAACAACAGCTATGTCTCTGATTATTACCGACGAGTGCATCAATTGTGACGTGTGCGAACCGGAGTGCCCGAATGAGGCCATCTCCCAGGGCGAGGAGATCTATGTAATCGACCCGAACAAGTGCACCGAGTGCGTCGGCCACTACGACGAACCGCAGTGCGTGCAGGTCTGCCCGGTGGATTGCATCCCCAAGGATGAAAACCATGTCGAAAGCCAGGACATGCTGTGGGTCAAGTACGAGAAGCTGACTGGCAACAAGCGCGCCTGAGTTTTTCTGCGCCCCAACAAAAACCCGCGAATTTCGCGGGTTTTTGTTTTTCAGTTTCGGGCCTTTTTTACGGTTGACCGTAGCAAGCCCGGTTGACCGCGGGAATCGCCGCGGTCAACCGTTCAGGCCGCCTGCAATTCCCGGATATCGAGCGGCACCAGCATATCCTGAACGCGACCGACAATTTCCTCGAGCGCCTCGATCTGCTGCTGCAGGTTTTGCTCGACGCCATCGAGTTCGGCGATGCGGTCTTCCAGCGTATCGGTCGCCTGATGGATGCGCTTGATGCTTTCCAGACGGCGCTTGAGCTGGATCTGGTGCTCGCGCACCTGAGTTTCCATTGGCGCCATGATGGCGCGCAGCCAGACTTCGGCATCGCGGTTGGCATGCTCGAAAGCGCGCCGTACCTGGGTGGCCACCTCCTCGAAGAATTTCTGCGTGATGTTCTTCTTGTCGTGGGTAAGCAGGCTGACCATCGTGTTGAGGTGATCATCGCACCAGGCCTGCAGACGATCGAGCTCCTTCTCGTAGCGGAGCAGCGAGAAGGTGGTCGGCGAACCGAGCTTGAGTCCGTGCTCGATGGCGAACTTCTTGTAAACCGCCTCCATCATCGACAGGATTTCGCTGATTTCCTTGTTCGACTTGTCCAGCGCACTGCGCGAACCGGCAAAGAAGCCGGCCATCGCATCGGACAAGGTCTTGGAAAATGCAGCATCGAGCATCGTTTCGCGCGTTTCGTGCGTCAACTGGCGCAGAACGTCGAGGCCGAGGTGGCTGAACAGGTTGTTGGTCAGCGTTGAAAACACACTGCGCACGGCGTAGTAGCGTTGCAGGCCGGACTCGAACTCGTCTTTTTCCGCCCGCACCTTGCCCATCATGTACTCGACGACGCCCTTGTTCTTGCCACGCAATTCGGTCAGTTCGGTCAGTTGCTCGCGCAGGCCGAGGAGACGGGAGTCGAGCAGACCGCGCACGCGCTGGGTGACATCGCCGAACTCGCTTTCGGTGCTCTCGCAGACGATGTCGCGTTTGGCCGGAATGAGTTCTTTCGAGAGCGCCGCTTCGAGCAAGGACAGACGGCTCTTTTCGAGCAAGGCTGCATCACCGTTGATTTTGGCGACCAGACCCTTTTGCGCCGAAACAGGGAAAACCTGGCTGACCGGCAAGTCGAGAATGGCGGCACTGCTGTCGGCCTGACGCTGGATTTCCGCGTCGATTTCCTCGGTGGACTTCAATTCGTCCCACTGGCCGTCGATCTTGTTGAGGACGACCATCCGGCCACGCTGAGCCATGCCGCCGCCGCAAATATGCTCGCGCCAGATGGCCAGATCGGATTGGGTGACGCCGGTATCGGCCGCCAGAATGAAGAGCACGGCATGGGCATTGGGCAACAGCGAGAGGGTCAGTTCCGGCTCGGCGCCGATGGCATTGAGACCCGGCGTGTCGAGAATGACCAGACCCTGCTTAAGCAGCGGGTGCGGAAAATTGATCATGGCGTGCCGCCAGCGCGGCACTTCGACCAGACCGTCGTCGCCGATCACGTAGAGGTCGATCTGCCCCTGACCAACCTCGAAACCGAGACGGCCGGCCTCTTCGGGCGTCACCCGGGTCGTTTCGCTGACGTGGCGCAGGGCGTCCTGCATGGCATCCGGCGACTCGGTATCGAGCGAAACTTTCGTCCACTCGTCGGCAAAACGCTTGTATTCGCTGACACTGGAATTCGAGGCCCGCGTCTGGATCGGCAGCAGCTCGATGCACGGCAGCTTGTTGCCGTCGAACAGCAGTTCCGTCGGACACATGGTGGTCCGGCCGGCTGACGAAGGCAGCATCCGGTTGCCGTAGTCGGCGAAGAAAATGGCGTTGATCAGTTCCGACTTGCCACGTGAGAACTCGGCAACAAAGGCGACATTGAGCCGGTCTTCACGCAGGCGTTCGAGCAGTTGCGTCAGGCGCAGGTCGCTCTGGGCATCGGACAGCTCGTTGTTATTCAGCCAGCCCTGAAGCTCAGCAATATAAGTAGCCAGGCGCGAACGCCAGGCGGTATAGGCAGCGAATTGGTTGGCGAGCGACATGCGGCGTCCTTCCCGGGCAATCGGAAACTTCAATTTAGCATAAATACATAGACTTGCAGAGCAATTTTAATGCTGGCAGCCAGTGCAGTAATAGGTACTCCGGCCGGCCTGGCGAATTTGTCTGACCACGCCACCGCAGCGCAGACAGGGTTGTCCGGCCCGGTCATAGACGCCGGCCTGGATCTGGAACCAGCCGGCACTGCCGTCACTGTGCACGTAGTCACGAATGCTGCTGCCGCCCGCTGCGATGGCATCCGACAAGGTTTGGCGAATGGCCGCCACGAGCAATTCATAGCGCGCCCGGCTGATCCGGTTGGCCGCCCGCAGCGGCGAAATGCCGGCGCGGAACAGACTCTCCGAGGCATAGATGTTGCCGATGCCGACGACCAGATGGCTGTCCATCAGGGTCGGCTTGATCGGCCCGCTGCGTTTCGAAATTGACGAAAAAATCCAGTTGACCGTGAAATCGTCCGACAAGGGCTCGATCCCCTGCGTCGCCAGCAAGGGATGCAGCTCAGCCGCCTCGGGTGGCCCCGGTTGCCAGAGCACGACGCCGAAACGGCGTGGATCGGCCAGACGCAAACTCTGCCCGGCCAGCACCAGATCAAAATGATCGTGCTTGGCCGGTGGCAGGTCGCGCGACACGAAACGCAGGTTGCCCGACATGCCGAGGTGGATGATCAGGCTCCCTTGAACGCCCGCGCGTTGACAGTCGATCAGCAGGTACTTGCCACGTCGGCGCACAGCAACGATGCCGCAGCCCGGCAACAGGTCGATCAAGGCTCGCGGAATCTCCTGACGCAGCTTCGGCGCACGAATGATCACGCCCTCGATCAGCCCGCCTTCGAGCTCCGGCGCCAAGCCGCGACGACATACTTCCACCTCCGGCAATTCCGGCATTGCTTGTTCCTCCGGGCAAACCAAAATAACATCACAAACTTATCGGATTCTATGCGTTCCAATAAGCAATTCTGGCGCGACCATCGCGCAAACCTCGATCGAAAGCCGTCCATGCAACTGAAGCGAATAGCTGCCGCCCTTACCCTCGCCCTGGGCCTGACCCACGGCGGATACGGCCTGGCCGCCGGCGAAGCCCCCGCCAAACCAGCCGGCAAGCGGCAGAGCACCCAGGCTGCCTCCGAAGACCTGCTGGCGCGCACGGTCTTCCAGGCGCTGGTCGGCGAATTCGCCCTGCAGCGCGGCGACACCAAGCTCGGCTCCGACGCCTGGACTGATCTCGCCCAGCGCACGCGTGACCCGAAAGTCCTCGCCCGGGCCACTGAAGTGGCCGGCTTCGCCCGCCAGTTCGACCGCGCCCTCGAACTATCCAAACTATGGCTTGAAGTCGAGCCCGACTCGGCCAAGGCCCGGCAATCACAGTCCTCGCTGTTGATCCTGGCCAACCGCCTCGACGAACTCGCCCCCCAATTGGCAGCCCTGCTCGCCCAGGACAAACCCAATCTCGGCAACAACCTGATGCACCTCAACCGCATGCTGGCCCGGCATACCGACAAAAAAGCCGTTCAGTCGCTGGTCGACCGCCTTGCCGCACCGTACGACAACCTGCCCGAAGCGCATTTCGCCATGGCCCAGGCCGCCGCCAATGCCAACGACAACCTGCGCGCGCTCAACGAAACCGAGAAATCCCTGCAGCTTCGCCCGGACTGGGAAAGCGCCGCCCTGGCCCGCGCCCAGCTCCAGACCCGGCTATCGCCCCAGACCGCCATCGACAGCCTGAGCACTTTCGTCAGCGCCAACTCGTCTGCCCGCGATGCCCGTCTGGCGCTCGCCCGCCTGCTCATCAGCGAAAAACGCTACGACGAAGCCCGCCGCCATTTTGATCGCCTGATCAAGGACAATCCGGACAATCCGGACGTCATCTACCCGGTCGCCATGCTTGCCTTGCAGCAAGGCGACACGACGACCGGACGGACCCAGCTCGAACACCTGCTGACCACCGATTTCGCCGACAAGAGCACCATCCATTTCTTCCTCGGCCAACTCGACCAGGAGCAAAACAAGACGGAAGCAGCGGCTGAACATTACCGCCAGGTCACCGTCGGCGAGCAATACATCGCCGCCCGCTCCCGGCTGGCGCAAATCCTCCTGCAACAAGGCAAGACCAGTGAAGCCCGCGAACTGCTGCGCAACACGCGCGGCGGCACGGCGGCCGAACGGACCCAGCTGATCCTCGCCGAATCGCAGATCCTGCGCGAAGCAGGCCGGCACAACGACGCCTACATCGTTCTCGACCTTGCGCTGACGGCCCAGCCGGACAACCCGGAACTGCTCTACGAAGCTGCACTGACCGCCGAGCGGATCGGCAAGCCGGAAATTCTCGAAATCCATCTCAAGCACCTGCTGGCCATCAAACCAGACCATGCCCACGCCCTTAACGCGCTCGGCTATTCGTGGACCGAACGCAACATTCGCCTGCCGGAAGCCCTGGAACTGATCACCAAGGCGCTCAGCCTGCTGCCGGAAGACCCCTTCATCATGGACAGCATGGGCTGGGTGCTCTATCGTCAAGGCAAGCTGCCGGAAGCACTGCAGACGCTCGAACGAGCCTATCGCATCAAGGCCGATCCGGAAATCGCCGCCCACCTTGGCGAAGTGCTCTGGGAAATGAACCGCAAGGACGACGCTCGCCGTATCCTGCTGGAAGCCGTCAAGGCCCATCCGGGCAACGACGTCCTGACCGGCACCGTCAAGAAATACCTGCCTTGAACCCTGAAACCTCAGTTGACCGCTTATCCATGTCTGGTCTGCCGCGTGAATACGGGCTCCCATGCCTTCGCGGCCATTCACCCGTTGGGTGACCGCGCTACGCGGCCGCTGGCACGCCTGGTCGGGCGCCCGGCTTTGTGGCTTCGCCGAAACTCGCCGATTTGCTTTATTGTTATCGGCTCGTTTTTGCTTCTCCTTGCCGGCATGAGCCTGCTGCGTCCGCAATGGATACCGATCCCTGCTGCGCAGGGACCATATCGTCGCTTGGCGCCGGCCATCCCGCCCAGGCGCACCATCTGCTGCGTCCAGCTAAGGTTTCAAGGTTGAAATTGCGCTTTGCCCTGCTGCTTGCGGCCAGCCTGCTGACCGCCTGCGCCAGCACGCCGCCGGCGCGACTGGCCGCCCGCGACAATATCCGCGACTTTGCGCTGGAAGGCCGCTTCGCCCTGCGCGTCACGCTGCCTGGCCAGGCCGTACAAAACTCCGGCGGCCGCCTGAGCTGGACACACCAGAACCGCAGCGACCGCGTGCTGCTCTCCAGCCCGCTTGGCTACGGACTGGCCGAAATCGAAACGACACCGGAAATTTCCCGTCTGCGCACGGCCGAAGGCAAGATGCGCGAATCAAGCAATCCCGACGTCCTGATTGAAGATGTCACCGGTCAGCGCCTGCCGGTCAGCCGCCTGCCTGCCTGGTTGCTCGGCCGCTCGGGCGGAACGGCACAGATCGAGACAGACGCCCAGGGCCGCCCCACCCGGCTGAGGGAAGACGGCTGGCAAGTCGAGTACGTTTTCGAAGACGACAGCCCGGGCGCCCTGCCGGCCCGCCTGACCCTGTCGCGCAATGGTGAAATCGAACTGCGCCTGCGCATCGAGGAATGGAAAGAAACGCAGTGAGCGACTGGAACTGGAACAGCGCCTGGCCCGCCCCGGCCAAACTCAACCTGTTCCTGCACGTCGTCGGCCGGCGGGCCGACGGCTACCACCTGCTGCAAACCGTTTTCCGCTTCATCGACCGCGCCGACATGCTGCGTTTCGACCCGCGCAACGATGACAAAATCGTGCTCGCCACGCCGATCCCCGGCGTCCCGGCCAGCAGCGACCTGACCGTCCGCGCCGCCCGTTTGCTGCAGGGCGCAACGGGTTGCCGGCAAGGTGTCACCATCCATCTCGACAAACAATTGCCGATGGGCGGCGGCCTCGGTGGCGGCTCGTCCGATGCCGCCACCGTGCTGCTCGCGCTGAACCACCTGTGGCAGACCGGCCTTGGCCGACCCGAACTGGAAAAAATCAGCCTTGCGCTCGGCGCCGATGTCCCGGTTTTCATCCATGGCCGCAACACCTTTGCCGAAGGCGTCGGCGAAGCCTTTACCGACGTCGCGCTGCCAGCGGAAAGCTATCTGGTTCTGCATCCCGCCGTCCACGTGCCGACGGCAGCCATTTTCGGCGCCCCTGAACTGAAGCGCGACAGCGCGACCATGCGCCCGGCCGACTGGCGACACGGACAGGGCCGAAATGATCTCGAAGCCGTTGCCTGCGCCAGATTCCCGGCCGTCGCCGAGTATCTGGAGCGGCTGAAAAGCCACGCCCCGCAGGCCATGATGACCGGCTCCGGCGCCTGTGTCTTCGCCGGCTTTCCCCGGCGCAACGAGGCCGAGGCCCTTCTGGCAATCCTGCCGAGCGGCATGCGGGGCTGGATCGCCGACGGCCTGCCCGAACATCCGCTTGCAAAAATTTGTTGAGGAGCTGGATTTCCGAAAAGAGCTCCTGTATTATTCGCGCCTCGCTCGGACGCGAACCCGTTCGAGCAACCCGCTGGGGAGTCGCCAAGTTGGTCAAGGCACCGGATTTTGATTCCGGCATTCGAAGGTTCGAATCCTTCTTCCCCAGCCAGATTTCCTTCGGGCAGGTCACAAGCCTGCCCGATTTTCATTGTGGCGGGCAAATGCACGTAAGCATGCAGAAGGTCCGGAGGAATGTGGGAATGGCCTACAACAGCTTGATGGTCTTCACCGGCAATGCCAACCCAAAACTGGCTGCCGACGTCGCAAATCAACTCAACGTCGATCTCGGCCGCGCCAACGTCGGCCGTTTCTCCGATGGCGAAGTCAGCGTCGAGTTGCAGGAACACGTTCGCGGCCGCGACATCTTCGTGCTGCAATCCACCTGCGCCCCCTGCAACGACAACCTCATGGAACTGCTGGTCATCGTCGATTCGCTCAAGCGCGCCTCGGCTGGCCGCATCACCGCCGCCATCCCGTATTTCGGCTACGCCCGCCAGGATCGCCGCTCGCGCTCATCGCGCGTCCCCATCGCCGCCAAGCTGGTCGCCAACATGCTCGTCGCCTCCGGCGTCGACCGCGTCCTGACCATGGACCTGCATGCCGAACAGATTCAGGGCTTCTTCGACATCCCGGTCGACAATATCTACGCCCTGCCCATCCTGCTCGAAGACATCAAGAAGCAGAACTACGAAAACCCGATGGTCGTTTCGCCTGACCACGGCGGCGTCGTCCGCGCCCGTTCGCTGGCCAAGCGCCTCGAATGCGACCTGGCCATCATCGACAAACGCCGTCCAAAGGCCAATGTTTCCGAAGTGATGAACATTATCGGTGAAGTCGATGGTCGTACCTGCATCATCATGGACGACATGGTCGACACCGCCGGCACCCTGTGCAAGGCCGCCACCGCGCTGAAAGCCAGTGGCGCCAAGAAGGTCGTCGCCTACTGCACCCACCCGGTGCTGTCCGGTCCGGCCGTCGAACGCGTTAACGCGTCCGACCTCGATGCCCTGGTCGTTACCGATACCATTCCGCTGCGTGACGATGCCGCTGCCTGCCCGCGCATCCGCCAGCTTTCCGTGGCCGAAATCATGGCCGAAACCATACGCCGGATCAGCAACGACGACTCCGTCTCGTCGCTGTTTATTGATTAGTCGCCAGCAGGTAGTCGTTAGTCGTTAGTCGTTAGCGGTTTTTGCTAACCACCAATAACTACCGACTAGTAACCGTTTTTTAAACCATTCCCGCACTGGTCGCGGTTCGGGAAATCTATTGGAGTATCACCATGCAATTTGAAATCATCGCCCAAGCGCGTACGCTGCAGGGAACGGGTGCGAGCCGCCGCCTGCGTCGCGCTGGCACCGTCCCGGGTATTGTTTACGGTGGCGAAGCCGCCCCGCAAGCCATCGAAGTTGCCCACAACGACCTGCTGCTCAAGCTGAAGAAGGAAGCCTTCCATTCTTCCGTCGTCAACCTCGTCGTTGATGGCCAGAAGGAACAAGTCCTGCTGCGCGATTACCAGATGCACGCCTACCGTCCGCTGGTTCTGCATATCGACTTCCAGCGCGTTGACGCGACGCACGAACTGCACATCAAGGTGCCGCTGCACTTCATCAACGAGGAAATCGCCCCGGGCGTCAAGCTCAACGGCGGTCTGGTCAATCACGTCATCACCGAAGTCGACGTGCATTGCCTGGCCAAGGATCTGCCCGAGTTCATCGAAGTCGACCTGGCTGCACTGAAGATCGGCGACAGCATCCACCTCTCCCAGCTCAAGCTGCCGAACGGCGTCAAGCTGATGCCCCACGCTACTGACGACGTTGTCGTCGGCATCGTCGGCAAGGGTGGTTCCTCCGAAGAAGCCGCTGAAGGCGAAGCGGCTGCCCAGTAATTTCCGGCGCCCTGCAGTCATAGCCGCCGCTGGCATCATGCCGCCGGCGGCTTTTTCGCACTTATAGCCCATGAACCCACCTCGCCTGATCGTCGGCCTCGGCAACCCCGGCCCGGAATATGAAGCGACCCGACACAATGTCGGCTTCTGGTTTGTCGACCATCTGGCCGACAAGCTCAAGGCATCGCTCACCCCGCAGGCCAAGTTCTACGGCAAGGCGGCACGTATCGGCGAAACCTGGCTGCTGCAGCCGAGCACCTTCATGAACCGTTCGGGTCAGTCGGTGGCGGCGCTGGCCAATTTCTACAAGATTCCCCCGGCAGAGATTCTCGTCATCCACGACGAGCTCGACCTGCCACCCGGCGGCATTCGCCTCAAGCAGGGCGGCGGCAACGGCGGCCACAACGGATTGAAAGATATCCAGGCCAGACTCGGCACCCCGGATTTCTGGCGCCTGCGCCTTGGCATCGGCCACCCGCGCACGCTTGGACTATCCCAGCAGGTTGTCGATTTCGTGCTACACCAGCCGCGCAAGGAAGAACTGCCGGATATCGAACACGCCCTCGCCCGCTGCCTGCTGGCCTGGCCCAAACTCGCCGCCGGAGACTTTGCCGGCGCTCAACAACAGTTGCACGGCAAAGCCGTTTAGTTGGCAAAAACCTAGGAAAAATCCATGTCTCTCAAATGCGGCATCGTCGGCCTGCCCAACGTCGGCAAATCCACCCTCTTCAACGCCCTGACCAAGTCGGGCATCGCGGCGGAAAATTACCCGTTCTGCACCATCGAGCCGAATGTCGGCATCGTTGAAGTGCCGGACAAGCGCATGGCCCAGTTAGCCGCCATCGTCAAGCCGCAGAAAATGCAGCCGGCCATTGTCGAATTTGTCGACATCGCCGGCCTGGTGGCTGGCGCCTCCAAGGGTGAGGGTCTGGGCAACCAGTTCCTGGCCAACATCCGCGAAACCGATGCCATCGTGCACGTCGTGCGCTGCTTTGCCGACGATAACGTGATCCACGTTTCCGGCGGTGTCGATCCGCTGCGCGACATCGAAGTCATCGATACCGAACTGGCGCTGGCTGACATGGCCTCCGTTGAAAAGGCGCTCAATCGCTACCGTCGTCCGGCCAGCTCCGGTGACAAGGACGCCAAGATGCTGGTTGCCGTGCTGGAACGCTGCTTTGCCCAGCTCGACCAAGCCAAGGGCGTCCGTGCCCTCGATTTCTCCAAGGAAGAGCTGGCGCTGTTGAAGCCGTTCTGCCTGATCACCGCCAAGCCGGTGCTCTATGTCGCCAACGTCGCCGAGAACGGCTTCGAAAACAACCCCTTGCTCGACGCCGTGCGCGCCCACGCGGCAACCGAGAAGGCTGAGGTCGTCTCCGTCTGCGCCGCCATCGAGTCAGAAATCGCCGACCTCGACGACGAGGAAAAGCAGATGTTCCTGGCCGACCTCGGCCTCGAAGAACCGGGCCTCGACCGCCTGATCCACGCCGGCTACAAGTTGCTCGGCCTGGCTACCTACTTCACTGCCGGCGTCAAGGAAGTGCGCGCCTGGACCATCCACCAGGGCGACACCGCACCGCAGGCGGCCGGCGTCATCCACACCGACTTCGAGCGCGGCTTCATCCGCGCCCAGACCATCGCCTTCGATGATTTCATCGCCTACAAGGGCGAAGCCGGCGCCAAGGAAGCCGGCAAGATGCGCGCCGAAGGCAAGGAATACGTCGTCAAGGATGGCGACGTGCTGAATTTCCTGTTTAACGTCTGACGTGAAGCATAGAATAAGAGCATATCCAGTCAGACCGATTCAATGACCCGCACTACCGCAGCAGTCAGTACTCAGGCCCCGCCGGACAAGGATTCCTTGTCCGGAAAACCCTTTTTGCGCGCCTTCGAGCAGAGCAATGAAGGCATGCTGGTGACGGACGGCCGGTCTCTGATTGTTGCGGTCAATGAAGCCCTGTGTCGCCTGAGCGGTTATTCGCGCGAAGAACTGGTCGGGCAGAATCCGCGCATTCTGTCGTCCGGCCGGGCTTCTCCCGAGTTTTATGCTGGCCTGTGGCAGGCGCTGGAGACCCTGGATTACTGGGAAGGCGAGATCTGGAACAAGCAGAAGGATGGCGCCAACTACCCGCGCCTTCTGAAGATTTCGGTATTGCGCAACGCCGATGGCAGCATCCGGAACCATGTCGCCAATTACACCGAGATCGACGCCAGCCACGAGGTCGCCGACCGTCTGGCTTACCTGGCTTATCACGATCCGCTGACCAATCTGCCCAACCGGCTGGCCTTCGAGTCGCAACTGGCGCAATCGCTGCGCAGTTGCGAACGGGAAGGCAAGCAGTTGGCACTGATGCTGATCGACCTCGACAATTTCAAGAACATCAACGACACGCTGGGCCATCAAGTCGGCGACCAGTTGCTGCAAAATGTCGCGCTGCGCCTGCGTGAATGCGTGCGCGCCAGCGATCTCGTGGCGCGCATCGGCGGTGACGAATTCGTCGTTGTCCTGCCCGACATCGAATCACCACTGACTGCTGCGCGCGTTGCCAGCAAGATTCAAAGCAACCTGGCCGACAGCTACCGGATCGCCGATCACGTGCTCTACGCCACGCCGAGTATCGGCATCAGCCTTTATCCGATCGACGGCGGCGACCCCGGCACGCTGTTGCGCAATGCCGACACGGCGATGTATCACGCGAAAAGCGCCGGTCGCAACAATCACCAGTTCTACACGGCACGCATGAACGAGGCAGCCGGCGAGCGCCTGGCCATGGAAAACGAGCTGCGCCAGGCGATCGCCGCCATTTCACCGGCGAGCAGCGAGTTTTCGCTGCACTTCCAGCCGCAGGTCGAGACGGTCAGCGCTCGCGTCCTCGGCGTCGAGGCCCTGCTGCGCTGGAACAACCCGAAACTCGGTCTGGTCTCGCCGCTGCGCTTCATCACCATTGCCGAAGAAACCGGGCTGATCCAGCCGCTCGGCGACTGGGTGATCTGGGAAACCTGCCGGCTGATCCGCCTCATGAAACAGCAAGGCATCGCCGGCATTCGCGTCGCCATCAACATCTCGGCGCAGCAACTACGCCACGAAAACCTGCTGCTCCTCGTCCGTGGCGCGCTGGCCTGCTACGACCTGCTGCCCGAGGACATCGAGCTTGAAGTGACCGAGAGCACGGCCATGGAAAACCCGGAGATGACGCTGTCCATCCTCGACCAGCTAGCCGCCATGGGCATCGTGCTGGCCATCGACGATTTCGGCACCGGCTATTCCTCGCTGGCTTACCTCAAGCATCTGCCGATCAAGCGCCTCAAGCTCGACCGCTCGTTCGTCAAGGACATCGAGACCGATGCCAACGATGCCGCCATCTGTACCGCGACCATCGCCCTGGGCCACAGCCTGGGTCTCGAGCTGGTCGCCGAGGGTGTCGAAACCGAGGCCCAGCGCGACTTTCTCTCCGGGCTGGGCTGCGATTTCCTGCAAGGCTACCTGTTCAGCCGGCCGATGCCTTTCGACGACACGGTGGCCTACCTCAAGGCCCACCTCGCCGCTAACGGATGACCTTGCGCCACTCGTCTTCGAAGGTCCGCACCAATACCTGATCCTTGAAACTGAGGAGGGCATGCCGCATGGGCAGCGATCTTACTCGACATGGCGGGAACGGCTTGCCGAGAGCAAGGTCAGACCGGCATCGCCATTTCATTTTTGGCCATTTTTTCCGGTTGACCGTGAGAATCCTCCCCGCCCTGCTTTTTGCCGCCTGTCTGCCCCTGGCCAACGCCGCCGAATACGTCATCGACCCGGCGCACACCTATGCCAGCTTCGAAATCGACCATCTCGGCTTTTCGACGCAACGCGGCCAGTTCAACAGCAGCAGCGGCATCGTCGAATTCGACGCGGAGGAAAAAACCGGGCGCATCGACATCAGCATCGAAACCGCCTCGCTCGACACCGGTTTTGAATTGCGCGACGACGTGCTGCGCGGTGACGACTGGTTCAAGGCCAGAGACTTCCCCTACATTTTCTTTCGCAGCCAGAAGCTCATTTTCAGCGAAGAAAAACTCAGCGCCGTTGAGGGCTCGCTCGTCATGCTCGGCGAAAGCCGGCCGCTGCGCCTCGAGGTCACGCGCTTCAAATGCGGGCTCAACGTCGCCAGCCGCCAGCGGGGCTGCGGAGCCGACGCCGTCGGCGTCCTGCGCCGTTCCGAATTCGGCCTGAGCAACGGCATCCCCTTCATCGGCGACGAAGTCCGCCTGCGCGTCCAGGTCGAAGCCTATCTGCCCTGAGTTTCCTCGCCACCAGGGCGCCCGCCGACGCACTAAAGTCATGTGCTAATCCCCTGTTTCTGCGAAAATAGCCCCCCCCTTTTGCTGTTCCCGGACACCCCAATGCCACCCCATCCCGCCATCGCCAGCACCGCCGAGATCGTCGCCGAACTCAAGGCCGGTCGCATGGTCATCCTGGTCGATGAAGAAGACCGCGAAAACGAGGGCGACCTCGTCATGGCCGCCCAACACATCACGCCCGAGGCGATCAATTTCATGGCCAAATTCGGCCGTGGCCTGATCTGCCTGACCCTGACCGAAGCCCGCTGCAAGAAGCTCGGCCTGGCCCAGATGGCGACCAACAACAAGACCCAGTACGGCACCGCCTTCACCGTCTCGATCGAAGCGGCCGAAGGCGTCACCACCGGCATCTCCGCCGCCGACCGGGCGCGCACCATCCAGGTCGCCGTCGCCAAGAACACGACCATCGACGACATCGTCCAGCCCGGCCACGTCTTCCCGATCACCGCCCGCGAAGGCGGCGTGCTGGTCCGCGCCGGCCACACCGAAGCCGGCTGCGACCTCGCCGGCATGGCCGGTCTGGAGCCGTCCTCGGTGATCTGCGAAATCATGAACGACGACGGCACCATGGCCCGCCTGCCCGAGCTCATGGAATTCGCCAAGGAACATGGCCTCAAGATCGGCACCATTGCCGACCTCATCCACTACCGCGCCGCCTCCGAAACGCTGGTCAAGCGCGTCACGAGCAAGACGATCAGCACCGCCCACGGCGAATTCACCATGCACGCCTATGTCGACCAGGCGAGCGGCGCCACGCATCTGGCGCTGGTCAAGGGCAGCATCCCGGCCGGCGACGAAACGCTGGTTCGCGTTCACGAACCGCTCTCCGTCCTCGATTTCCTCGACCCGGCCAGCAAGCGCCAGTCCTTCTCGATCGAGGAGGCTCAAGTGGCCATGGCCAAATTCGGCCACGGCGTCATCGTCCTCATGCACCGCCCGGAAGACGGCGAAGCCCTGCTCGCCCGCCTGACCGGCACGATTGACGCAAAATCGCCGAGCACTCCGGTCAAATGGGACCCGCGCACCTACGGCATCGGCGCCCAGATCCTGCGCGATGTCGGCGTTTCCAAGATGCGCCTGCTCTCCAGCCCGCGCAAGATGCCCTCCATGACCGGCTTTGGCCTCGAAGTCACCGGTTTCGTCACCACGCCAGCGGAGTTGTAAGCCATGTCCCGTTTCGACAACATCTTTGAATACGACAACAACCTGAACGGCGCCGGCCTGAAAGTCGGCATCGTCATGAGCCGCTTCAACCTGCCGGTCTGCGAAGCCCTGCTCTCGTCCTGCGTCACCGAACTCAAGCGACTCGGCGTCGCCGATGCCGACATGACCATCGCCAACGTCCCCGGCGCACTGGAAATCCCGCTCGTCCTGCAGACCATGGCGCAGAGCGGCAGCTTCGACGCGCTGGTCGCCCTCGGCGCGGTCATTCGCGGCGACACCTACCACTTCGAAGTGGTCTCCAACGACGCCTGCCGCGCCATCATGGAAGTCCAGCTCGACACCGGCGTGCCCATCGCCAACGGCATCCTGACCTGCGACACCGACGAACAGGCCGAAATCCGCACGCAAACCAAGGGCAGTGATTGCGCCCGGGCTGCCGTCGAAATGGCCAACCTTCAGAAAGCCCTGCTCCAATGACCACCCTCCTCAGCGATAGCGAACACCCCCATGACGTCGCGGCGCCGCCCAGGTCGGCCCGCCGTCGCTCCCGTGAATTCGTCCTGCAAGGCCTCTACCAGTGGCGCGTCGGCGGTGCCGACGAGGCCGCCATCGAAGCCTACGCCCCGGAAATGGAGGGCTTTGCCAAGGCTGATCGCGAATTTTTCGTCGGCTCCCTGCGCGGCGTCATCGGCCAGAGCGCAACGCTGATCGAACAGATTTCCAAACACATCGACCGCCCGTTCACCGAACTGTCGCCGGTCGAAGCCTGCATCCTGATGATGGGCAGCTTCGAGATGATCAACCATCCCGAAACCCCCTACCGCGTCATCATCAACGAGGCCATCGAACTGGCCAAATCCTTCGGCGGCACTGACGGCCACAAGTACGTCAATGGCGTGCTCGACAAGATCGCCGCCCTCGTTCGCGCCGACGAGGTCGCGGCCCGCAAGCAGGGCAAGTAATCCGATGCCGGGCGAATTCGACCTGATCGACAAATATTTCGCCCGGCCCACCCCGTCGGCCGTCCTCGGCCCCGGCGACGACTGCGCGCTGGTCGCGCCGACGCCGGGCAGGCAACTGGCGGTGACCACCGACATGCTGGTCGCCGGCACCCATTTCCTGCCCGACACCAATCCGAAGAACCTCGGCTGGAAAGCGCTGGCCGTCAATATTTCGGACCTCGCCGCGATGGGTGCCCAGCCTCGCTGGGTCACGCTGGCCGGCGCCTTGCCCGCAGTCGACGAGCCGTGGATCGCCGCCTTCGCCGAAGGCTTCTTCGCCTGCGCCGCCGAATACGGCGTCGATGTCATCGGTGGCGACACGACCAAAGGGCCGCTCAACGTCTGCGTCACGGCCATCGGCGAAGTCGAACCCGGCCAGGCGCTCCGCCGTGACGGCGCCCAGCCCGGCGACCAGATCTGGGTCTCCGGCCGCCCCGGTCTGGCCAGCCTGGGCCTGGCCTACCTGCAGGACAAGGTCAAGCTGCCCGAACCGTGGCCCCGCCTGTGCGTCGGCGCCCTCGAAAAGCCCCGCCCGCGTGTCGCCCTTGGTC
The DNA here is from genome assembly GCA_030691385.1 of Azonexus sp. Taxonomy (GTDB): domain Bacteria; phylum Pseudomonadota; class Gammaproteobacteria; order Burkholderiales; family Rhodocyclaceae; genus Azonexus. Next base: position 98,467 of record JAUYEI010000018.1, read on the forward strand.
TCGCCCTGAACGGCATCGCCAGCGCCGCGATCGACGTTTCCGACGGCCTGCTGGCCGATCTCGGCCACATTGCCGAACGTTCCGGCTGCGCCGCCGCCGTCAAGCTCGTCCAGTTGCCGCATTTGCCCAAGGGCGAGAGCTACGATGCCGACCTCCGGCGCATCGCCCTCGAATGCCAGCTGACCGGCGGCGACGATTACGAGTTGTGCTTTACCGCACCGGGCACGCAAAGCCTGACCATCGCCAAAATTGCCGCGACACTGGAACTGCCGCTGTGGTGCATCGGCGAGATGGTGGCCGGCCCGACCGGCGAGGTCACCGTCCTCGATCCGGACGGCAAGCCCGTCGACTTCGGCCGGAAGGGATACGACCACTTTGGCCAAGCGACCTGACCTCAATTTCCTGATCGCCCACCCGGCGCACTTTTTCGCGCTGGGCTGTGGCAGCGGGCTGGCCCCGAAGGCGCCGGGCACCTTCGGGACGCTGTTCGCGTGGGCGATGTTCGCCCTCTTTCACCACCATTTTTCCGATTTTGGCCTGTTTTTCCTGTTGACCGTGGCATACCTCGGCGGCATCTGGTTCATCGACGTCACCGGCCGGGCCATCGGCGACCCTGACCACGGCAGCATTGTCTGGGACGAGATCGTGCCCTTCTGGCTCATCCTGCTCATGACGCCGCCCACTTTCCTCTGGCAACTGGCCGCCTTCGCGCTGTTCCGCTTTTTCGACATCACCAAGCCGCAGCCGGCCCGCTATTTTGACGAACATGTCAAAAACGGCTTTGGCGTCATGGCCGACGACCTTGTCGCCGCCGGCTACACTTTGCTCTGCCTGGCCCTGCTCAAGATCGTTTTCGCCTGACACGGCAACACCACACAGGCATAGAATAGCCAGCATAACCTGCTCGGAGATTCGCCATGAGTCACAAGCATGCCCACCTGATGCGCAGCATCTTTCAGGACCCGCCGTCGGCCAACATCCACTGGCGCGAGATCGAATCGCTGCTCCACCACCTCGGCGCCGAGGTCGAACCGGCACACGGCGCCCGCTACAAGATCACACTCAACAAGGTCGAAGCCTTCCTGCATCACCCGCACAACAGCAGCACCTGCAGCCGGATGGATATCAAGGCCATTCGCGAGATGCTGGCCCACGCCGGGGTCACGCTTTCGAAATACGAGGCGGGAGAGGCTTGAGCCAATCGCGATGAGCGTCGATATTTCGAACGCCCGGATGCGGCTGCGGGCCTATCGCCTGCAATGGATATCGCTGAGCATTGCCCTGCTCCTGCTCGGGGCACAAATCGCCTTCGACCAGATCCAGGCCTACGGCCGGATCGAGGCAGAAGCCAGGGACCGGCTCGAGAACCACAGCCTGGTCGTCATCGAGGAACTGGAACGCCGGCTAAAGTCGATGAGCGCGGTCATCGACAAGCTCCGCGACACCCTGCCCGTGCAGCTTACCCACCAGGACGGCTTGGCCATCGTCACCCACGAACTGGGCATGCTGACCCAGGCCCTGGACGGCGTGCGCACACTGGCCTATTTCGATGCCAGCGGCACCGTGCAGGCCAGCAACCGGAGCCTGCTGGTCGGACAAAACTTTGCCCAGCGCGAATACTTCCAGACCATCCTCAAAAATCCGGACCCGGACAAGCTCTACCTCAGCGAACCCTTTGTCACGACCCTGGGCGCTTACACGATGACGCTGGCGCGCATGGTCAAGGGACCAGGCGGCGAGTTCGCCGGCATCGTCACGGCCAGCATCGATAACGAGAGCATCGGCAGCTTGCTCCACTCCATCCATGCCGGCCGCGAAACCACGCTTTCCGTGATGCATGGCAGCGGCAAGCTGCTGGTTCTCGTGCCCGAGCAAAAAAAGACGAGCACCGGGCTTTCGGTAGACGTTCCCGGCTCATTTTTTCAGCGCCACACGGCCAGCGGCCAGCCGGCCAGCCTGATGACCGGCACGTCTTACGCGCTGGGCAGCGAGCGCCTCATGTCGATGCGCACCCTGCAACCCGAGAGCCTGAGCATGACCTCGTCACTGGTCATCGGCGCCGCCCGCGACCTCGACGAAATATTTGCTCCCTGGAAAACCCAGGCCAGCACCCGCGCCCTCCTTTTCCTGCTGGTGGCGATCGCTTCCACGCTGCTCCTCATCCAATACCAACGCGGACAAAAAGCCTTTGATCGCCAGATTCAGCAAAAAAACGAAGAAACCCAGCGCACCCTGCTGACCTTCCAGCGCTTCATCGACCACATCCCGGGTACGGCCTACCTCAAGGATGCCGACTCCCGCGTGCTCATGGCCAACCGCGGATTCCAGACCCTGCTCGGCATGGATCCGGCCAGCATGATCGGCAAGACCAGCCAGGAGCTTTTCCCCGGCGAATTCGGCGAGAAAATTGCCGACGACGACCGGAAAGTGATCGAAAGCGGCGGCACCGTTGCCATCGAGGAAAGTTTCAACGGCCGGGATTACGAATCGACCAAGTTCGTCGTCGACGACGGCAGCGGCAACCTGCAACTGGGCGGCGTAGCGATGGACATCACCCAGCGCAAGCAGGCGGAGCGCAAGCTCAAGGCCCAGCTCAAGCAGCTACGCGAACTCAACCAGCAGCTTGAAACCGCCGAAGAAGGCTTGCGCCGGCTGTCCACCGCCGTCGAGCAAAGCCCGGCGAGCATCGTCATCACCGACATCAAGGCCAAAATCATTTTCGTCAACGAGGCTTTTACCAAGGCCAGCGGCTACACGGCAGCCGAGGCCATTGGCCAGAATCCGCGCATTCTCCAGTCCGGCGAGACACCGCCGGAAACCTATCGCGACATGTGGCCAACCCTGCTCGCCGGCAAGGCCTGGCGCGGCGAATTCATCAATCAGCGCAAGGACGGCTCGCACTATCTCGAACTGGCCACCATCTCGCCGGTGCGCGACAACAACGGGGCGGTCACCCACTACGTCGCAGTCAAGGAGGACATCACCGAACGCCGGCAGACCGAGGCCGAACTGCACGCCCACCGCCGACACCTGGAAAACGAGGTCGAGCAGCGCACGAGCGAACTGGCTGCCGCCAAGGAAAAGGCCGATGCCGCCAATCGGGCCAAATCCGAATTTCTGGCCAATATGAGCCACGAAATCCGCACGCCGATGAATGCCATCATCGGCCTCAACTACCTGCTCAGGCAAAGCCCCCTGCAACCCGACCAGCACGAAAAGCTGCTCAAGGTCTCGGCCGCGGCCGAACACCTCTTGCAGATCATCAACGACATTCTGGATCTGTCGAAAATCGAGGCCGGCAAGGTACTGCTGGAAAGCTACGCTTTTGCGCCCGCCGAGGTCTTGCAGAATATTGGCGCGATGATTCGCGACCGGGTCGCCAGCAAGGGACTGAGCCTGCACATCGATACGAGCACCTTGCCGGAACGCGCCATTGGCGACGTCACGCGCCTGCGCCAGGTGCTGCTCAACTTTGCCGGCAATGCAGTCAAGTTCACGCAAAACGGTTCGATTTCAATCGCCGGCGAACTGCTGAGCAGCGAAGGCGAGGAAATGATCTGCCGCTTCAGTGTCAGCGATACCGGCATCGGCATCCGGCCCGAAGATACGGCGCGTCTGTTCAATGCCTTCGAGCAACTCGACAGCTCGACCACCCGGCGCTTTGGCGGTACCGGCCTGGGCCTGGCCATTGCCCGCCACCTCGCCGAACTGATGGGCGGCGAAGTCGGCGTCGAGAGCACGCCGGGCGTCGGCAGTCGTTTCTGGATCACCGCTCGCCTCGGCGTGGCCAGGGATGAAGCGGTGCCCGTACCGGAAAATGTGCCGCAGGGACAACTGAAAGGACGTGTTCTGGTGGTCGAGGATGAGCGAATCAACCGTGATATCGCCGTTGAGCTACTGAGCAGCGTCGGCCTGGAGGTGGTCACCGCAGAAAATGGCTTGCTCGCGGTCAACCGGTATAAACAGTCAAATTTCGATCTTGTCCTGATGGATATCCAGATGCCGGAACTCAACGGACTGGATGCAACCCGGCAAATTCGTGCCCTGCAAAACGGGGCTTCGGTACCCATCATCGCACTGACGGCGAATGCCTTTGACGCCGACCGGGAAAACTGCATCGAGGCCGGCATGAACGACTTTCTGGCCAAACCGGTCTATCCCGATGCCCTCTACGCCTTGCTGGCCAAACATCTGCCGGCGACAGATGCCGCTCGACGCACAACAGCAGCTCTGCCGCAACGGGATGAGATGGAAGAAAAAGCCTGCGCTCACGCGCTGCTGCAACAAATTGATGCACTGTGCAAATTGCTGGGTACGGGAGATATCGAGGCAACTCGCCAGTTCAATCAGCTCAAAACCGATCTAAAGCGTTTTTGCCCGGCCGAGTGCGAGCAATTGCGCCAGCAAATCGCCATTTTCAACTTTGATGGCGCAATGGCGCTGACCGAAAGAATAAAAACACAGCTAGCCTGAAATTATTTCTCCAGAACGCGCGCAATGCCTTGTCTGAGCGCGCTTGGCGAGGGAGACTAGCATTCGTGAATGAAATACGAGGGGAGCGGGAAGCATGACACTTCAGGACAACAAGACTCAGGGGTCAGGCAAGCCCATTGTGCTTATTGTCGACGACGTGCCGGACAACCTTGCCGCCATTTCGGAAATGATCAGCGATCTGGGCGTTGACGTCCGGGTCGCCAACAGTGGCCCGGTCGCCCTTCGCTACGCCAGGCTCCCCCCCCACCCCGACCTCATCCTGCTCGACGTCATGATGCCCGAGATGGATGGCCATGACGTGCTCCGGGCGCTGCGCGCGGATACCGAAACCCGCGATATTCCGGTGATATTCGTTACCGCCCTCGACGACCCTGGCAACGAGGAGCGCGGCATCGAGGAAGGCGCCGTCGACTACATCACCAAGCCGATCAATCCGGCCGTCCTCGGCATACGCGTCAAGGCCCAGCTTGAACTGAAACGGGCCCGCGACATCGTGGCCGGGCAAAAGGCGTGGCTTGAGCAGGAAGTCGCCCGACGCGTGGCCGAAAACATCCAGCTCGACGCACGACTGCAAATCGCTCTGGCCACCTCCGGTTTCGGCATCTGGGAACACGATCACGAACGCGGCAGCAACCAGTGGAGTCCCAGCCTGTCACGAATCCTCGGCCTCAGTGAGGGGCCAACAACAATCGCCGCCACACTTGAATTGATCCACCCGGAAGACCGCAACGCGATAGTGCAGAGCATGGAGGAGCAGCCCGGCCAGGGCGACGAAATCCATGTTGAAGAATTGCGCATGCGCCATGCCGATGGCCACTGGGTATGGATGGAGGCACGGGGACGGATACTGCGTCGCGACGCTCAGGGCAAAGCGGCGCTGGTCCTCGGGACCATGGCCGACATCAGCCGGCGCAAGGTGGCAGATGCCGAACATCGCCTGTCATCGGTTGTGTTTACCGGCATCAGCGATGGTGTCTGCATCACCGATGCCAACGGTGACATTCTGCTCACCAACCAGGCCTTTTCAAAGGTGACCGGTTACAGCAGCAGTGAAGCGCTCGGCAAGAATCCCCGCATCCTCCGTTCCGGGGTGCATGGCCCCGAGTTTTATCGCGACATGTGGGAGGCCATCAACCGGCACGGCAACTGGCAGGGCGAGATCACCAACCGGCGCAAGGACGGCGAACTGGTGACCGAATGGCTGAACATTTCGGCCGTACGCGACAGAAGAGGGCATCTGATCAATTACGTTGGCGTATTCAGCGATCTTTCGGAGCGCCATGCCGCGGCCGAACGCATTCAATACCTGTCCAGCTTCGACCCGCTGACCAACCTGCCCAACCGCAGCCTGTTTGCCGATCGCCTCGGTCAGGCGCTGATCAGCGCTCACCGCTTCAATCGGGAGACAGCGGTCATCCTGCTCGATCTCGACCGCTTCCGTTTCATCAACGACACGCTCGGCCCACCCGTTGGCGACGCGATATTGATCGAGGTGGCGCGCCGCCTCAACCTGCAGGTCCGCGATGGCGACACCATCGGCCGCCGCTCCGGCAACGAATTCGGCTTCGTGATGGCCAACCTGAGTCACGAGCGGGACACCATCGCGCTCGCCCAGCGCATGCTTGACGCCATCGCTGTTCCCTTCGAGCTTGGTGAGCACACCATCGCCATTACCGCCTGCATCGGCGTTGCCGTCGCCCCCCGCAACGGTAACGATGTCGACGCGCTGATGAAGTGCGCCGATGCCGCCCTGCTGCGCACCAAGAAAAGCGGGCAAAACACATTCCGTTTCTATTCACCCGAAATGGATGCCGACGCCGCCCGTCGACTCGGGCTTGAAGCCGCCTTGCGGCTAGCCCTGCAACGCAATGAACTGGCTGTTCACTACCAGCCACAGATCAGCCTCGACAGCGGCAACATGATAGGCATGGAAGCCCTGCTGCGCTGGAACAATCCGGAGTTTGGTTCGATATCGCCCGCCGAGTTCATCCCTATCGCCGAAGAAACCGGGCTTATCCTGCCCATCGGCGAATGGGTGTTGCGCACTGCCTGCCTGCAAACACGGCAATGGCTGGATCTTGGCCTGGCCAGCCTGCGCATTGCGGTCAACCTCTCGTCTCGCCAGTTTCGCCAGGCCAACCTATCTGGCCTGGTCAGCCAGTGCCTGGCCGAAACCGGCCTGCCAGCCGGGGCGCTGGAACTGGAGATTACCGAGAGCGCCCTGATCGACGATATCGACGAAGCCATCGCCCAGTGCCGAAGCCTCAAGGGACTCGGCGTCAAGATTTCGCTCGATGATTTCGGTACCGGCTATTCGTCGCTGGCCTATATCTCGCGCCTGCCCTTCGACAAGATCAAGATCGACCAGAGCTTTGTCCGCGACATTACCGAAAATCCGGTCAACGCAGCGATTGCTTCGGCGGCCATCGTCATGGCCCGCAGCCTCAATCTGAGCGTACTGGCCGAAGGCGTCGAAACCGAAGCGCAGGCCAGTTTTCTGCGGAGCCGACGCTGTGACTCGATGCAGGGCTATCTGTTCAGCAGACCACTGCCGGCGGCGGAGTTCGAGCAACTGCTGGCTGGCAAGAAGCGCCTGCAACTCACCGACACACCACCGGAAAACGCGCAAACGCTGCTTATTGTCGACGATGAGCCGAATATCCTGACGTCGTTGTCACGCCTGCTGCGCCGCGAAGGTTTCAACATCCTGACGGCCAACTCACCCGCCGCGGCTTTCGAGCATCTGGCCAAGCATCCGGTACAGGTCATTCTTTCCGACCAGCGCATGCCCGACATGTCGGGAACCGAGTTTTTCGCCCGGGTTCGCCAGCTCTATCCGGACACCATCCGCATCGTATTGACCGGCTACACCGATATCGAATCGGTGACAGGAGCAATCAATCGCGGCGCCATCTACAAATTCCTGACCAAGCCCTGGGATGACGACATGCTGCGCGAACAGATTCGCGAAGCTTTCCGGATAGCCAAGGGGTGAGCATGAGCCTAAGCCCGCGAGCCGCTTTTCTCTGGCGCTTCCTGCCGGTGGCTGCTGTGGTCATTATTGGCACATTGCTCCATGGCTATGGCGACGGGATACTTGAGCGATGGATCATTGCCGGCGCCCTGCTCCTTTTGGCGGCGACAGGCATCCTCGTCTGGCTACGCATACGCATGCGCGAAATGGGGCGCGAAGCACGATTTCATGCCATTTTCGACTACGCCATGGTCGGGATCGCCACGACCTCGCCGCAGAAGGAATGGCTTTCGGTCAACCCGGCACTTTGTCGCATCCTGGGTTATGGCGCCGAAGAATTGACGAAAAAAACCTGGGACGAGCTGACCCATCCGGATGACATCGCGACCAACCTCAATCAATTTGAGGCCGTATTGCGCGGCGAGTCTGACGGCTACAGCCTGAAAAAACGTTTTATCGCCAAAGATGGTTCAATCATCCACACTGCAATTTCGGCACGTGCTATCCGGAACGCTCGTGGCCAGGTTGATTTTTTTGTCGCCATCTTTGAAGACATCAGCCACTGGGTTCTTGCGGAAAACGAGTTGAATGCATCGGTCAACACGCTGCAGCGGTTTATCGACCACCTGCCCGGCACCGCTTATATCAAGAGCGCCGACTCGCGCATTCTGGTTGCCAACAAAGGCTTTCAGGATCAGTTCGGGATCAATCCGGAAGAGATACTGGGCCATCACTCAATCGAGGCCTTTCCCGGCGAATTCGGCAAAAAAGTCGTCGCTGACGATGCGCGCGTTCTGGCCACGGGCATCACCGAGCGCATCGAAGATGAATGGAACGGACGGGTCTTTGAAAGCACCAAGTTCATCATTCCCCGTGACGATGGCAGCGCAGACCTGGGTGACATCACGATCGATGTCACCGAGCGCCGATTGACCGAGCTCAAACTTTCCCAGCAGGCCCGTTGTTCCGCTGTCTTGTTGGCGTTGCCGAAAAAAGCCGAGGAGCTTTCCGAAAAAGCGTTCATGCAATACGCGCTGGAGCGCGCCGAAGAGCTGACGCAAAGCGTCATTGGCTTCATGCACCTGGTCAATGACGATGGCGTGAGCATCGAACTGGTTGCCTGGTCGGCCAGCACGCTCAAGAATTACTGTACGGCCGCCTTCGACAGTCATTACCCCATTTCCGAGGCCGGCATCTGGGCCGAGGCGGCACGTAAAAAACAACCTGTCGTCGTCAATGACTCCGCCCGCGCCGAGAACAAACACGGGCCTCCCGCCGGGCACTCGGTACTGAACCGCCTGCTCAGTATTCCGGTCATGGAGGAGGGCGCCGTCCGCATGATGACGGGCGTCGGCAACAAAGCCAGCGATTACACGGATTTCGACGTCGAAACAGTGCAGTTGATCGGCAGCGAAACCTGGCGCATCGTGCGCCGGCAGCGCTCCGAAAACGCGCTGCGCCTTGCCACGCAGGTGGTGAATGCGAGTCCGGTGGTTTGCTTCCGCGCTCGCAGCACCGAAGGCTGGCCTTTGGTCTTTATTTCGGACAATGTCCGGCAATGGGGCTACACCCCCAAACAACTCATTGCCGGGCAGCCCAGCGTATTTGATGTCATGCATCCCGATGACCTGCCACGGATACGGGGCGAAACAAACCGTCACGCCGCTGACGGGGTGTCACGCTTCGCCCTGGAGTACCGCCTGGTCACCGCCGAAGGCCAGGTTGTCTGGGTGCTGGGTCGCACCACCATTCGCCTCGACGCCGACGGGAAGCCCGAGTTTTTCGATGGCGTACTGACGGACATTACGGAACGCAAAGCCCAGCAGGCCCTGATGGACGAGGCGCTCGCCCAGCAGAAAAAACTCAACAAACGCCTTGAAGAAGCCAACAACCAGTTGATGCAATCGGAAAAAATGGCCTCCATCGGGCAACTGGCGGCCGGTGTTGCCCATGAACTGAACAACCCGATCGGCTTTGTCCATTCCAATCTGGGCACGCTGGATGGCTACGTGCACGACCTCATAGCCATCATCGCTGCTTATGAAAGCCTGTTCTGCGCGCCGGGCGAAACCAACCCGCACGCAGATGAAATCAGGCGACTGCTCGAACAGCACGATTTCGCCTTCCTCAAGAACGACATTTTCAGCCTGCTTGCCGAATCGAAGGATGGCCTTGGCCGGGTCCGCAAGATCGTCCAGGACCTCAAGAACTTCTCGCGCGTCGGCGAGCAGGAATGGCAGGAAGCGGACTTGCACCAGGGTATCGATTCAACCTTGAACATTGTCTGGAACGAACTGAAATACAAGACCAAGGTGGTCAAGGAATACGGCGAGATTCCCCATGTGTTCTGCCTTATTTCACAACTCAATCAGGTTTTCATGAACCTGCTGGTCAATGCCGGCCACGCCATTGAAACGCAAGGTACCATCACCATTCGCACCAGCCGTCACGGTAACGACAAGGTGTGCGTCGAAATCAGCGATACTGGCAAGGGCATCGCACCGGAGCACATCAACCGGATTTTCGAGCCGTTCTTTACGACCAAGCCGGTTGGCAAGGGGACCGGGCTCGGGCTTTCGCTGTCCTACGGGATCATCAAACGGCACGGCGGTCATATCGAGGTTGAAAGCATCGAGGGGCATGGCACCACTTTTCGTCTGTTGCTGCCCATCAATCCAAAGCAGAACACTGAGCCAAAAGTTTCGGAGACTTCATCATGAGCGAGGCGATCGCCCCTCCCACCCTGCTCTTCGTCGATGACGAGCCGGGTATTCTTTCAGCCCTGCGCCGCCTGTTCCGGCCACACGGCTACCGCATTTTCATTGCCGAAGGCGGTGCCGCCGGGCTGGAAGTGCTAGAGAAAGAACAAATCGATCTGGTCATTTCCGACATGCGCATGCCGGAAATGGACGGCGCCACTTTCCTCAAGGAGGTTCGTGCTCGCTGGCCCAATGTGATGCGCATCCTGCTCACGGGCTACGCGGACATCACATCGACCGTTGCCGCGATCAACCAGGGCGAAATCTATCGTTACATTTCGAAACCGTGGGACGACAACGAGATCGTCAGCATCGTCGCCGAAGCCATCGAACACCAGAACCTCAAGCGGGAAAACCAGCGCCTCTCCTCGCTGACCCTGGCCCAGAATGATCAATTGAAGGAGCTCAACGCCAGCCTCGAACAAAAGGTTGCCGACCGTACGGCCGAGTTGCGCCAGGCACTGAGCTTTGTCGAGCAAACTCACAGCGAATTGAAAAAGGCATTTCTGACCAGCGTCCAGGTATTTGCCGGGCTGATCGAACTGCGTAGCGGTCCGGCCGGCAGCCAGATTTCCGGCCATGGCCGGCGGGTGGCAGAACATGCGCGCAGCGTCGCCCAGCGCCTCAAACTGCCCGATGCCGAGGTCCAGAACATCATGCTGGCCGGCCTGCTGCACGATATCGGCAAGCTCGGCCTGCCCGACGAGTTGCTGAGCAAGTCCTACAATACGCTGACGCCGGAGCAAAGGGCGCTGGTCATGAAACATCCGGTCATTGGTCAGAACATCCTGATGGGCATCGACAAGTTCAAGGAGGCAGCCATCCTTGTCCGCCATCACCATGAATGCTACGACGGCAACGGCTTCCCCGACCATCTGGCCGGCATCGCCATTCCACAGGGCAGCCGCATCCTGCAAGTGGTCAACGAGTACGACTCGCTGATCATCGGCACCTTGGTCCAGCGTGCACTGAGGCCAGCCGAGGCCCTCAATTTTCTCATCGACAATCGCGGCAAGCGCTACGACCCCGCCGTTGTCGACGCCTTTGCCACCCTGCTCGCCGAAACGGTCAAGAGCGGCTTTACGGAAACCCCACTGCGCACCATGCACTTGAAGTCCGGCATGCTGCTGAGCCGCGACCTCATGCACCGCGATGGCTATCTGCTGCTGGCCAAGGGCACCGCGCTGACCGCAGAAATCATCGGACAACTGGTCAAGATGGAAAACTCGGAGCAGCAAACGCTGACCCTCTACATTCGCCAGGAGGAAAAATGAGCCGCATCCTGATCGTCGACGACGAGGACTCCATCCTCAAGTCCCTCAAGCGCGTCCTGCGCCTGGCGCCGTGCACCTATGGCGCGAAGAGCTACAGCCTCGAGATTGTCGATTTCAATTCGCCGGCAGCGGCGCTGGAAGCCGCCCGCAACGAAGAATTCGACCTGTTCATGAGCGATTACCGGATGCCGGGCATGGATGGCATCGAGTTCCTCAAGGCGGCCAAGGCCATCCAGCCCGACGCCGCCCGCCTGATTCTTTCCGGTTACGCCGATCTCAACGCCCTGGTCCGCGCAGTCAACGAAGTCGGCATCGACCGTTTCATCGGCAAGCCGTGGAACGACTATGACCTCATGTCGGCCATCGGTCAGGCCCTGGCCCACCGCGACCTGATGCTGGAAAACCGCCAGCTGGCCAATCTGGTCCGCCTCGAAATGGGTGACATCACGCCCGAACAAATCGAAGCCGAACGGCTGGAGCGCATCGAACCCGGCATCACCGAAGTCAACTGGGGGCCGGACGGTTCGGTCGTTCTCGATCCCGAGTTTCAACACAAAGGCTGATTGCGCCATGCCGGAAAGCGATGCCCAGCACCTGAGCTTCAAACTGGTCTATTACGGCCCGGCGCAGAGCGGCAAGACGACCAATCTGCTGCGCCTGCACGACCTGCTCGCCCCGGAACTGAAGGGCGAGGTCATGACCATGGAGTCCTAGGACGACCGCACGCTGTTCTTCGATCTGCTGCCCCTCGGCTTTCGCGCGCCATCGGGGCTGCTCATCAAGTTCCGGCTGTTCACCGTGCCCGGCCAGGTCGCCCACGACGGCACGCGCAAGGCCGTGCTGTCGCGTGCCGATGGTGTGGTTTTCGTGGCCGACGCCGACCGCGCCCAGGAAACCAACAACGGCGAATCCTTCCAGAGCCTGGCCGCCAACTGTGCCCGTGTCGGGCTGGATTTCGAGCACCTGCCGATGGTCGTCCAGTTCAACAAGTGCGACCTGCCGAATGCCGTTCCCGAGGCCGAAATCCGCGAACGCTGGTCGGCCGCGCCGTGGCCGCTGGTCTTTGCCGTCGCCGTGAGCGGGCAGGGCATAGCAACGACCTTTGAATTGCTCATTCGCACGGTGTACCGGAATTTTGGCCCGAATTTGAAATTGCAGACGGAACACGGCCTCAGTGAAGACGCCTTCGTCGCCGGCGCCCTGGGGAAAAGTGCATGACCATGGGCTTCGACCGCGAGTGGCGGCTCGATGAACTGCTCGATGCCGCCAGCCATGAAAAAATCGGCCCGGCACTCAGCGCGTTGCTCGGCGGCGATTTCGCCATTACCGACGATGCCGGGAAAGCGCTCTGGGGGCTCCCCTCGGCGGAGGCTCGCCGGGAGGCACTGATCCTCGAACTCGAACCGGTCGGTTATCTGCTCAGCCGCACCGCCTCGGCAACCGCCCTGACGGCTGCCCGCACTCTGATGCTGGCCCTCCTGCGTGCCCAGATCCGCTTCAAGATGGCATCGACGCTGCACCTTGAATCCGTCGCCGAAGACTTTGAGTCGCTCAAGCGCGAACACGCCCGCCTCGCCGAATCGGAGGCACGTTACAAGACGCTGTCGGCCGAACTCGAAGCCCGCGTCAAGAAACAGGTCGGCGTACTGGAAGAACGTCAGCAGATGCTCTATGAAGCGGAAAAACTCGCCTCGGTCGGCCAACTCGCCGCCGGCATGGCGCACGAGATCAACAATCCGCTCGGCTTCGTGCGCAGCAACCTGAGCACCTTCGAAAAGTACGTCGGCAAGTTTGCCGAACTGAAGTCGCACCCGGGCTCGGCTACAGAAAGCTGGCAGGCGCTCGACCTCGACTTCATTCTCGAAGACAGCATCGACCTGCTCCACGACAGCGCCAAGGGCATGGAGCGCATCGCCCGCATCGTCGCCGATTTGAAGGCGTTTTCGAACGTCGACCGGGCCAGCGAAGAATATGCCGACCTCAACAACAGCCTGCATGAGGCAGTCAGCATGGTCCAGACACAGATGCCGGCCGGCATCAATTTCCGTTTCGACCTGCTCCCCCTGCCCAGCATCGTCTGCCTGCCGGGGCATATCAACCAGCTCTTTTTCAATGTCATCCGCAATGCCGTGCTGGCCATCAAGGATGCAGGGCGGCCGGGCGAAATCAAGATTTCGTCCGAGGCCGACGACGAGGGCATCCACGTCCACATTCACGACAACGGCGTCGGCATGAGCAAGGAACAGCTCGAGCATGCCTTCGAGCCCTTCTACACGACCCGGCCCGTCGGCTCAGGCGTCGGCCTCGGGCTGGCCACCGCGCGCAACGTCATCCAGGCCCATAGCGGCCGCATCAGCCTCGACAGCCAGCCCGATGTCGGCACCACCGTCACCCTGTTCTTTCCGACGCCGTCATGACCGACTATTCCAGCCTATTCACTGGCAAGACAGCCGCCCCGCAGGCCCCGGCGACCCACCTGACACCGCCGCGCTACCGCCTGCTCTTCGTCGACGACGAACCGGGCATCGTCAAGGCGCTCAGTCGCGTTTTTCATCAGGAGAACTACGAAGTCATCACCGCCTGGAGCGCCAAGGAAGGGCTGGAGAAATTCGCCACCGGGACTATCCATCTGGTCATCAGCGATTTCATGATGCCCGGCATGAACGGCGCGCAGTTCCTGCAAGAGGTCAAGAAACGCTCGCCGGACACCATCCGCATCATGCTCACCGGCCACGCCAACACCGATGCGGTGATGGGCGCCATCAACGAAGGCGCTGTTTACAAATTCATCCTCAAGCCGTGGAACGATGACGACCTGCGCATCACGGTGGCCCTGGCCCTCGAACAGTTCGATCTGATCAGCCGCAACAGGAGCCTGCGCGCCGAAAACGAACAGAAGGCCAAGGAAATTTCGGCCCTCTCGCGCCTCGCCGCCACCCATCGCAGCCGGCTCGGCATCATGCTGCACAAGAAGCACCTGCTGACCGATGCCCAGTTGCAGGAACTGACCATGCAGCAGGAACGCCGCAAGGAACCGCTGATCACGCTGCTGCTCGAAAACGACTGGGTGCCCGAAAGACGCATTCGCGAGTTGCTCAAGACCGACATGATGATAGCGGAAGTCCAGCTACCGGAATTCCAGGTCGATGCCGCGTTGACCGATCTGATCCCGCGCAGCTTCTGCCTTCGTCAGGGGGTCGTGCCGCTCAAGCTCGATGGCCGCCGACTCCTGCTGGCCATGGCCGACCCGCTCGACGAAGGCCTGATCGACGAAGTCCGCTTCACGGCCGGCCTCGACATCAATGCGGTGACAGCCGACATCGCGGCGATCCGCAAGAAGGTCGATGAAATCTACGGCGGCGGCGAGGTCGACTTCAAGGAACTGGAAACCCTCGTCAGCTCGCCCGACCCCTACGAAGGCATCGAGATCGTCATCGAGGATGACGCCGCCGCCAAACTCGAAGACCTGCTGCGCGACACCGAGGCGCCACCGGCCATCCGGCTGGCCAACGCGATCATTCTCGAAGCCATCCGCCTGGGCGCTTCCGATATTCATATCCAGCCGCGCACCAAGAGCGTCGTCGTGCGCTACCGGATCGACGGCGTACTCGCCGACAAGATCCATATTCCGCACCATCTGCATCAGTCGCTCGTCTCGCGCCTCAAAATCATGTCGGAACTCGACATTTCCGAACGCCGTCGCCCACAAGATGGGCGCATCACCGTCAAAACGCCGATGCGCATGGTCGACCTGCGCATTTCCACGCTGCCGACGATCAATGGCGAAAAAATCGTCATGCGCATCCTTGACCGGAACTCGACGGTCCACAGTATCGAGAAACTCGGTTTTTCGAGCAGCGACCTGCGCCGCGTCAGCGACATGGTGGCCAAGCCGCAAGGGATCATCCTCGCCACCGGCCCGACCGGCAGCGGCAAGACAACGACGCTCTACTCATTGCTCCAGCACGATGCGACACCGGACAAGAACTACGTCACTATCGAAGACCCGGTCGAGTACTACCTCGACATGGCCGGCCAGGTACTGATTCGCGAAAAAATCGGACTGACCTTTCCGGCCGTCCTGCGCGCCCTGCTCCGCCAGGATCCGGATGTCATCCTGCTCGGCGAAATCCGCGATTTCGACACCGCCGAGGTCGCCTTCCACGCGGCGCTGACCGGGCACCTGGTCTATTCGACCCTGCACACCAACTCGGCCGTCGCCACCATTGCCCGGCTGTTCGATCTCGGCCTCAAACCCTATGTCGTCGCCACCGCCCTCGAAGGCATCATCGCCCAGCGCCTTGTGCGCAGCGTTTGCCCGGACTGCAGTCAGCCGGCAGCGCCGGACCCGGCCGTCATCTCGCGACTGGGCCGCACCTTTGCCAATATCAGTGAAATCCGCCGGGGCCAGGGCTGCACTACCTGCCATGGCAGCGGCTACAAGGGGCGCCTCGGCATTTACGAAATACTGACCCTCGACGACCAGCTACGCGACTGCATCGGCAGCGGCGCCAGCGTTCTCGAGATCAGCCGTCAGGCCCGGCAAAGAGGGCTGCGCAGCATCATCCATCACGCCGCCGAGCGTGTACAGGCCGGCGCTACCACCCCGGATGAAATTCTTCGGGTTCTAGGCCCGATGACAGGAGAAGATTGACCATGGAAATATTTGCCTGGAATGACAGTTTCGTGACCGGTGAACCGGTCGTCGATACCGAGCATCAAAGCTTGCTCAGCCTGATCAACTGGATCATCCAGCACCAGTCCACATCGACGCCGCCGGAAGAGATCAACAAGGTGCTGGTACAACTCATCGACTACGCGGTAACCCATTTCCAGCATGAAGTTGAGTTGATGACCAGTACCGGCTGCGACCCGCGCTTCGTCCAGACTCACAACAACGTACATGCCGATTTCGGGCAGCAGATAGTCAAGATTCGCGACGTCGAAGGTGGCGACATGGAATTCCTCTTGCGATTCCTGTGCAGTTGGCTGGCTCATCACATTCTCGGCATGGACCAGTCGATGGCCCGCCAGATCCGGAAGATCCGGGCAGGCATGGCGCCGGAACAGGCTTACGACGAGGAAAAGAACATGGTCGCCGACCCGGCGACGACCAGCCTGCTCAGCGGCATGAATTCGATGTTCCGCCTGATCGCGGCACGCAACGATGAACTGGAAAAAGCCAATACGACCCTGGAAACCCAGGTTGCAGCGCGCACCCAGGCCCTGACGCAGACCAACGAGCAACTGGTGGTCGAACAGGGGCGTCTCAAGCTGGCCATGCAACAGGTCGAAATGACCCAGAAAAAGCTGCTCGAATCGGAACACAAGCGAGCCGAGGCGAGCAAACGCAACATGCAGCAATTGCTCGCCCAGATTATCGATGGCGATCCGGTGCCGACCTTCGTCATTGACGCCAACCATCAAATCACCCACTGGAACCAGGCCTGCGCCATGATCAGCGGGCTGCCGGCGGCCGACATGGTCGGCACAAAGGAACAATGGAAGGCCTTTTATCCGAAAACTCGCCCGGTAATGGCCGACCTGATCGTCGACGGCAGTATGGAGGAGCAGTTCGACACCTACTACCACGGGCATTTTCGGCGTTCGCCCAATATTAGTGGCGCCTTCGAGGGGGAAGCTTTTTTCCCCCACATGGGCGAGCAGGGGCGTTGGCTGTTCTTTACCGCGGCGCCACTGTGCGATGCCGACGGGAAACGCATCGGCGCCATCGAAACACTACAGGATGTGACCGAGCGCCACCGTGCCGAGGACGACCTGCGGCAGTACCAGAATCATCTGGAAGAAATCGTGGCCGAGCGCACCTCGCAGCTCGGCGAGGCCAATGTCAAGCTGGAAAACGACCGCAAGGAACTGGAACTGCTGCTGACCAAGGTCGAAGAGGCACAACAGCAATTGCTGCAATCCGAAAAAATGGCCGCCATCGGCCAACTCGCGGCAGGCGTCGCGCACGAAATCAACAATCCGGTCGGCTTCGTCAATTCCAACCTGGGCACCCTGAAGACCTACGTTTCCCAGTTGCTCAGCGTCATCAGCGCCTACGAAGGTGGCGCCCCCGACGAAATTTCAGCGGCTCGCCAGAAAGCCGATCTCGACTTTCTGCGCGAAGACCTGCCGTCATTGGTCGCCGAATCGCAAGAAGGCCTGAGCCGCGTCACCAAGATCGTGCAGGATCTCAAGGACTTTTCCCATGTCGACCAGGCCGGACACCAGCAAGCCGACCTCAATGCCGCGATTGAAAGCACCCTCAACGTGGTCTGGAACGAGCTCAAATACAAGGCTGAAATCGTCCGCGAACTGGAGGAAATTCCACCGGTCGAATGCGTTCCCGCCCAGATCAATCAAGTATTCATGAACCTGCTGGTCAATGCCGCTCAGGCCATCGAACAACAGGGCAAGATCTTCGTGCGCTCGGGAACCGGGAACAAGCAAGTGTGGTTCGAGATCGAGGACACCGGGCAGGGAATGAGCGAAGAAGTGCGGAACCGCATTTTCGAGCCTTTCTTCACCACCAAACCCGTAGGCAAAGGGACCGGGCTGGGCTTGTCGATTTCCTACGACATCATCGTCAAAAAGCACGGCGGGAGCCTGGATGTGCGCAGCACCCCCGGCCGGGGAACCTGCTTCCGAATCAGCCTGCCCCTTGAAGGCAAGGCGCCATCCTGATTTCCGTACAAGGATCAGCCCGACATGATCAAGGCCACTCAAAAGTGGCCTTGATCATTGAATCTTGGTGCGCCCGACTGAATTCGAATCAGTGACCCCTGCCTTCGGAGGGCAGTACTCTATCCAGCTGAGCTACGGGCGCTTTGGGAGGGAGGCATTCTACTCCCAAGCACAGCCTTGCGTCCATGCAAGGAATCGGATTAAGCTCCGGAAAATTAATAATTTTGCATAAAATGGCAATCCCTATGCTCCATAGCCCCCACGAACTATCCCCGGAAAACCTGCAGAAGGTCATTGCCACCATCGATATCCCGACTTGCCCGGGCATGGTCAGCGATGCGATGGAAGAGGGGCAGAAAGACGAGCCGGACCTGATTCGGCTTGCCGAGATCATCAGCAACGATGCCGGCATGTCGGCTGCCGCGCTGAAACTGGCCAACTCGCCGCTTTTCGGCACGAGCAGTCCCGTTTCAAGCGTACGCAAGGCGGTCGAACGTCTGGGAACGAAGAATGTCGTCTGCGTGGTAGTTGCTTCGGCGCTGCGCGCCAGCGTCACGGGCCTGCCGGCGGCGTGGATCGAGCAATTCTGGAAGCGGACAACGATGCTGTCCCTCGCATCGAGCCTGATTGCCCGCCGCCAGTACGGGATTTCGGCCGATGCTGCCTACACCTATGCGCTGTTTCACGATGCGGCGGTGCCACTGTTGATGCGGCGCTTTCCCAACTACGGCGAGGTTCTGGAAAAATGCCGTCGCGAAGGCATCATGCTGAATGTGGCCGAAGAACAGTATTACCCGTGCAGCCATCCCGTCGTCGGTTCGTTGCTGGTCCGCAACTGGGGGCTGCCGGCGATTCTTGGTCAGGCCATCCGCTTTCATCACGAGAAAGATGCCTACGACCTGCCGGATCGGACCCTGCCCGGTGGCGCGCTTTCCCTGATTGCCGTAACCCAGGTCGCCGAGCACCTGCTCAGCGAAATCCTTGATGAGGACATCGAGGTCGGCAACGATCTGTTCGAGCGGGCGCTCGATTTCCTCGGCATCTCGGGCGACGACCTCGATGACCTGCGGCAGCTCGTCGCTACCGCCATTGAGTCCGGCGCGAGCTGAATTCAGTCGAAAAATGTTCTCGCTGCCTCAAAACGCGAGGCGTAGTAGGCATCGCTGAGGCGGTCGATGCGGACGCGACCGTTGGTTGACGGCGCGTGAACGAAGCGAGCATCGCCGATGAATATCCCGACATGCGAAAACGAGCGGTTGAGCGTATTGAAGAAAACCAGATCGCCCGGCCGCAACTCGGCCCGCTCGATGACCCGGCCGTTGCGGGCGATATCCGCTGCGCTGCCCTGGACCTTCAGCCCGGCCGCCCGGCCATAGATGTAGCTGACCATGCCGCTGCAATCGAGCCCGGCTTCGGGATTCTTGCCGCCAAAGCGGTAGCCGGTATCGATCAGCCCCATGGCATAGAAGACGACTTCATTGCCCTTCTCGCTGACCGGGCGCGAGGCTTGCGTTATAGTTTCCGCCGAACCCGAGGAACGCGGTGCCGGGCCAGAGCAGGCCGCCAGCACCAGGGCAGAGAGGAAGATCGGGATCAGGACGGGAATACGCATCAAGCTACAGTGCTTTCTTGGAACAGTTTGCAACTTACCGTTTTTACAGGAATTTTCAAGACCATGAATCTGCAAAACACCGACTTGCTACGGTCAACCGGAAAAATTGGCCAAAATTGGAATGCCGCCGACGACGGTTCGACCTTCGCCGTGATCAACCCGGCGACCGGCGAGCAGATCGGCGAAGTGCCGCTCTGCGGCGCCGCTGAAACCCGCCGCGCCATCGACGCGGCCAACGCCGCCTGGCCGGCCTGGCGCGCCCTGACCGCCCGCCGTCGTGCCCAGATTCTGCAGACCTGGAACCGGCTGATCCTCGACAACGTCGACGACCTGGCGCAGATCATCACCGCCGAATGCGGCAAGCCGCTGGCCGAAGCCAAGGGCGAGGTCATTTACGGCGCCTCGTTCATCGAATGGTTTGCCGAAGAAGGCAAGCGCACCTACGGCGAAAGCATCCCCAGCCCGGCGTCGAATACGCGCCTGATCGTCATCAAGCAGCCGATCGGCGTCTGTGCCGCCATCACGCCGTGGAATTTCCCCTTCGCCATGATCACCCGCAAGGTCGCACCGGCCCTGGCCGCCGGTTGCCCCGTCGTCATCAAGCCGGCCGAAGCGACGCCGCTCAGCGCGCTGGCGCTGGCCGTGCTGGCCGAGCTGGCAGGTTTCCCGCCCGGCGTCCTCAACGTGGTCACCGGCAAACCGGCCGAAATCGGCGGCGAACTGTGCGCCAGCCCCATCGTCCGCAAGCTGTCGTTTACCGGCTCGACCGGCGTCGGCCGGCTGCTCATGGCGCAATGCGCGCCGACCATCAAAAAACTGTCGCTCGAACTCGGTGGTAACGCGCCCTTCATCGTTTTCGACGACGCCGACGTCAATGCCGCGGTCGACGGCGCTTTGGCGGCAAAATACCGCAACACCGGCCAGACCTGCGTCTGCGCCAACCGCTTTCTCGTGCAGTCGGGCATCTACGAGGAATTCGCCACCAAGTTCGCCGAGAAAGCCCGTGGCTTGAAAGTCGGCGACGGCACCGAAGCTGGCGTCGCCCAAGGTCCGCTGATCAACGCCGCCGGCCTGAGCAAGGTCGAGGCCCATGTCGCCGATGCGCTCGCCAAGGGCGCCCGCGTGCTGTGTGGCGGCGCCCGGCACGAACGCGGTGGCAACTTCTTCCAGCCGACCGTGCTGGCCGACGTGACGACTGCCATGCAGGTCGCCCGCGAGGAAACCTTCGGCCCGGTCGCCCCACTTTTCAAGTTCGAGACCGAGGCCGAAGCCATCGCCATGGCCAACGACACCGAGTTCGGACTGGCCGCCTACTTCTTCACACGCGATGTCGGCCGTTGCTGGCGGGTGGGTGAGGCGCTCGAATACGGCATGGTTGGCGTCAACACCGGGCTCATTTCCAACGAAGTCGCCCCCTTCGGCGGCATCAAGCAATCGGGCCTCGGCCGCGAAGGCTCGAAGTACGGCATCGAGGACTACCTCGAAATCAAATATCTCTGCTTCGACATCAATAGCTGATTCATTCCTGACTGAAGCCAATTCAGCAGAAAACCCGACAAAACTGGACTCCCCTCTCTCGGCGTTTTCGATGTTGCTGACCGTCCACGTCTGGCTGGCCAGCACGAAACGCTGACCTATCTTGAGATTGTCAAATTGCGGCAGCGCTTCCGCCACGAACTGCGCAAAGGTGAGCGCATACGCGGCAGCCGCCTCCGACAACCAGCCGGTCCGCATGTCATCGAAGAGCAGGTGCCATTCGTTCCAGATACCCTGACTGTACTTGATCTGGATGCGCCCGATCAGCGCGAAATGGACGCCCTGGTAGCTGCCTTCCGCCCCCAGTTGCAGCGGCGAACGGTCTTCGACCAGCGCCGCCAGACCACCTTTGTTCTTCGCCGCATCGGGAATGCATGTTCATGCCGATCTTCTGATCGAGAATCTTCTGCGGCTCTTCCGGCAACGAGACGTTCTGGAGGACCAGCGAATCGAGGGCCAGACCGTACTCGGCGAACATCGGCGCCGCCATGTCGATGTAGGCCACGCCGGATTCGCTGAACAGGTCGGTCAGGGGATACGGGTAGATACCGAAGGCGCGCAGGCGAACGATGCCGAACCCCTTGTCGCGGATGGTGATCGGGTTTATTGCCCTCGCGGATCAGGGGCAGCTCGCTGTAGGGCGTGACAAAAACCTAGCGCACGAGAAAGACGGCGAACAACCCGATAGCTGTCGCAAAATAGCCGGCAGGCTGCTAATGACCGGATCGAACATGGAATCTCCCGGGGGTGGCGCAATGACAGCGGATTGTCACCGCTCGCCGGCATTTGTTCAAGCGTCGAGCCCCAGGCGGAGCAAACCTTCCAGCGGCAAATTGGCCACCGAGCGCCAGCAGATGCCCAGATGCGGGGCCAGACTGGCTGCGTTGCCGCCGGACAGCAGGCAGACCTTGTCGATATTGCCGAGTCGCCGCCAGGCCCGTTCGATGGCCCCGACCTGCGCTTCGATGCAGCCGGTGACGATGGCGTCATCCGTGCAGCGCGGGTAGTCGGCGTGGCGGCCATCGGCGAACGGCAGCGCCGCCGTGTCGGCGGCCAACGAACGGCGCATCAGTTCGCTGCCGGGGAGGATCAGGCCGCCGAGGAAATTGCCGTCGGCGTCGAGGGTGTCGACGGTCGTCGCCGTTCCCGCCATGACGACGATGGCCGCCGTCTGGCTTAACCCACGGGCGCCAAGCAGCGCACACCAGCGGTCGACGCCGAGCTGGCCGGGTTGGCGATATAGGTTGGTGACACCGCACCGCGCGGCTTCCGAGCGGGCTTCAAAAAACACCGGCAGCCATGGCGCCAGCTGCTGGCGAATTCGCCCGCCAGCCTCGGCGCCGGCGACGTTGGCCAGCATGACCTTGTCGGGGTGCGGCCAGTTGCCGACCAGTTGCCGCAACTGTTCGACCTCGGCGTGGGCAACAGCGCCCTGGGCCAGCCACTGCTTGCCATCATGGACGCCCCACTTGATGCGGCTGTTGCCGCTGTCGAGACAAATAATCATGCGCGACGCAGGCTGACATCGCCGGAAAATATGCGTTCGATCCCGGCCGCGGTTTCGAGCAGCAGCGCGCCATCGTCATCGACGCCGAGGCAGCGACCGCGCTTCGGATCTACTCCATCGCCGAGAATTTGCACGGCCTGATCCTGCCAGGCGTGGTATTGCTGCCATTTCATTTTCAGCCCAAAAAACCGGTTGACCGTGAAAGTGTCGAGTACGGCCGCCAACTGGCCGAGGATGGCGGCCAGGACATCGTGGCGATCAATTGGCTGCGGACAAGCCTGGCTCAAACCAGCCGCCGGCTGCGGCAGATCGCCCGTTGGCGGCGCCAGATTGAGGCCGATGCCGATGATGGCCTGCGTGCCACGTCGGTCGGAGGAAAGTTCGATCAGGATGCCGGCCAGTTTGGCAAAATCGTCGCCGGAACGCAGCAGCACGTCGTTCGGCCATTTCAGGCAAACGCCCTTGGCGCCGAGGTTTTCCATGGCTTGAGCGAGGCCGACCCCGACAGCCAGCGACAAGCCGCTCAAGCTGGCCGCATTGCCGGGAAATCGCCAAAGCAGGGAAAAGGTCAGGCTCGATTCGGGCGATGACAACCAGCTCCGCCCGCGCCGGCCGCGCCCGGCGCTTTGCCGGTCAGCGACCACAACCGAGCCGGACGGCGCGCCGCGCTCGGCCCGGCGCATCAGTTCGCTGCTCGTCGAGTCGCATTCGTCCAGCGCGTCGACGTCGAAGCGGCCGGCCAGGCTAGCCAGCCGCGCTTTCAACAAGACAGGATCGATCAATGTCATGCGGCGGATTTTACTCCGCAGCATGCTCCTTGCCGCCATCAATGCCGAGTTCGGCGATCTTGCGGGTAATCGTGTTGCGCCCGATGCCCAGTGCCTGCGCTGCCTCGATGCGTCGACCACCGGTATGGGCCAGCGCCCGGGCGATCAGGATGCGCTCGAATACCTGCGACAGCACGCCGTGGATGTCCGGAATGCCGCGTGCCAGCATGCGGTCAGCCTCGCCTTCCAGCGCGCTTTCCCAATCGGTGACCAGCGATACCGGTGTCGCCTCGCGCAATTCGCCGGGCAGGTCGCTGATATCGACCTGTTGCCCCGGCGCCATGACGGTCAGCCAGTGGCAGAGGTTTTCCAGCTGGCGAACGTTGCCCTGAAAATCGAGGCCGCTCATGTATTTCACGGCAGCTTCGGTCAGGCGCTTGGTTTCGACGCCCAGTTCCCGCGCACTCTTCTGCAGGAAATGGCGGGTCAGCAAGGGAATGTCTTCGCGCCGTTCACGCAGGGCCGGCAGACGGACGCGAATGACGTTCAGGCGATGGAACAGGTCTTCGCGGAACAGGCCATCCTTGACCCGCGTGTCGAGATTCTGGTGCGTCGCCGCAATGACCCGGACGTTGGCCTTGATCGGCGAATGGCCGCCAACACGGTAGAAATGTCCGTCCGACAGGACACGCAGCAGGCGGGTTTGCAACTCGGCCGGCATGTCGCCGATTTCATCGAGAAACAGCGTACCGCTCTCGGCTTGCTCAAAGCGGCCGCGCCGCTGGGCCTGGGCGCCGGTAAAGGCGCCGCGCTCGTGGCCGAAGAGTTCCGACTCGAGCAAATCCTTGGGAATCGCTGCCGTGTTGATGGCGATGAACGGTTTGTCGGCCCGCGGGCTATGGCGATGCAGGGCACGCGCCACCAGCTCCTTGCCCGAGCCCGATTCGCCGGTAATGAGCACCGTCGCATGCGACAGCGCCAGCCGGCCAATGGCGCGAAAGACTTCCTGCATGGCGGGCGCCTGACCGAGAATCTCAGGCACCAGCCCCTCTTCCTCTGCCGCACCGCTTTGGTGCATCGATTCATCAATGGCGCGCCGAATCAGTTCGACTGCCTGATCAACGTCGAAGGGTTTCGGCAGATATTCGAAGGCGCCGCCCTGGAAGGCGGCGACCGCGCTTTCGAGATCGGAGTAGGCGGTCATGATGATGACCGGCACCGAAGGGAAACGTGTTTTCACCTCCTGCAGCAGCTCCAGCCCCGACTGGCCGGGCATGCGGATATCGGACATCAGCACTTGCGGCGGTTCGATGCCTTGTTCGAGCTGCGAAATGGCCTCGCTGGCCGAGGCAAAACTCTTGAACGGGATACCTTCGCGGGACAGGGTTTTTTCCAGCACCCAGCGAATGGAGCGATCGTCATCTACGACCCAGACCGGTTTCATATTTTGTTGGCTCATTATGTGTTCAGAATGGCCCTAAGAGAAGCAAGACTCAAGCCTGCTCAACAGGGAGATTGAGCGTGAAGACCGTGTGGCCGGGCCGGCTGACACAATTGATCGTGCCGTGGTGATGCTGGATAAAATTCTGCGCGATGGTCAGCCCCAGACCGCTTCCCCCTTCGCGCCCGGAAACCAGCGGATAGAACATGCGTTCGCGGATCTCGTCGGAGATGCCCGGGCCGTTGTCGATGACCTTGATTTCCATGGCCAGGCGATAGCGTTTCTTGGCCAGCGTGACCTGGCGCAGGGAGCGCGTGCGGAGAACGATTTCCCCTTCACCGCCCATGGCCTGCGCCGCATTGCGGGCAATGTTGAGGACCGCCTGGATCAACTGCTCACGATCACCGACCAGTTCCGGCAGGCTCGTGTCGTAATCGCGCCGCACGCTCAGCGAACCGGGGAATTCGGCAGTCAGCAGGCTACGCACCCGCTCGAGGATCTCGTGGATATTGACCGTCGTCGGCAACATCGCCCGATGCGGGGTGAGCAGGCGCTGCATCAAATCCTGCAGGCGATCCGCTTCCTTGATGATGACCTGGGTGTATTCCTTGAGCGAGGGATTGGCTAGTTCGTGTTCGAGCAACTGGGCGGCACCCCGGATGCCGCCGAGCGGATTCTTGATTTCGTGGGCCAGATTGCGGATCAACTCGCGGCTGACCTGTTGCTGCTCGATCAGGCGCTCTTCTCGCGTCGCCGTCAGATGATGCTGAATCGGCTGCAGTTCAAGCAGCAGGCGGACGCCGGGCGCGATATCCGGACGCAAGGGTGTCACCGTGCAGTTGATGCTGAGCGCTTCGCCATCGCTGAGTTTCAACTCGACATTCTGGCCGGTGTAGCCCCAGTTGTTGTTCAAGCCATTATCGAGCGCTGACTGCAAGGTCGCCGAGCAGGTGCAGACTGTCGTCAGCGTCTTTCCGATCACCGCGCGGCTGCTTACGGCCAGCAGATTTTCGCCGGCTGCGTTGATGTAGCGGATGGCCAGCGCGTCATCGAGCAGGAGCACCGCCGAAGCCAGCAGATCAAGGCCGGCAAAGGAAGAATGAGTAACGTTCATGCCTGCCATTGTAGCGATTTGAAACCGCTCGCTGCCGACAACTTGCGTTACTGACCGAACGTTCATTATGATGCAGCACTGTCCACCGGACCTCCCACCCATGATCAAGACTGCTCCTCGCATTGCCGCCCTGCTGATGACCGCCGCAGCCGCCCTCGTCGGCTGCCAGGCTGGCGATACACCGCCACCGGCACCCCGCGTCGTTCTCGTTCAGGCGGCGGCCAGTGCACCACTGACTGGCGCCGTCTATACCGGCGATATCCGCGCCCGACATGAGGTCGATCTGGCTTTCCGCGTCGGCGGCAAGATTGCCGCCCGTCTGGTCGACGCCGGCGCCGAAATCAAGGCCGGCCAGCCGCTGGCCCGCCTCGACCCGGCCGACCTGGAACTGGCCGCCGCCGCTGCCCGCGCCCAATTGGCGGCCGCCGAAAGCGAGCACACCACGGCGCGCGCCGAACGCGAACGCTACGCCGGTCTGGTCGCCAAAAAATTCGTCAGCCAGGCCGCTTTCGACGCCAAGGACAATGCCTACAGCAGCGCCCACGCCCGTCTCGAACAGGCCCGCGCGCAAAGCCGCATCAGCGGCAACCAGAGCAGCTACGGCACCTTGAGCAGTGAATTTCCGGCCATTGTGACCACCGTTCTCGCCGATGCCGGCCAGGTCGTCAGCGCC
The DNA here is from genome assembly GCA_030691385.1 of Azonexus sp. GTDB lineage: Bacteria > Pseudomonadota > Gammaproteobacteria > Burkholderiales > Rhodocyclaceae > Azonexus. Next base: position 125,305 of record JAUYEI010000018.1, read on the forward strand.
GGCCAGGCCGTGTTACGCGTCGCCCGCCCGGAAGAGAAGGAAGTCGCCATCGCCATTCCCGAAAGCCGCTTGGCCGAACTGAAAGCCGCCAAGAATCTGGCCGTCAGCCTGTGGGCCGACCCGAAAATGACCCTGCGCGGCGAGCTGCGCGAACTGTCACCGGCCGCCGACCCGGCGACCCGCACCTACGCCGCGCGCATTCGCATCAACAACCCGCCACCCGAGGTTCGCCTCGGCATGACCGCACGCGTAGCTCTCGACGGCGCGGCCGAGAGCGCGCTTCTCGCCCCCTTGAGCGCCGTGATCGATGTCGGGCAGGGGCCGCTGGTTCGTGTCGTCAAGGATGGCAAGGTGGCTACCCGCCCGGTGCAGGTTGCCCGCTTTCGCGAAGATGGCGTCGAGTTGAGCGGCGGACTGGCGGCTGGCGAACTGGTCGTCATCAGCGGTGCCGGCAAGCTGGTCGACGGCCAGGAAGTTCAGGCCAGGCCGGCCACAACGCCGGACCGGCAGCGCTAAGCGATGAGCCAGCGCTTCAACCTGTCCGACTGGACGCTGCACCACCGCACGCTGGTCGGCTACTTTCTGCTCGCCATCGCGCTGATGGGCGTTTTTGCCTACGGCAAGCTCGGCCAGGCCGAAGACCCGCCCTTCACCTTCAAGATCATGGTGATCCGCAGCTTCTGGCCGGGTGCCACGGCGCGTCAGGTCGAGCAGCAACTGACCGACAAGATCGAGAAAAAACTGCAGGAAACGCCCTACATCGACCGTGTTTCCAGCTTTTCCCGGCCCGGCGAATCGACGGTGATGTTCTTCGCCAAGGACAGCACACCGCCGGCCAATGTGCCCGACGTCTTTTACCAGGTGCGCAAGAAGATCGGCGACATTCGCCACACCCTGCCCGCAGGCATTCAGGGGCCGTTCTTCAACGACGAATTCGGTGATGTTTTTGGCAATATTTACGCGTTGACCGCAGAAGGCTTCGATTATCCGCAGCTCAAGGACCAGGCCGAGCGCATTCGCGATGAACTGCTGCGCGTACCGCAGGTCGGCAAGGTCGAAATTTTCGGCATTCAGGACGAAAAGATTTACGTCGCGCTCTCCAATGCCAAACTCGCCACGCTGGGCATCGACCAGGCGACCATCGTCCAGGCGATGAATCAGCAGAATGCCGTGGCCGGCACCGGCTTCTTCGAGACAGCCAGCGAGCGCGTCCAGATTCGTCCCGGCGGGGCTTACAACAGCGTGCAGGCCGTGGCCGATACCCTGATCCGGGCTGGCGGCCGCAGTTTCCGGCTCGGCGATATCGCTGACATCCGCCGCGGCAGCATCGACCCACCGGCTACCCAGGTCCGCTTCGGCGGCAAGCCCGCCCTTGCCATTGGCGTCTCGATGGCCAAGGGTGGCGACATCATCGAACTCGGCAAGGCCCTGAACAGCCGGATCGCAAAACTGCAGGAAGCCTTGCCGGTCGGCGTCGAGATTGGCGTGGCGACCAGCCAGCCCGATGCCGTCGCCCACTCGGTCAAGACCTTCACGCATGCGCTGGCTGAAGCGGTGCTCGTCGTGCTGCTCGTCACCTTCATCAGCCTTGGCATCCGCACCGGCCTGGTCGTCGCCATCTCCATTCCGCTCGTGCTGGCTGCCACCTTCCTCGCCATGTACCTGTTCAACGTCGGCCTGCACAAGGTCTCACTCGGCGCCCTGGTCCTGGCACTTGGCCTCTTGGTCGACGATGCGATCATTGCCGTCGAAATGATGTGGGTGAAGATGGAGCAAGGCTGGGAACGCACCCGCGCTGCCTCCTTCGCCTACACGAGCACAGCCGGGCCGATGCTCTCCGGCACGCTGGTCACCGTCGCCGGCTTCATTCCGATTGCCCTGGCCAAGTCATCGACCGGCGAATATGCCTTCGCCTTCTTCCAGATCAACGCCGTCGCCCTGCTTATTTCGTGGCTGGCCGCCGTCATTGCCATTCCCTGGCTCGGCTACAAGTTGCTGCCCAACCCGCACGCTGCGCACCAGAGCAGCCGCCTGGAAAAACGCCTGCCCCGCCTCGCCCGCCTGTTCGACAAGCTTGGCCTGAACGGCCCGGCCCATGCTGAAGACCATGATGTCTACGGTACGCCGTTCTATACCCGCTTTCGCCAACTGGTCAGCTGGTGCGTCGGGCGGCGCTGGCTGGTCATTGGCGTCACCATCATCCTGTTTGCGCTGTCCATCGTCGGCATGATCAAGGTTCAGAAGCAGTTCTTCCCGAACTCGACCCGCCTGGAACTCAATGTCGAACTGCGTCTCCCCGAGGGGGCGTCGATTGCCGCCATCAACGCCGAGACAAAGCGCCTTGAACAGTGGCTGGACAAGGACAAGGCGGAATTCGACCAGCTCGAACATTACATGGCCTTCGTTGGATCGGGAGCACCGCGCTATTACCTCGGCCTGGACCAGCAACTACCGGCCAGCAATGTCGGCCAGGTCGTCATCGTCACACGCGACGTCGAGGCGCGGGAAGCCGTCCGCGGTCGACTGATCAAACTGTTCGAAAATGACAGCTTCGCTGCGCGCGGCAACATCGCCCGCATCGAAAACGGCCCACCGGTCGGCTATCCGGTGCAATACCGCATTTCCGGCGAAGACATCGCCACGCTGCGCCAGGCGGCTGCCCGGGTCGCGACGGTCATGCGGGAGAACCCGGAACTGTCCAACGTCAATACCGACTGGAGCGAGCTGTCGAAATCGGTCGAGATCGAAATCGATCAGGACAAAGCCCGACTGCTCGGCGTTTCCAGCCAGGACATCGCGGCGCTGCTCAACATGTCGCTGAACGGTTATACGGTGACCAGCTACCGCGAAGGCGAAAAGAGTATCGACGTCGTCCTGCGCGGCGACCGCGAAGAACGCAGCCATCTATCATCGCTGGCCGATCTGTCGGCACCAACGCGCGCCGGCAAGAGCGTTCCCCTGAGCCAGATCGGCCGCCTCAAACACAGCTTCGAGCCAGGACTGATCTGGCGCCGCGACCGCCTGCCGACGATTACGGTGCGCGGCAACCTGTACGGCAAGACTCAACCGGCCACCGTTGTAGACAGCATCAAGACCGAGATCGATGCCATTCAGGCCAGCCTGCCCGACGGCTATCGCATCGCCACCGGCGGCTCGGTCGAGGAATCCGCCAAAGGCTCAGGCTCGGTCATGGCCGGCATTCCACTCTTCGTACTGGCCGTGATCACCATCCTGATGATCCAGTTGCAAAGCGTTTCCCGCGTCGTCATGGTCTTGCTGACGGCACCGCTCGGCATCATCGGCGTCGCGCTGTTCCTGCTCGTTTTCCGGCAGCCTTTCGGCTTCATGGCCCTGCTCGGCACGATTGCGCTGTTCGGCATGATCATGCGCAACTCGGTCATTCTCGTCGACCAGATCGAGCAGGACATGGCGGCCGGCAAACCGCGCCATGAAGCGATTGTCGAGTCGACGGTGCGGCGTTTCCGGCCCATCGTGCTGACTGCCGCAGCAGCGATACTGGCGATGATTCCGCTCTCGCGCAACGATTTCTTCGGACCGATGGCCGTTGCCATCATGGGTGGCCTGATCGTCGCCACCGTGCTGACCCTGCTCTTCCTGCCGGCACTTTATGCGGCCTGGTACAAAGTCAGGGCCGAGGTTCGTTAAGCTGAAGTTCTTTTGATTTTGTAGTCACCCAGTATCGCGGAAGCGCCCGCCCCTGCTGCTAAATAGGGGCAATCGGCGCTTTCTTTTGGCCTCTAAGTGTAGTCACTAAAATAACTTGTATTTGCGCAGATAGCGACTATA
>JAUYEI010000019.1 GCA_030691385.1 Azonexus sp.
CGTCAGGCCAGCGCTTTGCCTTCGGCTTCCTTCAGATTCGCAGTCGCCGGCGACACCCTTGCCGTTCAGCTAACGCTTCCCCTTGTCGGGCGAGTAGAGGTCTTTCACCTCCAAGTAAGTGCGCCCTGCCGGGCGCACCCACAAAAAAAGGAGCCGCAGCTCCTTTTTTGAATCAATGGCCAGTAACGATCAGCGATGTGATTGTGAGAACTGGTCCATCGGCATTTCGGCGACGGCAAACCAGGCACGCTGGCTCTTGGCGTACCTGGCGTAAGAGTCGTAGATCTTCTTGAAAGCCGGATTCTTGGCCGATTCGTCGGCATAGAGTTGTTGCGCCGACTTGTAGGCGGCCTCCATGATTTCCTTGGAGAAGCTGTGCAGCTTGACGCCGTTTTGCAGCAGTTTGGCCAGTGCGATCGGGTTCTTGTGATCGTATTCGGCGGTCATCGTCACGTTGGCTTCGGCGGCGGCACAAGCGAAGGCAGCCTGGTATTCCTTGGGCAGCTTGTCCCATTCCTTCTTGTTGACGAAGAACTCGAGGCAGGTGCTCGGCTCCCACCAGCCCGGACCGTAATAATTTTTGGCGACCTTGTAGAAGCCCAGCTTTTCGTCATCGTACGGACCGATCCACTCGGCGGCGTCGATCGTGCCCTTTTCCAGTGCCGGGTAGATATCGCCGGCGGCTATCTGCTGCGGCACGACGCCGAGCGGCGTCAACACGGCGCCACCGAGGCCGCCGATGCGCATCTTGATGCCCTTGAGGTCGGCGACGGTCTTCACTTCCTTGCGCCACCAGCCGCCCATCTGACAACCACTGTTACCGCCGGGGAAGGAGACGCAGTTGTAGCCGGCATAGAATTCGTCGAGCAGTTGCTGACCGCCGCCCTGATACATCCAGGCGTTGGTCTGGCGGGTATTCATGCCGAAAGGAATGGTCGTACCGAAGGCGAAGGTGCGATCCTTGCCGACGTAATAATAGGAAGCAGTGTGGCAGCACTCGACGGTGCCCTGCTGCACGGCATCCAGCGCCTGCAGGCCGGGAACGATTTCACCGCCCGGGAAGACGCGGATGTCGAACTTGCCGCCGGTCAGTTCGCGCAGGCGATTGGCCAGTTGCTCGGCACCACCGTAAATGGTGTCGAGGCTCTTCGGGAAGCTGGAAGTCAGGCGCCACTTGATGCTCGGCAGATCGGCGGCAATCGCCGGCGCGGCGAAGGTGGCTGCGGCACCGGCGGCAGCGCCGACGGAAGCCTTTTTCAGAAAATCACGACGTTGCATCTTGTCTCCTAGACAGTGAATATTTGAGGTTTTTTACAACAGACCCCATTCTAGGAAGCAGCGCGAAAATTGCGATTGGAGAAAACCCGATCAGGAAAAACCCTGATTGCCAGCAGAAAATAGCCAATCTGCATCGAGCCCGCCAGCCATCAGCAGGCAAGCCCGATGCCCGTCAGCTCACTCGCCGGCGACAGTCATCCGGTCGAGCATGATCGAGCCGGTCTGCTTCGAGCCGCGCACCTGGACGTCATTGCCGACGGCGACGATGCCGGCCAGCATGGCCTTGAGATTGCCGGCGATGGTGATTTCCTCGACCGGGTAGGCGATCTTGCCATCCTCGATCCAGAAACCGGCGGCGCCACGCGAATAGTCGCCGGTCACGTAATTGATGCCGTGGCCGAGCAGTTCGGTGACAAGCAGGCCGCGGCCCATCTTGGCCATCAGGCCTTCCAGACCAAGCTCGCCGGGTTCGATGACCAAATTGTGGCTGCCGCCGGCATTGGCTGTCGTCTGCATGCCCAGCTTGCGCGCCGTGTAGGTGCTCAGGAAATAGCCCTGCAGGATACCGTTGGCGACCAGGTCGCGGTCGCGCGTCGCCACGCCATCGCTGTCGAAGGAGGCACTGCCCAGGCCGCAGGGAATATGCGGGCGTTCGGCGATCTGGATGAAGTCCGGCATGATTTTCTTGCCAAGCTGATCGAGCAGGAAGGATGACTTGCGATACAAGGCCCCGCCGCTCGCTGCGTGCACCAGGCTGCCGAGCAGGCCGCCGGCCAGCGGCGCTTCGAGGATGATAGGGAATTCGCCAGTCTTGACCTTGCGCCCGCCCAAGCGAGCGATAGCCCGTTCGGCCGCAATGCGGCCGACCTGCGCCGCATCATCGAGACGGCTGGCATCGCGATGCGTCGTGTACCAGTCGTCGCGCTGCATCGCATCCTGCTCGCCGGAAATAACCGAGCATGAAATGTAATGACGCGAAGTCGGGTAACCGCCCATGAAACCGAGGCTGTTGGCCGAAACAAAATGCGCCTGCTGCGTCGAGATTGACGCGCCTTCGGAATTGCTGACCAGCGGACTGGCCTCGAAAGCCGCCTGCTCGCAGCGACGGGCTGTTTCGATGGCCTCTTCCACGGTCAATGCCCAGGGGTGATACAAATCGAGATCCGGATAAACCTTGGCCATCAAGGCCGCGTCGGCCAAACCAGCGCAGTCGTCCTCGGCCGTAAAGCGGGCGATGTCGAGCGCCGCCTCGACCGTTTCGCGTAGCGCCTGGGCCGAAAAGTCGGAGGTGCTGGCGTAGCCCTTGCGCTGACCGGAGTAGATCGTGATGCCGATACCCTTGTCGCGATTGAACTCGATGGTCTCGACCTCGTCGCAACGCACCGTCACCGATTGGCCGAAACCTTCGGAGACATCGACCTCACAGGCCGTCGCTCCCTTGCTCCTGGCGTGCTTGAGCACATCCTCGGAGAGCTGTTGCAGGGTGGCGTGGGAATAGGAAAATGCGGCAGTTTCGGACATGGAGGCGGCGTCGGAGCGGGAAAGTCGCTATCATAACAGCCCGTTATTGCCAGCACCGGACGCACCCCATGCAAGAAGAAGATTTCACCGAAGACACCGGCCGCCCTTCCAAGACCAAAAAGAAGGAGGCGATGCATGAACTACGCGATCTCGGCGAAGAACTGGTCGAGCTTTCCGTCGGCCAGTTGAAGGCGATCAAGCTGCCGGAAAACATTTTTGAAGCTGTCCGCGAATGCCAGAAAATCACCGCCCACGGTGCCCATCGCCGGCAGGTCATGTATCTCGGCAAGCTCATGCGCACCGTCGACGACGAACCGATCCGCGCCGGCCTGGCCATGTTGCGTGGCGAATCGTCGGCCGAAACCGCCCGCCTGCATCGCCTCGAGCGCTTCCGCAACCGCTTTCTCGAAGACGAAGCCTACCTGTCCGAGATTGCTGCCGTTTGGCCCGCCATCGACCTCCAGCACATGCGCCAGTTGCGCCGCAATGCACTGAAGGAACAGGAAAACAACAAGCCGCCGAAAAATTTCCGCGCCATTTTCCAGATCCTGCAGGAACTGGACAAACAGGGCACGCCCGCGGCCGAAGAGAAAGCCGGCGATGAATGAGGAACTGGTCGTCGGCCTCGTTTCGATCAGCGACCGCGCCTCGACCGGCGTTTATGAAGACAAGGGCATCCCGGCCCTGCAGGAATGGCTGTCGTCGGCGCTGACCACGCCATGGCGCGTCGAAACGCGGCTGATCGCCGACGACCGCGAGACAATTGAAAATACGCTGATTTCTCTGGTTGACCGTAGCAATTGCCACCTCGTGCTGACCACCGGCGGCACCGGCCCGGCTTTACGCGATGTCACGCCGGAAGCCACGCTGGCCGTCGCCGACAAGGAAATGCCCGGCTTCGGCGAAGAAATGCGCCGGATCAGCCTCAACTTCGTGCCGACCGCCATCCTCTCGCGGCAGGTCGCCGTCATCCGCAAGCAGGCGCTGATCATCAACCTGCCCGGCCAGCCGAAGTCGATCAAGGAAACCCTGGAAGGCGTTCGCAATGCCGACGGGACGGTCGCCCACGTCGGCATCTTCGCCGCCGTGCCTTATTGCATCGACCTGATCGGTGGCCCCTACGCCGAGACGAACGAGGCGGTGATCAAGGCTTTCCGGCCCAAATCAGCCGTTCGGTTGAAAAGCTAGTTGTTGGTTATTAGTCGATAGCCTTTAGCAAAAACAGAGGGCGCCATGGCGCCCCCAAACTTCGCTAACCACTAACAACCAGCGACTAATCTGAAGTTCTTTTGATTTTGTAGTCACCCAGTATCGCGGAAGCGCCCGCCCCTGCTGCTAAATAGGGGCAATCGGCGCTTTCTTTTGGCCTCTAAGTGTAGTCACTAAAATAACTTGTATTTGCGCAGATGGCGACTATATTACGGACATGCCAGCCAGAAACGGAACCGCCCACGTCGTCACCACGACCCGCAAGTACAAGGATCGGGTCTATCGCACGCATCTTTTGCGTCGCAGTTACCGCGAAGGCGGAACCGTCAAGAACGAGACCT
>JAUYEI010000021.1 GCA_030691385.1 Azonexus sp.
TACACCCAACCCCAAACAACAACGCGCGCTCCAGCTTCTGCGGCAAATCACGGTGTAGTCAGAACGCGGACTTCAACATCCACGCAAATCGCTTGTGTGGCAAGGGAAATTCGATCTTCACGCGGGAGAACTTCAGTCTAATAACTAACGACTAGAGACTAGCCAGCCAGATACTCCGCCGCATCGAGCGCAAAATAAGTCAGGATGCCATCGGCGCCGGCCCGCTTGAAGGCCAGCAAACTCTCCAGCACGCAGGCCTTCTCGTCGAGCCAGCCGTTCTGCGCCGCCGCCTTGAGCATCGCGTACTCGCCGCTGACCTGATAGGCATAGGTCGGCACCTTGAACTCGTCCTTGACGCGCCGCACGATGTCCAGATACGGCATGCCGGGCTTGACCATGACCATGTCCGCCCCTTCTTCAAGATCGAGCGCCACTTCGCGCAGGGCCTCGTCGGTATTCGCCGGATCCATCTGGTAGGTGTATTTGTTACCCTTGCCCAGATTGCCGGCCGAGCCGACCGCATCGCGGAAAGGACCATAGAAGGCCGAAGCGTACTTGGCCGAGTAAGCCAGAATGCGCGTGTAAATCTGCCCGGCGCCTTCCAGTTCGGCACGGATACGGGCAATGCGACCATCCATCATGTCAGACGGAGCAACGATATCCGCCCCCGCTTCGGCATGACAAAGCGCCTGCCAGGCCAGCACTTCCAGCGTCTCATCGTTGAGCACGTAGCCCGTGTCATCAATCAGCCCATCCTGCCCATGGCTGGTATAGGGATCGAGCGCCACGTCGGTAATCACCCCGAGATTCGGGAATTCACGCTTGAGCGCCTTGACGACGCGCGGCACCAGACCGTGGGCGTTATACGCCTCCTCGGCACCGAACGACTTCAGCGAGGCATCAATGACCGGGAACAAGGCCAAGGCCGGGATGCCGAGTTTCACCGCCCGCTCCGCCGTCTTCAACAGGATATCCAGCGACTGACGCTCGACGCCGGGCATCGACGACACCTTCTCGATACGCCCCTCGCCCTCCAGCACGAAAACCGGGTAAATAAAATCATCGGCCGTCAGCACCGACTCCCGCATCAGACGGCGGGAAAAATCATCGCGCCGCATCCGGCGCATCCGGGTTCCGGGAAAAACACCGCTCACAACTGCCATGCTTCAACCTCGATCAATTGAACACAGAAAATTTTCGTTCAGCGCGGAACTTCCCGCCTTGACGCGCGTCAGAATCCGCAGATGGCACGCGCTGTCTCCCGCTTCACCTCCCTGAGCGGGCGCCTTGACCCAGTTAAGGCTTTTTGGCCCCCGGACCCCCCTTATCCGGGGGCCCTTTATTTTCTTTCGGCTTGATTTCGATCTCCAGCCAACCGGCGAGAACGCCCTCAGCCTCTTCGACACCGGTCTTTTTCAGGCTCGAAAACAGCTGCACCGAATACAGCGCCGCATCGCCCCAGGTCGCCACTTCTGCCTTGACCGAACGCAAGGCCTTGGTCTGCTCCTGGCGACTCAACTTGTCGGCCTTGGAAAGCAGGATATGGATCGGCCGACAGGTCGGGCGGAACCAGTCGATCAGACGCAAATCGAGGTCGGTCATCGGCCGGCGAATATCCATGATGACCACCAACCCGGCCAGTTGATCCCGCTTGCTCAGGTAAGGGCCAATCAGGCCCTCCCACTGCGAGCGGATCGCCTCCGGCGCCTTGGCGTAACCGTAGCCGGGCAAATCGACGAAATACTTGCCGTCGGCCAGCGTGAAATAATTCAGGTGCTGCGTCCGGCCCGGCGTTTTACTGACATAAGCAAGGCGAACCCGCCCCGCCAGCGTGTTGATGGTGGACGACTTGCCCGCATTGGAGCGACCGGCGAAGGCAACTTCGCGAATGGAATCCTGCGGCAGATCACGGAGATTGGCGACGGTTGTCAAAAAAACCGCCTGTTGGAACAGAGGCATAAAAAACTCGGAAGACCCGCCAAGAGGGCGGCGAACTGATATAGAATAACAGGTTTGTAACCTCCGTTCCGGCCAAAGCGCCCATAAACGCGCACTAGGAGTTCGAAATGATCCGTACCGCGGCACTGGCAATCCTTTTCGCCACCAGTTTCGTCACCCACGCTTCGGAAGAAGCGCATGCCAAGGCTGACCCTGCCAAAGGCAAGGCTATCGCCGAATCCATTTGTGTCGCCTGCCATGGCGTCGATGGCAACAGCCCGACTTCGGCCAATCCGAATCTGGCCGGTCAGGTCGAGGAATACCTCTACAAGCAATTGAAGAACTTCAAACCCGTCGGCGACAAGCCGCCGGTTCGCAACAACCCGATCATGGTCGGCATGGCCGCCCCGCTGTCCGACGAAGACATGAAGAACGTCTCCGCCTGGTTTGCCAGCCAGAAGCAGAAGCCGGCTGCCGCCAAGGATGAAAAGCAGATCGCGCTGGGCCAGAAAATCTGGCGCCAGGGTGACTTCAAGAAGGGCATTCCCGCCTGCGCCGGCTGCCACGGCCCGGCCGGTGCCGGTTTGCCGGCCCAGTATCCGCGTCTGGCTGGTCAGTTCCAGGAATACACCGAAGCCCAGTTGAAGGCCTTCCGTGTTGACGAACGTGCCAACGATCCGGAAAAGATGATGCGCATGATCGCCGCCAAGCTTTCCGACGTCGAAATCAAAGCCGTCTCCGAATACGCCGCCGGCCTGCGCTAATCGGGGTAGCCGCAATGAAAAGGCAGCTTCGGCTGCCTTTTTGTTTTTCCAGGCTTGGCAGTCTAGGTCGACGGGACTAGACTGGACACAACAACACCTCACCGGAGTAGGAGACAAGACATGAAGACGCTCAAACAGCTTCTCGCAGGCAGAAATCGCCCATTGGCAGTGGTCGCACCTGGCGACACGGTTTATCACGCACTCACCGTCATGGCCAAGCACGAAGTCGGGGCAGTCCTGGTTCTGGACGGCGAACAACTGGTCGGCATTTTTTCCGAACGCGACTATGCCCGCAAGATCATCCTGCAGGGCAAGACCTCGAAGGAAACGCTGGTCAGCGAAATCATGAGCGACAAGGTGGCCTACGTTACCCCAAGCGTGTCGCTCGACGAATGCATGGCCCTGATGACCGAAAAGCATTTCCGCCATCTGCCCGTCCTGGACGAGGCCGGCAACGTCCTCGGCATCATCTCCATCGGTGATCTGGTCAAGGAAACCATCTGCAACCAGCAATTCCTGATTGCTCAACTGGAACATTACATCGCCGGTTGAGATGGCAAGCAGTCGCAGTATTCACTTCCACATTCTTGAAGATATCGCCCGCGACCTGTCGGGCGATATCAATTTCCCGACCTGCCTGGATGCGGCGCTGCTTGTTCGCAACGCGCTCAAAGATCCGTTTGCCAGCACTGAGCAGGTGGTACAGGCGATCAGCGTCGAGCCGTTGATCTGCAGCAAGCTGCTGCGCCTGGCCAACTCCGTCACCTACAACCCGGCCGGCGAGCAGATTTCCAATCTGAATAACGTCGTCCGGCGACTCGGTTTCGACATCGTCCGCACGACCTCGCTGGCCGTGGCAATGGATCAGATGCTGAAATCGAAAAACCTTGTCGCCTACGATCACATGGCCCGACAAACCTGGGAGCACTCGCTGCGGGTCGCGGCGATCGCTCGTGTGCTGGCGCGCCATCTGGGTCGTGTCCAGCCGGACAGCGCCATGCTGACCGGACTGGTACACAACATCGGGATTTTTTACCTGTTGTTTCGGGCGGCGGAATACCCCGAATACCGCAACGACGAGCCGGCCATGATCGAACTTCTGGCTGGCTGGCACGAAGGGATAGGCGAGAGCCTGTTGCACATTCTCGGGCTGCCGGCATCGATCACCGATGCCGTGCGTGATCAGAGCCATTTGAGTCCGGTCGAAACACCGTGCACCATCAGTGACATTCTTTATTTTGCCATCGTGCTCGCCGGCAACGGCCCGCCGTGGCAAACCAGTCCGCACGACGCGGAGGAAGAAGCCAGGCGCGAGGCCGACCGGGCGCGCTATGCCGATCTGCTGCAGACAGCCGAAGAAGACATCGTCGAGTTACGCGCCGCGCTTTCTGCCTGAACCTCCGGGCATCCTGGCAGTCTGAAATTCAGCTAGTCGCCAAATCGGCATTCTCCGACTTCGGTTGTAAGGATTCGGGAGGAACGCCGACTAATGGATATGCCAGTTCCCAGGAAGCATCATCCTTGAAACCTCAGTTGACCGCTTATCCAGCCTTGGCCAGCCGCCTGAATACAGGCCTTTGCGCCTTCGAGGCGATTCACCCCTTGGCTGACAGCGCGACGTGGCCGCTGGCACGCTTGGTCGGGCGCCCGGCTTTGTGGCTTCGCCGAAACTCGCCGATTTGCTTTATTGTTATCGGCTCGTTTTCGCTCCTTCTTGCAGGCATGAGCCTGCTGCGGCGTCGCTTCGCGCCGGCCATCCCGCCCCGGCACACCATCTGCCACGTCCAACCGAGGTTTCAAGGATCATGCTGATTCGCCACGCCCCGACAATAGCGAGCTCCGAAATAACCGACCCTCAGGTTTATGCCGGTCGCCGGGACTTCATGCGAAACCTGGCAGTCAGTCTTGGCGCGGCCAGCCTGGGTTTGGCTCACGGCGCGGAAAGTCGTGAGGGACAAGGCAGCCAGTTTGGGAATCTTGTTTCCAGCCCCCTGTCGACGCGCGATGACAAACTGACGCCCTACAAGTCGATGACGACTTACGGCAACTTTTACGAATTCGGGCCGGACAAGGACAGCCCGGCAAAAAACGCGCACCGCTTGCGCACGCGGCCATGGACAGTGACGATCGACGGCGAAGTCAAAACCCCGAAGACCTTCGCGATCGACGACATCCTGAAATGGGCACCGCTCGAGGAGCGCATTTACCGGATGCGCTGCGTCGAAGGCTGGAGCGCCGTTGTGCCCTGGGTTGGCTTTCCGTTCAGCGAGCTACTCAAACGCGTTGAACTGACGGGCAATGCCAGGTTTGTCGAATTCTGGAGCCTGGCCGATCCCGAACAAATGCCCTACGTGCGCATTCCGTTGCTTGACTGGCCCTACATCGAAGCACTTCGCCTCGATGAAGCGCGCCATCCCCTGACTATTTTTGCGGTCGGCATGTACGGCGAAGTCATGCCGAAACAAAACGGCGCCCCGCTCCGCCTTATCGTGCCTTGGAAATATGGCTTCAAGGGGGCAAAATCCATCGTTCGTATCCGTTTCGTCGAAAAACAGCCACAAACGGCGTGGATGAAGGCTGGGCCGGACGAGTACGGCTTCTACTCCAACGTCAATCCGGATGTCCCGCACCGGCGCTGGAGTCAGGCCAACGAACGCCGTCTCGGCGAATTCCTCAAACGCAAGACCCTGCCCTTCAACGGCTACGCCGAGCAGGTCGCCAGCTTGTATGCCGGCATGGATTTACGGAAAAATTTCTGACATGAGCTTCAACCCGGACAAGCGCCAACTTGGCGGGATCAAGATCGCCCTCTTCGCCCTCTGCCTGCTACCGGCAATGCGCTTGCTGTGGGCGACCTATACCGACGATTTCGGACCCAACCCGGTGGAGTTCGTCCAGCGCTGGACAGGCACCTGGACCTTCAACCTGCTGCTCATCACGCTGTGCGTGACACCGCTGCGGGCGATGACGCAACTGCACTGGCTGACCCGGCTGCGGCGCATGCTTGGGCTATTCTGCTTTTTCTACGCCACGCTCCATTTTCTGAGCTTCATCGGCTTCGACCATGACTTTGTAATCGACGACATCGCCAGGGACATTTTCAAGCGCCCCTTCGTGACGGTCGGCTTTGCTGCCTTTCTGCTGCTCATTCCGCTCGCCGCGACCTCGAGCAACTGGGCAATTCGCAAGCTGGGCGGACGAAAATGGCAGGAACTGCACCGCAGCATCTACCTGATCAGCATTCTCGCCACGGTGCATTATTTCTGGCTGGTCAAGGCCACCGCGCTGCTCTGGCCGCTGGCTTACTCCGTTGCCGTCGCTCTTCTGCTCGGCTGGCGGATTCGCGAACGCAAGCGCAAGGCGATCCCGGTACCGCAATTTCAGGGGGTGAAACCGCTGAAATTCTTCAAGCAGAAGCCGGATTGATCCATCTGACGGCTTGCTACGGTCAACCGGAAAAAATGGCCAAAATTGAAATGCCCCCGATAGCCTCGGGAATGTCCATCAGCCTTTGCGCGGCAGATCGAAGCGGACGATGGCACGGCCGTCCTGTGTTTTCTTCGGCTCGGCCTTCCAGGCGTGGCCGTAGATGACCTCGAAGGTCGCCGGCAGCCGGCCGTCCTTGCGCATGGCTTCGTAGGCAGCCTTGCCGCTCTCCCACGATTTTCGGCCCGTCATCCCGTGGCGCCTGGCTTTCATGGCGCACGACGAGCCGGCGGCGCGCAATTCGGCGAACATGGCATCCAGATCATCGTAGGTCAGCGTAATGACTTCCATGTCCATCACCGGGTCGGCAAAACCGCAGCCAACCAGCATGTCGCCGAGATCGTGCATGTCGGCGAAGCGCTGGGTGTGGGCGTAGCCATCGGAAAAAGCTGCGCGCAGCTCCTTCAGCGTATCCGGGCCGAGGGTCGAGAACATCAGCAGGCCACCGACTTCGAGCACGCGGTGCGCTTCGGCGAGCGCAGGAATCGGATCGTCCAGCCAGTGCAACAGCAGGTTGGACCAGACGATTGCGGTGGACCGGGATTTCAGGGGTAAATGCGCAGCGTCGGCCGCCAAGCGAAGCGGCTCGGCGTTCTTGCCGATACCCAGCCAGCGCTGCCAGCCAGCGCGCGGGGCACGGCCGGCGGACAGCATGGCCGGCGCGACATCCAGACCGATCAGTTCAGCCTCGGGATAGCGGGCGGACAGACCGGGAAAGCTCCCGCCACGACTGCAACCGAGGTCAAGAATCCGCTTCGGATCGACTTTGACGAAATCGAGCCGTTCCTGCATCCGGCGATCAACTTCGCGGGCGAAAAAATCACCTTCGCCGTAACTTGCCGCAACCCGGGCGAAGCGTCGACCGACATGCTGCCGGTCGACAAAACCTGAATGCGGGCTGGCTGGACTCAAATTGCCTTGACGCCGAGACGGGCAAACAAGGCGTCGTCGCGCTCGATATCCGGATTGCCGGTGGTCAGCAGGAAATCACCATAGAACATCGAATTGGCGCCGGCCAGGAAGCACAGGGCCTGCAACTCGTCGCTCATTTCCTGACGGCCGGCCGACAGGCGAACCCACGAGGTCGGCATCATGATGCGGGCAGCGGCGATGGTGCGCACGAACTCGAACGGGTCGAGGCGATCCTTGTCGGCCAGCGGCGTGCCGGGAATGGGCACGAGATTGTTGATCGGCACGGATTCCGGCGCCTTGGGCAGGGTGGCCAGTTGAACGAGCAAGCCAGCGCGGTTCTTGCGCGACTCGCCCATGCCGATGATGCCGCCCGAACAGACGTTGATACCGGCATCGCGAACCTGCTCCAGCGTATCGAGACGGTCGTCCTGGGTATGCGTCTTGATGACCTGACCGTAGAACTCCTTGTCGGTATCAAGATTGTGGTTGTAATAGTCGAGGCCGGCTTCCTTGAGCTTTTCCGCCTGGCCGTCCTTGAGCATGCCGAGCGTCACGCAGGTCTGCATGCCGAGCGCCTTCACTTCGCGAACCATGTCGAGGACACGGTCGAGATCGTTGTCTTTCGGCCCCTTCCAGGCGGCGCCCATGCAGAAACGCGATGCCCCCTTGGCCTTGGCGGCCTGGGCGGCGGCAACCACCTCGTTGAGCGGCATCAGGCGTTCGCGCTCGGTGTCGGTGTCGTAGCGGGCAGATTGCGAGCAATAGCTGCAATCTTCCGAACAGCCACCGGTCTTGACCGAAAGCAGCGTCGAGCGTTGAATGGCGTTCGGATCGAAATTTTCGCGGTGCACCCCTTGGGCCCGCCAGATCAGATCCATCAGCGGCAACTCGTAGAGCGCGAGTACTTCAGCAAGCGACCAGAGACGGGCAGAAGCAGACTGGGAAACAGACGAAACAGCGGCGACGGAGCTAGCTTGCATGAAAGGCCTTGCATGAAAAATGCTATAAAAATCAGATACGAAGCGCATCGGTAATTATGGATTATCACGGACACTCCGGCTGGCTGTCAATTTTACCCCAGCTCGATGGGCTCAAACGGCTCGGCCGGAAAATCCTCGATGCTGCCCTGCCAGGTAGCTGTCTGCTCTGTGGCGCCGACAGCCAGGGGAGCCTGCTTTGCCCGCCATGCACCAACGATCTTCCGCTGTTGCCCAAGGCTTTGTGCCCGATCTGCGCCGTCCCGACGACGCACGGCGAACGCTGCGGCGCCTGCCTGCGCGAGACGCCGCACTTCGCGCGGACCATCGCCCTCTTTTGCTACGACTTTCCCGCCGACCGCATCGTTCATGCTCTGAAGTACGGCCACCAACTGGCGGTTGCCAACTGGGCCGGACAAAAGCTGGCCGAACTGACCGACGCCGACGCCTTCGACTGCATCGTCCCCCTGCCCCTGCACCCCGAACGTCTGCAGGAGCGAGGTTTCAACCAGTCCGCCGAGATCGCCAAGGCATTTCAATTTTGGGCAAAAATTCCGGTTGACCGTGGGAATGTCCTGCGCACGCGGGTAACGCCGCCACAAGCCACGCTGCCGCACAAGGAACGCCACAAAAACGTGCGCGGCGCCTTCGAATGCCGGCGGGACTTCACCGGCCAGCGCCTGCTGTTGATCGACGACGTGATGACTACCGGCGCGACGGCCAACGAGTGCGCCCGCGTCCTCAAGCTGCACGGCGCCGCCGAGGTCACCGTCGCCGTCATCGCCCGTGCGCTAAAGCACTGAACCTTGAAACCTCAGTTGACCGCTTATCCAGCCTTGGCCAGCCGCCTGAATACAGGCCTTTGCGCCCTCGAGGCGATTCACCCCTTGGCTGACAGCGCGACGTGGCCACTGGCACGCCTGGTCGGGCGCCCGGC
>JAUYEI010000022.1 GCA_030691385.1 Azonexus sp.
CGTCAGGCCAGCGCTTTGCCTTCGGCTTCCTTCAGATTCGCAGTCGCCGGCGACACCCTTGCCGTTCAGCTAACGCTTCCCCTTGTCGGGCGAGTAGAGGTCTTTCACCTCCAAGTAAGTGCGCCCTGCCGGGCGCACCCAAAAAAAACAAAGGGCGCCGCAAGGCGCCCTTTGTACGTTCAGCCTGGACCGAAGCTTATTGTTGCTCTTGAGCAGTTTCGTTGGCAATCGGCTGAGCAGCAGCCGTACCTTCGTCAGAAGCAGCAGCCTTCATCGACAGCTTGACGCGACCACGGTCGTCGGTTTCGAGAACCTTGACGCGAACGATCTGGCCTTCCTTGACGTAGTCTTCGACCTTGTTGACGCGTTCCTGAGCGATCTGGGAGATGTGCAGCAGACCATCCTTGCCCGGCAGCACGGAAACGATCGCGCCGAAATCAAGAATCTTGAGGACGGTACCTTCGTAGATCTTGCCGATCTCGACTTCTGCCGTAATCGCATCAATACGTGCACGCGCTGCGGCAGCCGCTTCACCGCTGCTGGAAGCAATGGTGATCGTGCCATCGTCCTGAATATCGATCGTGGTGCCGGTTTCTTCGGTCAGGGCGCGGATAACGGCGCCACCCTTGCCGATGACATCACGGATCTTTTCCGGATTGATCTTGAAGGTGTACAGACGCGGCGCGTAGGCCGACATTTCTTCACGCGGGCCGGCTGCAGCTTCCTGCATCAGGTTCAGGATGTGGATACGGGCATCCTTGGCCTGGGCCAGGGCAACCTGCATGATTTCCTTGGTGATACCCTGGATCTTGATGTCCATCTGCAGCGCGGTGATGCCGCTGGTTGAACCGGCGACCTTGAAATCCATGTCGCCGAGGTGATCTTCGTCGCCCAGGATGTCGGTCAACACGGCGAAACGGTTGCCGTCCTTGATCAGCCCCATGGCGATACCGGCCACGTGCGCCTTGAGCGGCACACCGGCGTCCAACAGGGCCAGACAGCCGCCGCAAACGGAAGCCATCGAGGATGAACCGTTCGATTCGGTGATTTCCGAGACCAGACGCATCGAGTAGGAGAAATCTTCCGGCTTCGGCAACACAGCGAGCAGCGCGCGCTTGGCCAGACGGCCGTGACCGATTTCACGACGCTTCGGCGTACCGACACGACCGCATTCACCGGTGGCGTACGGGGGCATGTTGTAGTGCAGCATGAAGCGGTCGCGGTATTCGCCGGCCAGTGCGTCGATGATCTGCTCATCGCGGTTGGTACCCAGCGTGGCCACAGCCAGCGCCTGGGTTTCGCCACGGGTGAACAGGGCCGAGCCATGAGTACGCGGCAGGACGCCGGAACGCATGGTGATCGGACGCACGGTACGCGTGTCGCGACCGTCGATACGCGGAGCACCGCTCAGGATGCGGCCGCGAACGATGGCGGCTTCGATTTCGTGGAACAGGTTGCCGACGGTGTTTTCGTCCGGGGCGCCTTCAGCACCGGTACACAGCGCGGCAACAGCTTCGGCACGAATGACCTTGACGGCCTGGCTGCGCGTTTGCTTGACGGTGATGCTGTAGGCTTCTTCGAGCTTGGCACCGACCAGAGCGGACAGGCTGGCGACCAGCGCTTCGTCCTTCGGGGCTGCTTGCCATTCCCATTCCGGCTTGCCGGCTTCTTCAACCAGTTCGTTGATGGCGTTGATCGCCTTCTGCATTTCGGTGTGACCGAAAACGACGGCGCCGAGCATGACTTCTTCGGATAGCTGGTCGGCTTCGGATTCAACCATCAGCACGGCAGCTTCGGTACCGGCAACAACGAGGTCGAGTTGGCTGCCCTTGAGCTGGCTCAGGGTCGGGCACAGGACATACTGGCCGTCGATGTAACCAACGCGGGCGGCGCCGATCGGGCCGTTGAACGGCACGCCGGAGATGGCCAGGGCGGCAGAAGCACCGATCAGGGCCGGGATGTCGGAATCAATTTCCGGGTTCAGCGACATCACGGTAGCGATGACCTGGACTTCGTTGTAGAAGCCATCCGGGAACAGCGGGCGGATCGGGCGATCGATCAGGCGGCAGGTCAGCGTTTCCTTTTCGGAAGGACGGCCTTCGCGCTTGAAGAAACCACCAGGGATACGGCCGGCAGCGTAGGTTTTTTCCTGATAATCAACGGTCAGCGGGAAGAAATCCTGGCCCGGCTTGGCGCTCTTGGCGGCAACGACGGTGACCAGAACCACGGTTTCTTCCATGGAAACGAGAACGGCACCACCAGCCTGGCGGGCAACTTCACCGGTTTCGATGGTGACTTGATGGGCGCCATAGGCGAATGTTTTTTTCACGACATTAAACATATTTTCCTTTCACTCTCAACACAATTAACAACAATAACAACAACTTACAACTACGAAAAAACGCGTTCAGAAAAAAGCAAAAAAGCGGCCGGGAGAAATCCGGGCCGCTCTTTCTTGGCTTTAGTCCAGCTTACTTACGCAGACCAAGGCGGGTAATCAGGGTACGGTAGGCGTCGATATTTTTGCCCTAGAGGTAGTCCAGCAGTTTGCGACGCTGATTGACCATGCGCAGCAGACCACGACGAGAGTGGTGATCCTTCTTGTGTTCCTTGAAGTGCGGGGTCAGTTCATTGATGCGGGCGGTCAGCAAGGCGACCTGAACTTCCGGAGAACCGGTATCGCCCTTGGCGCGCTGGAAATCCGCGACGACGCCGGCTTTGACTTCGGTAGTGAATGCCATTTCAAACTCTCTTTCATGAAAACGACGCCGCCCCGGTTTGATAGAGCAAGCGCCAGTGGATAAAATTTTCCGTTGGCGACGGAAAGCGTTGGATTATATCAGTTAATCAGCCAGTTGAACCAGCCGTTTTGGCCACAAACGATCGCCTGAGCCAGGCTCGCCGATACCGATCAGCTTGCCGTTCGCATAGACCCGAACCTTGCCACTCAGGCCGGTTGGCAAATCAACGGGATTGCCGTGACTGAAACGCTGTGCAGCCTCACCATCGACACCAAGAATCGGCAAGGTGTGCAACAGCGCATCAACCGGCTTCAGGCGAGCCATGCGCCCTGCTTCATCCAGACCTTCAAGCTCAGCTAGCGTCACGGCACCATCAAGATCGAGATCGCCAACCCGGGTCCGGCGCAGTGCTGACAGGTGCGCGCCACAACCGAGCGCGGCACCGATATCGGCCGCCAGCACGCGGATGTAGGTGCCCTTGCTGCACGCCACGCGCAGCATCAGAGAGTCGCCGGCAAAGTCGAGCAGTTCGATGACGTGAATCGTCACCGCCCTCGCCTCGCGCTCGACCTCGATACCCTGGCGAGCCAGTTCATAGAGCGGGCGACCATCGCGCTTCAGGGCCGAATGCATGGGTGGAATCTGCTGAATATCACCGGTGAACTGCGGCAGCAATTTCAAAATTGCCGCTTTTTCCGGGTTGACCGTGGAAGTCGCCGTCACCTTGCCTTCGGCATCCCCGGAATCGGTGGTCACGCCCAGCTTGAGAACGGCTTCATAGGTCTTGTCGGCATTGAGCAAGTCGGCCGAGAACTTCGTCGCCTCGCCAAAACAAAGCGGCAACAAGCCCGTCGCCAGAGGGTCCAGCGTACCGGTATGGCCGCCCTTGGCCGCCGAGAACAGGCGGCGCGCCTTTTGCAGTGCGTCGTTCGAGGTGAATCCGATGGGTTTGTCGAGCAACAGCACACCATCGACCTGTTTCCAGGTCTTCTTGACTTGCATGGGGCGCTTAGTCTTCCGGCGTCAGATCGCTCAGCGCATTGGCCTGATCGATCAACAGCGACATGCTGGCACCGTGCTCGATGGAGTTGTCGTAAACGAAATGCAACTCCGGCAAGGTGTGAATATGAATACGACGACCCAGTTCGCGCCGAAGGAAGCCGGACGCCCGCTTCAGACCACGCTCGATCTCTTCCAGATGTTCTGAATTAAGCGTCGCGAAAAACACCTTGGCATGGGCGTAATCCGGCGTCAGCTCAACAGCCGTCAGGCTGATCATGCCAACGCGCGGATCCTTCAATTCAGTCCGAATCAGATCGGCAAGGTCGCGGCGAACCTGCTCCGCGACCCGGTCACTACGCTGAAATCCTTTTTTCTTCATTACAGCGAGCGTGCCACTTCCTGAATTTCGTAAGCTTCCAGCTGGTCGCCAATCTGGATGTCGTTATTGCCGCGCAGCGATAGACCGCATTCGAAGTTGGAACGCACTTCCTTGACGTCGTCCTTGAAACGCTTGAGCGAATCGAGTTCGCCATCCCACTGAACAACGTGGTTGCGCAACAGACGGACGCGGGAATTGCGCTTGACGAAACCTTCCAGAACGTAACAGCCGGCGATGGCGCCAACCTTGGATACGTTGAAGACCTGACGAATTTCGACCATGCCAGTGATCTGTTCACGCTTTTCCGGCGACAACATGCCGGACAGCGCTGCCTTCACCTCGTCCACCGCATCGTAAATCACGTTGTAGTAACGGATATCGACACCGAAGGTTTCGGCCAGCTTGCGCGAACCGGCATCGGCCCGGATGTTGAAGCCGATGATGACGGCGCCGGAGGCCTGGGCCAGATTGACATCGGATTCGCTGATCGCGCCGACGGCACCGTGGATGATCTGAACACGGACTTCCTCGTTCGAGAGCTTGGCCAGTGTCTGAACCAGAGCTTCCTGCGAACCTTGCACGTCGGCCTTGACGATGAGCGGCAGGGTCTTGACCTCGCCCTCTTCCATCTGCTGGAACATGTTTTCCAACTTGGCAGCTTGTTGCTTGGCCAGTTTGACATCGCGGAACTTGCCCTGACGGAACAAGGCGATTTCACGCGCCTTCTTTTCGTCGGTGAGCACGATGGCTTCTTCGCCAGCGGCCGGCACATCGGACAGACCGAGAATTTCGACCGGGATGGACGGGCCCGCTTCGCTGATTGGCTTGCCGTTCTCGTCGAGCATGGCGCGAACGCGACCGAAGACCTGACCGGCGAGCACGACATCGCCGCGCTTGAGGGTGCCGGACTGAACCAGCATCGTCGCCACCGCACCACGGCCCTTGTCGAGACGGGCTTCGATGATCAGGCCCTTGGCCGGTGCATCCTTCTGCGCCGCCAGTTCGAGCACTTCGGCCTGAAGCAGAACCTGCTCGAGCAACTCGTCGATACCCGTACCCTTCTTGGCGGAAACCGACACGAAGGGAGAATCGCCGCCGTACTCTTCAGGAATGACCCCTTCGGCGACCAGTTCCTGCTTGACGCGGTCCGGATTGGCATCCGGCTTGTCCATCTTGTTGATCGCCACTACCAGCGGCACGCCGGCCGCCTTGGCGTGGTGGATCGCTTCCTTGGTCTGCGGCATGACACCGTCGTCGGCGGCCACAACCAGAATGACGATGTCGGTCGCCTTGGCGCCACGGGCTCGCATGGCCGTAAAGGCTTCGTGGCCCGGGGTATCGAGGAAAGTGATCATGCCACGGTCAGTTTCGACGTGGTAGGCACCGATGTGCTGGGTAATGCCGCCGGCTTCGCCAGCAGCCACCTTGGCACGACGGATATAGTCGAGCAGCGAGGTCTTGCCGTGGTCGACGTGGCCCATGACGGTCACCACCGGAGCGCGCGGCTCGAGCGGTACGTCCTTGTGCTCGACGGACTCCTCAAGGAAGGCATCCGGATCGTCCAGCTTGGCGGCAAGCGCCTTGTGGCCCATTTCCTCGACCACGATCATGGCCGTTTCCTGGTCCAGAACCTGGTTGATGGTGACCATCGAACCCATCTTCATCATGACCTTGATGATTTCGATGGCCTTGATGGCCATCTTGTGGGCCAGATCAGACACCGAAATGGTTTCGGGGATATGAACCTCGCGAACAACCTGCTCGGTCGGCGCCTGGAAGCTGCCCTGACCATCATCGCCCTTGTGCGACTTCTTGTGGCCGTGGCGGTTGTCCTTCCAGCCGGTAGCGCCATCGGAGCCACGCGTCTTCAGGCCGCCCTTTTTCTTGCCATCATCGGCAGCGCGACCCTTGTCGCCCTTCTTGCCCGGAGAATCCGGTTTCTTGTGCAAGGTGCCCTTGTCGGCAGCCGGCGCGGCACCTTCGCCAGCCTTGGCAGCGGCAGCAACCTGGTGCTTGGCCAACTCGGCAACCTTGGCGGCGGCGGCAGCAACATCAGCCTGCTGACGCATGCGAACCAAGTCGGCTTCACGTGCCTGTTTCTGACGTAGCTCACGCTCCTGGATTTCGCGCAGGGTCGTGTAACGACGGGATTCGACCTCGCGAGCCTTTAATTCCTTCTCGCCGATAATCGCGGCGCGGTCCAGAATAACCGGCGCAGGCCTCTCGACGACCACCTCGACCACCGGCTCGACCGGCGCTTCAACGGGGGCCTCGACCAGCACTTCGACCACCGGTTCAGGAACAACTTCGACCACTGGCTCGGGAACAGACTCCGGTTCCGGCGCCTGTTCGACCACGGGTGCTTCATGCTCAAGATCGAGCGCTTCGAGTTCAGCCTCCGGCACATGCTCGCCGACTTCGCGTTTCATCAGAACGCGCTTCTTGCGCACTTCGACCTGAACGGTACGGGCGCGGCCGTGTGAATCGGTCGCCCTGATTTCGGAAGTCGATTTGCGCGTCAAGGTAATCTTGGTCTTCGACTCGTCACCATGCGCACGGCGCAGGTAATCGAGCAGCTTGGCCTTGTCTTGATCGTTCAGCGCATCGTTGGCACTCTCCTTGCCCACGCCGGCCTTGCTCAATTGCTCGAGCAGGGCCGTAACCGGCATTTTGAGTTCAATGGCAAATTGTGAAACTGTTGTTGCGGACATACTTTGCTACCTCCCGCTCACTCGAACCAGTGAGCCCGTGCCGTCAGAATGAGTCCCTTGGCACGCTCGTCGTCGATGCCGGTCATTTCCGTCAATTCATCTACCGCCAGTTCCGCGAGATCATCGCGGGTCTTGACGTCGTGACCTGCCAGTTTCGCGGCCAATTCCTTGCTCATTCCCTCGAGACCCATCAGGTCCTCGGAAACATTTTCCAACTTTTCTTCGGTCGCAATCGCTTCCGTCAGCAAAACATTGCGGGCACGATTGCGGAGTTCATTGACGATTCCCTCGTCCAGCCCGTCAATTTCCAGCATTTCAGCCAGCGGCACATAAGCCACTTCTTCCAGCGACGAGAAGCCTTCCTCGATCAGCAGATCAGCCAGCTCTTCGTCGATGTCCAGCTTTTCCATGAAGGTGACGCGGGTCACGGCGTATTCGGCTTCGGACCTCTTGGCCGACTCGTCCTGGGTCATCAGATTGATGGTCCAGCCGGTCAGATCGGAAGCCAGACGAACATTCTGACCGTTACGTCCAATGGCAATAGCCAGGTTGTCTTCATCGACCACGACGTCCATGGCATGCTTTTCTTCATCGACCACGATGGAAGAAACCTCGGCCGGCGACAGAGCGCCGATCACGAACTGGGCCGGATCAGCCGACCACAGGACGATATCGATGTTCTCGCCGCCGATTTCGTTACGCACGGCAGTGACGCGCGAACCGCGCAGGCCGACGCAGGTACCGATCGGGTCGACACGCGGGTCGTTGGACTTGACGGCGATCTTGGCGCGCAGACCGGGGTCGCGGGCACAGGCTTTCAATTCCATGAGGCCGTCGGAGATTTCTGGCACCTCCATGTCGAACAGCTTGATGACGAATTCCGGCGCCGTACGCGACAGGATGATCTGTGGGCCGCGGGCATTGCGGTCAATGCGCAGCAGGTAGGCACGAATGCGGTCGCCGATGCGCAGGTTTTCCTTGGGGATCATCTGGTCGCGCGGCAGCAGGGCTTCGATCTTGCCGGCTTCGACAATGGCGTTGCCACGCTCCATCCGCTTGATGGTGCCGGAAACGACATGCTCCTTGCGATCGAGGAAGTCAGACAGGATCTGCTCACGCTCGGCATCGCGAATTTTTTGCAGAATGACCTGCTTGGCGGCCTGAGCACCGATGCGACCGAAGTCGATCGGCTCGAGGCCTTCTTCAAGCGTGTCGCCGGATTCGATTTCCGGATCGTCTTTCTGGGCTTCGGACAACGGAATCTGCACGTACTCGTTGACGTATTCGTTGTCCGGCACAACCTGCCAGCGACGGAAGGACTCGTAGATGCCCGTACTGCGATCAATCGACACGCGCACTTCGGCCTCGTCGTTGATGCGCTTCTTGGTGGCCGACGCAAGGGCCAGCTCAAGGGCGCCAAAAACGATTTCCTTGGCAACATTCTTTTCGCGGGCGAGTGCATCAACCAGCAGCAATATTTCACGGCTCATGGGCTAAAACCTCCTAGTCCTTCAGTCGAAACGAGGCACCAGACGTGCCTTCTCGATATTATTGAATTCCAGTTCCAGATCATCTTTGGCGAGGCGCAGACCGACCTTGCCATCCTTGCAGCCCAGCAGTTCGCCCTGGAAGTTCCGGCGACCACCGTGCGGAATGCGCAGCTTGATCTGGATTTCCTGCCCGGCAAAGCGCTCGAAATCATCGGCCTTCTTGACGACGCGATCGAGGCCCGGCGAAGAAATCTCGAGACGGTCAAATTCGAAGTTTTCCACTTCGAAAACACGGGTTAGCTGATTCGAGACCTTGGCGCAATCTTCAACATCGATCCCGGCAGCACGACCCGGCGCGTCGATGAAGACACGAATCGTCCGGCCGCGCGGCGACATCTCGACATCAACGAGTTCATAACCCAGACCGACAACCGTCGTCTCCAGCAGTGCGTTTAAATCCATAGCCACAAATAAAAAATGGGCGAAACGCCCACCTCATGAAAAAAAGATGCCCCGCCAAAAACGACGGGAGGAACAAACCCGTGAATTATAACGGATTTATTCCCCTTCGACAATCGATTTAGCTGCTCTCAGGGCCCTTTCGGGGCGCCGGCGCGTTGTTTTCGAGGTCGCGAAGCAGCATTTTGATTTCAACCTCTTTGAGCTCGCGTGCCATGCCGCGTTTCAATTGCGGCGGCAGCACGAACGGGCCATAGCGCACGCGGATCAATCGGCTGACCGTAACGCCGACCGCCTCGAACATGCGCCGCACTTCACGGTTGCGGCCTTCGAAAATCGTCACGCGGTACCAGTGGTTGGCGCCCTCGCCGCCACCGTCGTGCAATGTCCCGAAATTGGCCCGGCCATCCTCGAGTTCGACACCATGCAGCAATTGCTGCTGGGCTTCGAGCGTCAGTTCGCCGAGCACGCGCACCGCGTACTCGCGAACCAGTTGCGAGCTCGGGTGCATGAGTTTGTTGGCCAGATCGCCGGAGGTCGTAAAAATGAGCAGGCCGGAGGTATTGAAATCGAGGCGACCAACGTTGATCCAGCGCCCACCGCGCATGCGTGGCAGCGCGGCAAAGACCGAAGGACGGCCATCCGGATCGTCGCGCGAAACGATTTCGCCTTCCGGCTTGTGGTACATCAGGACGCGCGGCGGACGGGTGCTGCCGGTGAAGCGGATATTGATCAGCCGGCCGCCGATCTTGACCTTGTCGGTCGGCACGACGGACTGGCCGATGGTCGCCACGACACCATTGACGGTGACCTTGCCGGCAGAAATCCACTCTTCCATTTCGCGGCGCGAACCGACGCCGGCCTGAGCCAGAATCTTCTGCAGACGCTCCGGCTTGGCTTCGACAACGGCCTTGCCATTGCGCGCGATGTTGCCGCGACTGGCCCGGCCGGTCGCTGGCAACGCGGCGCGACGACGCGGCTTGGGCGCCTCGACCACTTCTTCGGCCTCGGGCGCTTCCTGGCGGGCATCGCGGGAGGTTCGGCCGCGGGGTGGCGCATTCCCACGGTCAACCGGAATTTCCGGCCTTTTTTGAAATCCGCCCGGCTTGCTGGCGGAACGGAGAGGTGTGCGTTTATTGGTTTTCATAATTCAGCTCCAGTGTCTGGGCGATTTGTTCAAGTGGCGGCAGTTCGCTGACGCTGCGCAATCCCAGATCATCGAGAAATTGCTTGGTAGTGGCAAACAGGGCCGGCCGGCCCGGTGTTTCGCGATGGCCGACAACGTCGATCCAGCCGCGCTCTTCGAGTGTTTTGACAACGTTGGTATTGACCGCAACGCCACGGATTTCCTCGATATCACCGCGCGTCACCGGCTGCCGATAGGCGATGATGGCCAGGGTTTCGAGGACGGCACGCGAGTATTTCGGTGGCCGTTCCGGGTTCAAACGTTCAAGGTAGGGCAGGTATTCGGCCCGCGTCCGGAAGCGCCAGCCGGAGGCGAGCTGGATCAGCTCGACCGGACGTTCGGCCCATTCCTCGCGCAACTCGTCAAGCAGCTTGCGCAGGGTATCGGTCGACAGCTCCTCGTCGAACATCTTTTTCATTTCGCTTGGCGACATCGGCTCGCGCGCGGCGAGCAGGGCTGCCTCAAGCACTCTCTTGACCTGGCTCGGTTCCACCTTGATGCACTCTGACGTAAATGGGTTGAAAGGCTTCGCTCTGGGTGATTTCGATCAGTTTTTCACGGCCCAGTTCAAGCATGGCGATGAAATGGACGACCAGCCCCTGCACCCCCATGTCCGGGTCGAACAGGGTTTCGAACTGGACGAAACCACCTTTGGCCTGCAAGGCGCGCAGGATGATACCCATGTGCTCGCGCACTGATAATTCTTCGCGCCCGATCTGGTGATGTTTTTTCAGGCCGGCCTGGCGAACGACCGCCCTCCAGGCCTCCTTGAGATCATCGACCGAAACTTCCGGCAGGCGCACCAGCAGCGACTTTTCGACCAGTGTCTCGACCCAGAAAAACTCCCGTTCGGCTTGCGGCAGCCCATTCAGATTCTGGCCGGCGACCTTCATCTGCTCGTACTCCATGAGCCGGCGGACCAGTTCGGCGCGCGGATCTTCCGCCTCGTCACCCTCGCCCACTTTCGGCCGCGGCAGCAGCATGCGCGACTTGATTTCGATGAGCATCGCCGCCATCACGAGGTAATCCGCGGCCAGTTCCAGATTGCTGGCGCGCATCGCCTCGACGTAATCGAGATACTGCCGGGTCAGCGGCGCCATGGGGATATCGAGGATATCGATGTTGGCGCGGCGAATCATGTACAGCAGCAGGTCAAGCGGCCCCTCGAAAGCGTCGAGCATGATGGCCAGCGCATCCGGCGGGATGTAGAGGTCGAGCGGCATCTGCTCGAGCGGCTGCCCGTAAACGCGGGCAACCGGCTCGACTTCGCCAACCGCAAGCACTTCGAGGATGTCGCTCATCCGCTCAGGAGGCCGCCGCGCGGCCCTTGCCCTTGTAGTGCAGATGCAGGTTGCGGAAGTAGATGATCAACCCGAGCCCCTGCCCGAAGATGAAGACCGGGTCATTGCGGTGCACGGCATAGATCGTCAACACAACGCCGCCCAGAATGCTGAAATACCAGAAAGCGACCGGCACGACGACCTGTTTGGCTTTCTCGCTCGACCACCACTGGACGACAAAACGCATCATGAACAGACCCTGCCCACCAAAGCCGATGCCTATCCAGATCAGCGCTTCCCAGTCGTAACCGAACATCAGTGGTATTCCAGCCCCATTGCCTCGCGCACGTCGCGCATGGTTTCGCGGGCGTATTCGCGCGCCTTCTCGCAGCCGTCGGCGATGATGCTCCTGACCAGCGTCGGATCGTCGAGATAGACCTGTGCCCTTTCACGCATCGGCGCCTGCTCCTTGAGGATGGCGTCGATGACCGGCTGCTTGCACTCGATGCAACCGATGCCGGCGGTGCGGCAGCCTTGCTGCACCCATTCCTTGCAGCCGTCATTGGAATAGACCAGATGCAGTTGCCAGACCGGGCACTTGGCCGGCTCGCCCGGGTCCGTACGGCGCACGCGCGCCGGATCGGTCGGCATGCTGCGTACCTTCTTGGTCACCGATTCCTCGGATTCGCGCATGGTGATCGTGTTGTTGTACGACTTGGACATCTTCTGACCATCCAGTCCCGGCATTTTGGAAGCCTCGGTCAGCAGGTAGCCCGGCTCGACCAGGATCATCTTGCCGGTCCCCTCGAGGAAACCGAACAGTCTTTCGCGGTCGACTGCCGAAAGATGCTGAATTTCATTCAGCATGGCCTTGGCCTGCTCGACGGCTTCGCGGTCGCCGTTCTGCTGGAAGCGGGTGCGCATCTCTTCGTAGAGACGCGCCTTCTTGCTGCCCAGTTTCTTGACCGCTTCGCGCGCCTTGTCCTCGAAACCCGGCTCGCGGCCGTACATGTGATTGAAGCGACGGGCCAGTTCGCGGGTGAACTCGACGTGCGGAATCTGGTCCTCGCCGACCGGCACCCTGTCGGCGCGGTAGATCAGGATGTCGGCACTCATCAGCAGTGGATAACCGAGGAAGCCGTAGGTCGTCAGATCCTTGCCGGCCAGTTTTTCCTGCTGGTCCTTGTAGGTCGGCACGCGCTCCAGCCAGCTCAGCGGCGTCATCATCGACATCAGCAGGTGCAGTTCGGCATGTTCGGGCACCCGGGACTGAACGAACAGCGTCGCCTGCTTGGGATCGACACCGGCAGCCAGCCAGTCGACCACCATGTCCATCGAGGCTTTCTCGATCCCCTGCGGATTGTCGTACTGCGTGGTCAGCGCATGCCAGTCGGCGACGAAGAACAGGCAGGGATACTTATGCTGGAGTTCGATCCAGTTTTTGAGAACACCATGGTAGTGACCGAGATGCAGCGACCCGGTCGGGCGCATGCCGGAGAGAACACGTTCTGCGTACATATTATTTGTTTAGTAGAGACCAAAAATGAGTGCGATAAGCCCGGCAGAGGTATTGACCAGCGGATTCATGATTGCGCCGAGGATACCGGTGAACAACAGCACCAGCAAAATCGGAAAGCCCCAGGGCTCAAGCCTGGCGAATTTCCATGCTAACGAATGCGGCAGCAGGCTGACGGCGATCCGTCCGCCATCGAGCGGCGGCAAGGGAAGCAAATTGAGCACCATGAGCACGCAATTGATCTGAATGCCCATCTCGGCCATGCGCGCCAGCGGCGTACTGAAAAACTGCGGCAAGAGCCATGAAAGCTTGAAAGCCAGCGCCCACAGGCAGGCCATCAGCAGATTGGCACCCGGCCCGGCGGCGGCAACCCAGAACATGTCCTGCTTGGGCTTGCGCAGGCGATTGAAATCGACCGGCACCGGCTTGGCGTAGCCGAACAGGAAACTGCCACCGGAAAAGAGCAGGATGCTGAGCGGGATCAGGATGGTGCCGACCGGATCGATATGGCGCAGCGGATTGAGGCTGATCCGCCCCTGCTGCCACGCGGTCGGATCGCCAAAATGCCGGGCGACATAGCCGTGGGCAGCTTCATGCAGCGTGATGGCGAAAACCAGCGGCAGGGCGAGGATCGCAATGGTCTGGACGATGGCGTTGATATCCAGCATGCCTCAGCCCAATCCAAACAGATCAAGCGGACCACGGCCTGCCCGGATCAATTCCGGCGCCGCCCCGGTCAGATCGATGATGGTCGTCGGCTCGGTACCGCACTGCCCCGCGTCGAGAATCAGCTCCAATTGGTCCTCGAGGCGATCCTGGATTTCCCAGCCTTCAGTCAGCGGAAACTCGTCGCCCGGCAATTGCAGGGTCGTCGTCAGCAGCGGCTCATTCAGTTCTTCGAGCAGAGCCAAGGCAACCGGATGATCCGGCACGCGCAGGCCGATGGTCTTGCGCTTCGGGTGCATGACCCGGCGCGGCAATTCCTTGGAGCCTTCGAGAATGAAGGTGTAACTGCCCGGCGTCGCCGCCTTGAGCAAACGATACCGGGCGTTGTCGACCCGGGCAAAATGGGCGATTTCGGAAAGATCACGGACCATCAGGGTCAGGTGATGGCGCTCGTCCATCTGGCGGATCAGGCGGATGCGATCAAGCGCTTCCTTGTCGCCGAGATGACAGCCGAGGGCGTAGCAGGAGTCAGTCGGCAAAGCGACGATCGCCCCTTTGCGGATGAGGTCGGAGGCCTGGGCAAGCAGACGCTGCTGCGGCGATTCCGGGTGAATATTGACGACACGAGCCATGTTCAGACCACCAGACGCCAGACCGGCTTCAGATCTTCCGGCAACTGCGGAAGCTTGCCGAGATCGACATAGCTTTCGTCCGGGCCGTGGAAATCGGAGCCGCGCGAGGCATGGAAAGCATAGTGTCGGGCCAGACGGGCGAAATGCAGGACATGATCGGGCGAATGGCTGCCGCAGGTCACTTCGATGCCCTGCCCGCCGGCATCCTTGAAATCATCAAGGAAACGGCGCATGTCGGCACCGGACATCTTGTAACGCGCCGGGTGCGCGACAACCGCCACCCCGCCGGCACCGTTGATCCAGTTGACGGCTTCTTCGAGGGTCGCCCAGCGATGATCGACATAACCCGGCTTGCCGGGGGTCAGGTAATACTGGAATACGCCCGGCACATCGCGGGCAATGCCGATCGACACAAGATAGCGGGCGAAATGAGCCCGCGAGATCAGGCTCGGATTGGTCACGAAGCATAGAGCGCCTTCATAGACGCCCGGGATGCCGATAGCGGCGAGCGCATCGCCCATCCGCCTGGCCCGCTCGACACGTCCCACGCGCAACTCGTCGAGGCCGCCACTCAATGCCGGGTTAGCCGGATCGAAGCCAAGGCCGACAACATGAATCGGCACACCGCGCCATTCGATCGAAATTTCAACGCCGCTGACGAAGCCCATGCCGGCTTCTTCAGCCGCTGCCCTGGCTTCAGCCAGACCGCCGAGATCGTCGTGATCGGTCAGCGCCCAAAGATCGACGCCGTTACCCGCTGCACGCCGGGCCACCACCTGAGGTGGCAGAAAACCGTCGGAAACGATGGAATGGCTGTGGAAATCGAAATTGGCTGGCGTCACGGGTAAGCAGTTGAAGGCAAACGAAGATTCTAGCACGAAGGAGGCCATGCCCCGGCCTCCCTGTACAGTGCGGCAGGAGGTTGATCAGACAGCCGCATCCCGTTATAGTGCCACCCGTTCCGTGGGAGAGCGCAGATCCGTCTGCCGCCGAAGGCGCAAAACCACCCGAAAACGCTCAGGCAAAAGGACCGCGGAACACGGCATTAGTAGTCTGCTTCGCAATTAGCGAAACATGAAAGCTGGTCTTTGCGCTCCTGGCGTTGTTGCTCATCCTCGCGATAGCTACGGCTATCGCTGCGGTTCGCGCCTAGCCAGGAGCACAAATCCGGCACTTTCATTCAGTTCCGCCAATTGCGAAGCAGACCACTAGCCAAAAAACTCTGGAGAGCGATGGCGGCTATGGCCGGCATCCACCGATGGGGCAAATCTCTCAGGTATCGAGGACAGAGGGGTGAAACGCAAGATCCGATCTTTCGTTTCACCCCTTTTTCGTTTCTAGAACTGGCATTGATAAATGCCCGCAAAGGATTGATATGCTGAAGAAAACGGTTTTGAATGCTGCCCACCGTGCAATGAATGCCCGGATGGTCGATTTCGGTGGTTGGGACATGCCGGTCAATTACGGTTCGCAGATCGAGGAGCACAACGCGGTGCGCAACAACTGCGGCATGTTCGACGTGTCGCACATGTGCCCGGTCGATGTCGTCGGCGCCGATTGCCGCGCCTTCCTCTCCCGCCTCGTCGCCAACGATGTGGCCAAGCTCAAGGTTTCCGGCAAGGCGCTCTACGCGGCCATGCTCAACGACGCCGGCAGCGTCATTGATGACCTGATCATCTATTTCCTGACCGACACGCGCTTCCGCATCGTCGTCAATGCCGGCACCGCCGAGAAGGATCTGGCCTGGATGCAGGCCAAGGTGGCCGAATGGAAACTCGACGTGACCATCACCCAGCGTCGCGATGGTACCAGCAACCTCGGTATCATCGCCGTGCAGGGCCCGAATGCCCGCGTCAAGGTCTGGGAAGTGCTGCCGCAGGCCAAAGCGGCGACGGAAGGCCTGAAGGCTTTCTTCGCGGCTGAAGTCGATCAGTATTTCATCGCCAGCACGGGCTATACCGGCGAAGATGGCTACGAAATCATGCTGCCGGCCGGCGAAGCTGAAGCGCTGTGGAACAAGCTCAATGCCGCCGGCGTTGCCCCTTGCGGCCTCGGTGCCCGCGACACGCTGCGCCTCGAAGCCGGCATGAATCTCTATGGACAGGATATGGACGAGACGGTTTCGCCGCTTGACGCCGGCCTGGCGTGGACCGTTTCGCTCAACACTGAGCGCGATTTCGTCGGCAAGGCTGCGTTGCTCGCCAATGGTCAGCAGAAACAGTTCCTCGGCCTGATCCTGCTCGACAAGGGCGTCCTGCGCGGCCACCAGAAGGTCATGACGGCGCACGGCGACGGTGAAATCACCTCCGGCAGCTTCTCGCCGACGCTCCAGCAGTCCATCGCCCTCGCCCGCCTGCCGCTCGGTGTGCAGATCGGCGACGAAGTCGACGTCGATATCCGTGGCAAGACGCTCAAGGCCAAGGTCACCAAACCCGTATTCGCCCGCAACGGCAAAGCAGTTCAGTAAATTCAACCCATTCAGGAGAAAACCATGTCCAACGTCCTCGCCAACCTTAAATACGCCGCCTCCCACGAATGGATGCTGCTCAACGCTGACGGCTCCGTCACCGTCGGCATTACCGACCACGCTCAGGAAGCCCTTGGCGACCTCGTATTCGTCGAACTGCCGGAAGTCGGCGCCCATTTCGAAGCCGAAAAGGAAATTGCCGTCGTCGAATCGGTCAAGGCTGCGGCTGACGTCTACGCGCCGATCTCCGGCACTGTCACCGAAGTCAATCAGGCTGCCGCCGATGCACCGGAATCGGTCAATCAGGACGCCTACAGCGCCTGGTTGTTCAAGATGACCCCGGACAATGTCGCCGACCTCGACAAGATGCTCGACGCTACCGCCTACCAAGCCGTCGCTGACGCCGCCTAAGCATCACCAGTATTTAAAAAAGCTCCCCCCCTTCAAGGGGGAGGCTGGGAGGGGGATGGGTCTGTGCGATAACCCATCCCCACCCCAACCCTCCCCTTGAAAGGGAGGGAGTTCACAGCAACCGTTTTCAAGGATTCCCATGCCGTTGAATCTTCCCCTTTCCGCCCTTGAACAGCATGACGAGTTCATCGGCCGCCACATCGGCCCGTGCGCGACCGAAATGGCCGCCATGCTCGCCGCCATCGGTGCCGACAGCCTCGAACAGCTGATCGACCAGACCGTCCCCGCCGCCATCCGTCTGCCGGCCGACCTGCCGCTGCCCGCGCCGCGCCGCGAACACGAAGCGCTGGCCGATCTCAAGGCCATGGCCAGCAAGAATGTCGTCAACAAGTCCTGCATCGGTATGGGCTATTACGACACGCTGACGCCCAAGGTCATCCTGCGCAACGTCATGGAAAACCCGGGCTGGTACACCGCCTACACGCCCTACCAGGCTGAAATCGCCCAGGGCCGCCTCGAAGCGCTCATGAACTTCCAGCAGATGGTCGTCGACCTGACCGGCCTGGAAATCGCCAACGCCTCGCTGCTCGACGAAGCGACCGCCGCGGCCGAAGCGATGACCATGGCGCGCCGTGTTTCCAAGTCGAAATCCAAGCGTTTCCTGGTCGATGCCAACTGCTTCCCGCAGACCATCGACGTCGTCAAGACCCGCGCCGGCTATTTCGGCTTCGAACTGGTCATTGCCACGGTCAACCCGGAAAATGGCCCAAAAATCGAAAGTGAAGATTTCTTCGGCGCCTTGCTCCAGTACCCGGGCGACAACGGCGAAGTCCGCGATCTGACCGCGACCATCGCCGCCCTGAAAGCCAAGGGCACGACGGTTGCCGTCGCCTCCGACCTGATGGCACTGGTCCTGCTCAAATCGCCCGGCGCCATGGGCGCCGACATCGCCCTCGGTTCCAGCCAGCGCTTCGGTATCCCGATGGGCTTCGGCGGCCCGCACGCGGCTTTCTTCGCCACCCGCGAAGCCTTCGTCCGCTCGATGCCGGGCCGCATTATCGGCCTGTCCAAGGACGCCCGCGGCAAAACCGCCTACCGCATGGCGCTGCAGACCCGCGAGCAACATATCCGCCGCGAGAAAGCCAATTCCAACATCTGCACCTCGCAGGTGCTGTTGGCCAACATGGCCGGCATGTACGCCGTCTATCACGGCGCTGAAGGCCTGCGCACCATCGCCGGCCGCATTCACCGCCTGACCGCGATCCTGGCCGAAGGCCTGAAGCGCGCCGGCGTCGCGCTGCTGACCAGGCAGTTCTACGACACCGTGCATCTCGACCTCGGTGCCCGTGCTGAAACGGTCTACCACGATGCCCTGGCCGCCGGCTACAACCTGCGCCGCGTCTCGGCGGGCGTGCTCGGTATTTCCTTCGACGAAACGACGACCCGCGACGACGTCGCCACCTTGTTCAAGCTGATCGCCCAGGTCACGCTCGACATGGAGGTGATCGATGCGCAAGTGGCCGCCGCCGACTCGGCCCTGCCCGACTCGCTGATCCGTAGCGACGCCGTGCTCCAGCACCCGGTGTTCAACACGCATCACACCGAGCACGAGATGCTGCGCTACCTCAAGTCGCTGCAGAACAAGGATCTCGCCCTCGACCACTCGATGATCTCGCTCGGCTCCTGCACCATGAAGCTGAACGCGACCAGCGAAATGATCCCGGTCACCTGGCCGGAATTCGGCGGCATGCACCCCTTCGCGCCGCGTGACCAGGCGGTGGGCTACCTGGAAATGATTTCCGGCCTGACCGAGTGGCTGAAGACGGTCACCGGCTTCGACGCCATCTGCATGCAGCCGAACTCCGGCGCCCAGGGCGAATACGCCGGCCTGGTCGCCATCGACCGCTACCACGCCAGCCGCGGCGAGGAACACCGCAATGTCTGCCTGATCCCCAAATCGGCGCACGGCACCAACCCGGCCACCGCCCAGATGGCCAACATGAAGGTCGTCGTCGTCGATTGCGACGAGAACGGCAACGTCGATGTCGTCGACCTGACGGCCAAGGCGGAAGAACACAAGGACGACCTGGCCTGCCTGATGATCACCTACCCGTCCACCCACGGCGTGTTCGAGGAAGCGGTCCGCGACATCTGCGCCATCGTCCATGCCAATGGCGGCCAGGTGTACATGGACGGCGCCAACCTCAACGCCCAGGTCGGCCTGACCTCGCCCGGCTTCATCGGTGTCGACGTCAGCCACATGAACCTGCACAAGACCTTCGCCATCCCGCACGGCGGTGGCGGCCCGGGCATGGGTCCGATCGGCCTCAAGGCCCATCTGGCACCGTTCATGGCCGACCACGCCGTCCAGCCGACCGGCGACGCCAGCCGCGTCAATGCCGGCCAGGGCGCGGTCTCCGCCGCCCCCTTCGGCTCGGCCTCGATCCTGACCATCTCCTGGATGTACCTCGCCATGCTCGGCGGTGCCGGCGTCAAGAAGGCCACGCAAGTCGCCATCCTCAACGCCAACTACGTCGCCCGCCAGCTCAGCGCGCACTACCCGGTGCTCTATGTCGGCAAGAACGGCCGCGTGGCGCACGAGTGCATCCTCGACATCCGCCCGATCAAGGCCGCCACCGGCATCGCCGAGATCGACATCGCCAAGCGCCTGATGGACTACGGCTTCCACGCGCCGACGGTGTCCTTCCCGGTGGCCGGCACGATCATGGTCGAGCCGACGGAATCCGAGTCGAAGGCCGAACTGGACCGCTTCATTGCAGCCCTGATCAGCATCCGTGAAGAAATCTGCCAGATCGAAAACGGCGTGTGGACGGCCGACAACAATCCGCTCAAGAATGCCCCGCATTCGCAGGCGGACGTGATTTTGGGTGATAGCGATGGCGACTGGCAGCATCCGTACAGCCGCCAGCAGGCCGTTTTCCCGCTGCCTTGGGTTGCTGCCAACAAGTTCTGGCCGAGCGTCAATCGCATCGACGATGTGTACGGCGACCGCAACCTGAACTGCGCCTGCCCGCCGATGTCTGCTTACGAAGACTGATGACCGTCGATCTCTCTGCCATCGCCAAGTGGCCCAACGTCCCTGCCTGTTACGACTGGTTGTCGCTCGACCGGCGGGGCGACTGGCGATTGCAGGGAGAGCGCGTCACACACAGCGGCCTGATCAACTTCATCAACCGGCAGTACGGTTGTGACGAATCAGGCTGCTGGTTTCTGCAGAACGGCCCGCAACGGGTGTTCGTATCGCTGGCCTACACGCCGTGGGTCTTCCGCCGTGAAGGCGAGGCCTTCGTCAGCCATACCGGCGAGCCGGCCGGTGACATCAAGGCGATTTACCTCGACGAGGAAGGCAGCATCCTGCTCGAAACGAGTCTGGGCATCGGCCTGCTCAATGATCGCGACCTGGCGCATTTTCTGGCTGAATGCTGCGACGGCAACGGCCAGCCGGCCAGCGACGAGGCCCTTTCAACGCTGATGGAAACCGGTTCCGGCGATATCCGCTGGCAGAACCTGCCGCTACAGTCGATTGCTACGGTCGACACGAAAAAACGCTTTAATTTCAAACCGCATCCGCAGCCCTGAGCGGGCCACCTACTCGATGCAGTGAGCATTCCGCCAGGTGGCGATTTCCGGTAGCGACCCGTCCGCATCGTCGAGCAATGCCGCATTGGCCTGCAACAGCAGCTTGCGTTGCCGAGCGTTGAGCTTGCTCGGAAATACCGGCTCCAGTTCGACCACCAGATCGCCCGCGTGATTCTTGCCCCGCCCCGGATAGCCCTTGCCAGCCAACCGCAACTGGCGGTGCTCAGCCGCACCGGCCTCCAGCGAATGGCAGATCACGCCAGCCAGCGAGGGTAAATCGATATCGCCACCGGCCATCATGGCCAGCGCGCTGACCGGCATCCGGAAATGCAGGTCGCGACCGTGCAACTGATACAGCGGATGCGTGCGGATGATGATCGTCAGGTAAAGATCGCCAGCCTGCAGTTCGCCATCCCCCGGTTCGCCCTGCCCGGCCAGGCGCAGTTCATCGCCCGGCAACATGCCGTGCGGCACGCGAATCTCCAGGCTAACCTCGGCCAGTTCGCGGCCGCTGCCGCCACAATCCTTGCAAATGCGCTCGGTAAACAGCCCGCGCCCGCCGCACTCCTCGCAACGCACGAGATTGCGCCTGGTGTCATGCACCCGGCCGCTGCCATGACAGGCGGTGCAAAAGCGCGTCCTGGACATGCCGTGTTCGCCCGTACCCTCACAGGTCGGGCAGGCGTTGCCACGCGAGTAATGGATGGTCTTGCGGCAGCCGGCGGCCGCCTCTTCCAGGCTGACCTCAAGGTTGAGCCGGATATCGGCCGCCCTTGCCACGCTCTCGTCGGGCTCGGCCTGAGGCGTTTCAACTTGCTCAACATCCCCGGCATCGACCGCGAGCAACTGCTCGTAAGCGGCATTGATCCGCTTGAACCGTTCGGTCGCCTGCGGATGATCGCTTCGATCCGGGTGCCAGCGCATGGCCAGCCGCCGATAGGCGCGCTTCAGCTCGGCCGGCGCAGCCCCGGGCGAAACACCGAGAATTTCATGAGGATCGGAATTCATTGACTGCATTGACTGCATTGACCAGGCGAACCCCTCAACAACGCACTACCGCCGATGCGCAAGGGGTCAAAAGCCGGTGTCTGATTGCCATTCATGAGAGGCGGAAGGGCGCCATTATAAAATACCTCGCCACCATTCCGCCGAGAGGACGAAAATACCGCCCCAACCGGTCACCAGAAGGGAGCAAGCCCTCAATACCGGCCCGAACTGACCAGGCGATACGGCGCCAGATCGTCTGCAGCGAGGCGTACACCATCCGAATAGAGGGTCGGCATGGGTGCATCCGGACTCAGATCCTTCCGGTACGAGCGAAGAATCCCCTGAACATAGCCCTGAGTCTCCGGATACGGCGGAATCCTGTTGCCAAAGCGGCTCACCGCCCCTTCGCCCGCGTTGTAGGCAGCCAGCGCCAGTGGCACGCTGTCGAAACGATCGAGCAGATGCCGAAGATAGGTCGTGCCGGCCTGCAGATTGCGTTCCGGCACATCGAGATCGCTGACCCCGAAACGCCTGCCGGTCGCCGGCATGACCTGCATCAGGCCGATCGCCCCCTTCGGCGACAGCGCATCGGGCCGATAGGCCGATTCGGCCCGAATGACGGCATGAACCAGCGCCGGGTCGAGTCCCTTTGCATTGGCATGGCGGTCGACCATCGCCGAGAACGCCGAGCCTTTTTT
This sequence comes from Azonexus sp., assembly GCA_030691385.1. Lineage (GTDB taxonomy): Bacteria > Pseudomonadota > Gammaproteobacteria > Burkholderiales > Rhodocyclaceae > Azonexus. The sequence goes on from JAUYEI010000022.1 coordinate 22,226, forward strand.
CTGAGGGGTGAGCGTCTCAGTCACCGCGCCGGTATTCAGCCGATACTCCGAACGCTGAATCTCCAGGCGAAACGGGCTTGGTGCCACCGGGCGCTTGTCCAGCCTAGGCTGTACGCGCGGGTTATCGCGACGCGCAAGCGTCTCCACAGAATGGCCAAGCGCCGGAACAAGCAGTGCCAGCACAACGAAAGCCGGCAAACATCTTTGCCTGAAAGCCGAAAAAGTCATCGGCCCGGCTTCAGTAGGCGCTCGCGTCCTTGAAGACGAGCAGGACGGTGCGAAAAATGATGTAAAGATCGAGATTCAGCGACCAGTTGCGCAGATACTCGAGGTCGTAGTCGATACGCGCCTGCATCTTGTCCAGCGTTTCCGTTTCGCCACGGTAGCCATTGACCTGTGCCCAGCCGGTGATGCCCGGCTTGACCTTGTGGCGCACCATGTAGCCCTTGATCAGCTTGCGATACATCTCGTTGTGAGCGACAGCATGCGGCCGCGGGCCGACGATGCTCATGCGTCCCTGCAGAACGTTCACGAACTGCGGCAGTTCGTCGAGCGAAGTCCGGCGAAGGATGCCGCCGATGCGTGTCACCCGGGCATCGCCCTTGCGCGCCTGGGCAACGTTCGGGCCATCTTCGCACACGCTCATCGAGCGGAACTTGTAGACCATGATCTCCTCGCCATCGAGGCCATAGCGGCGCTGCTTGAAAATGATCGGTCCGGGAGAACTCAGCTTGACCAGGCCGGCAACCACGAGCAGAACAGGCGAAATCAGGACCAGGATCAACAGCGAAAGAACGATGTCACTCAAACGCTTGACGATACCGTTCAAGCCGGAAAATGGCGTGTCGCACACAGCCACCACCGGCATCCGGCCAACCGCATCCATGCGCGCCTGGATCAGGTCCGTGACGAAGATGTCCGGCACAAAATAAACCGAAGCCGTCGTGTCGTTCAGCGATTCGAGCAGGGAAATAATCCGTGGCTGCGTCGCCATCGGCAAGGCGAGGTAAATCAGATCAATCTTGTTGGCCTTGACGTAGTCGGCAACATCCGAAAACCGGCCAATCAGGCGGCCATGCCCCATGTCCAGGCGCTCGATGTCGCGATCATCGAAATATCCGTTCAGTTTGATGCCCTGCATCGGGTGGCCATCGATCTCGCTTGCCAGATGGCGGCCCAATTCATTGCAGCCGACCACAACGGCGCGTTTCGGAAAACCGTTCGCGGCAAGCACGGCGGGCATCGTAACCCGGAACAGGAAATGGCCAGCCAACTGGGTGGCAGGCGCCATCCATAGCCAATTAAATAGAACCTCTTCCGGAAAATGCTTGTAAAGCCCGGTTGCCAGGCCGAAAAAGATCAACAGGGCAGCGATCCCCATCCAACTGATAAGAACCTCACGAATGCTGCCCCGCACCGTCTCCTGAATCAGGCTCTTGCCTGGAAAGGTCAGCGAAAACACGAGCACCCCGAGCACCGCGTAATGGGCGTAGTGGTCATCGCGAAACCACAGCATCAATCCAAACAGGGTAGCAAGGACTGAAACGGGATCGACCAGCGATTCAAAAAGTCGAAACAACGCGCCACCGACCCGTTCCATGCCCAGAAATGGGCGATTCGAGGCAACACCACCGAAGCGCGAGGATGACAGTATGTTCATAGCATTAAGCGAAGACTTCTTGAATATTTGACCAAGGCAAATTGTATCCCAAGTGCAAGACCATGCCGCACCGCAACATTTTAATTATTCGTGAAATAGTCGACATTACAAAAAAAAGACTATCGCATAATGCGGGCTCCAAACCTTGGATACACACCAGTCACTATGGCATCCAGCCAGCCAAAATTTGATCCTGAACTGATCGTCCGGATCATGCATAACTCTTTGTCCATCCAGAGCCACTTTCAGCTATTTCTATGGCTGCAGGGTGACTTCCAGGAAGCCATACAGCATGATGTTCTCATCTGCTTCAGTGGCGCAATCGGTGGTGATACCTATCACTATGACATTGTTTCGGCCATCCCCGGAATACGCAGCGCCAAGCCTCTGCACAGCACCATTCATGACTTCAGAAACGGGGTTCATCGGCATTGGGTCGCCGGATCAGGTCGGGTCACATCTGCCTCCATGTCCAGCATAAGTGACAGTAATATTGATGCAACAATTCTTAAATCAGAATTACATGAAATGAAACACGTTTTATTCCATGCAATTCCAGACACCCGCTTCAAGGCGGATCACCTGTACATCCTGCTCAGGCGGGATGGCAGCTTTAGTGAGCAGGAAAGAAGACTCTTCGAACTACTCCTTCCCCATGTCGACGCTGCCGTCCGGAAAACCGATGGCCTGCCGATCCATGAGCCCGAGCAGGTCACCGCCCCCACGCTGATCAACTCCCTGATCAAGTCCGGCCTCAGCACGCGTGAAATCGAGATTCTGGAATGGGTGCGCAGCGGCAAGACCAACATTGAAATCGGCATGATCCTCGACATCAGCTCATTCACGGTCAAAAACCACCTGCAACGGATTTTCAAGAAAATCAACGTCAGCAACCGCGCCCAGGCCGTCGGCAAACTTGAAGACATTACCAACAACGGACTGCCTGAAACCAGCTACAACTTTGGCCAGGCCAAACTCGCTCGGTCAGCGCCGGAAATGACGCCAGCAGGCGGCCAGCAAAACGCCGCACAAGCCCGCCCACCAGTCAGCGAGGCCCGGCTGGCGGCCCGGCAGGAAAAGTTGGTGAAATTCATCGCCGGCTGAAACCAGCAGAGGAATCATCAGGGCCAGCCAGAGCGGCAACGCCAGCGCGCTATCCAGCACAAGGAACAGGCAGCCGAACAGCAGCGCATGCGCCAACTTGTCAAACGGCGAAGGGATAATCCCCACTGCGAAGGGTTGTGCGCCCAGCACGAACAGCGCAGACACGCCCAGCAACCCCACGGCCAGCCAGAAACGGCTACGCACCAAAGGCTGTTTCGTCGTCTTGGGCTTTACGTTCATATCATCCCCGAGATCACCCCCGTGAATCGCCCCAGCGCAATTTGCAACGGTCATCGCCGACATAGCTTGTGTCGCCGGCCCGGTCTACGCAATAACGGGGCGAAACGATCATCTCGGAGAACTCCATGCCCTCGCCGATCCGCGTGTACTCGAACAGCACGCTGCGAATCACCTTGGCACCTCGACGCAGGTGACTGCCATGGCCGATCCAGGCCGGGCCGATCACCGAGCAGCCAGGCTCGATCCTGACACTTGAACCGATATAAACCGGCCCGACAATCTTCGAACTGTCCCAATTGATCGAGACATTCGGGCCGACCCAGACGCCCGGCATGATCTCCTTGCCCGGCATGTCCATCTCGGCCACCTCGCCACGCAGCACGCGCTGCAGCACCGACCAGTAATCGGTCACCCGACCGATATCGATCCAGTTGAAAAACCGGCTCTGGGCGTAGAACGGGAAACCCTTTTCCGCCATGAGCGGGAACAACTGGCTGCCGATGTCGAACTCGACACCCGACGGCACCAGATCCAGCACCTGCGGCTCGAAAATATAGATGCCGGTACTCGCCAGATTCGACCTGGCCTCAGCCGGCTTCGGCTTTTCCTGGAAGGATTCGATCTTGCCCTCGCCGTCAGCCACCACGATGCCGTAGTTCTGTACCTGATCGTTCGGCACTTCCAGCGTCACCACGCTGGCCAGCGCCCCCTTGCTCTTGTGTTCGAACAACGCAGCGCCGATATCGAGATCGACAATCGCATCGCCACAGATCACCAAGGTCGTTTCGTCAAAAAAACCGCTGAAATCCTGAATCGCCTTCATGCCACCGGCCGACCCCTTGGGTCGGGGGAGAATATCGCCGTGATCGCAGACACCTTCGTAGGAATAGCCGATATTGGCCCCCCAGCGCCGGCCGTCACCAAAATACTCTTCGATCTTTTTGTGGTGATACGCCACGTTCACCATGATATCGGTGATGCCGTAGCGCACCAGATGCTCGATCAGGTAAGCCATCACCGGTTTGCCGAGAATCGGCACCATCGGCTTCGGCCAATCCTTGGTCAATGGTCGAACCCGCGTTCCCTGGCCGGCCGCCAGAATCATTCCCTTTGCCACGCTATGACTCCCTATGGACGAAAAAAAGCCGCCCGAAGGCGGCATTCTGCAAGCTGAACGTTACGCTCAGATGTTCTTGCGGCGAATCATGGCGCCGATGATGCCCAGACCAGCCAGGAACATCGCGTAGCTTTCCGGTTCCGGTACGGCAGTCAGAACACGAATGTGGTCACCGGGGCTGGCACCACGCCAGCTCAGGGTCAGGGTGTTGCCGGAGATGCTGAGTGAGTCGTTCGACTCAAGACCGGAGTTGGTCTTCCAGTCGTACGTCACGCCCGGCTTGCTGAACAGGAAATCAGTGCCGACCAGCGCAATCGTCGTCGAAGCGACGTAGGCAATATTGCCGGAGAAGGTCACGGAACCAGCCATCGAACCATTCGACAGCGGGTCGAACATCAGCAAGTAGCTGTTGTGGCCGAGGTTGGTACCTTCGTACATCCAGAACAGCGTGTTGTTGATGTTGATGTCGTTGCTGCCGACCGTGCTGCCGGTGTATTCGGCAAACGTTGCACCAGAGGTGGTCAGCGAAGCGGAGGGCGCGGGTGCAGCAAAGGCGGAAACGGCAGCGATGGCAAGAGCCATACCGGTAATGAATTTTTTCATGGGGATACGCTTTCTGAAAATCAATAATTATTCAGGAAGAATAGTGAATCGGGGCAGCATTTATGACAATAGTCCATTCAGACTAAACGCATGAAACCCGCTCCTCAACTCCGCCCGTACGTATCCTCAAAGCGCACGATATCGTCCTCGCCCAGGTAGCTGCCCGACTGCACTTCGATCATTTCGAGCGGGACGACACCGGGGTTTTCCAGGCGGTGGGTCATGCCGAGCGGGATGTAGGTGGATTGGTTCTCCGAGACGAGGAAGGTTTCTTCGCCCTTGGTCACGCGCGCCGTGCCGCTGACGACGATCCAGTGTTCGGCGCGGTGGTGGTGCATTTGCAGGGACAGGGTGCCGCCCGGTTTGACGCCGATGCGTTTGACCTGGAAGCGTTCGCCGGCGTCGACGCCGTCGTACCAGCCCCAGGGGCGATAGACCTTGCGGTGCCATTGGGCGACGCTGCGTTGGTCGGCTTTGAGGCGGTCGACAATTTTCTTCACGTCTTGCGTCGCATCGTGATGGACGACGAGGACGGCATCGTCGGTTTCGACGACGACGAGGTTGCTGACGCCGATGCAGGCGACGAGGCGACCTTCGGAGACGACGAGGGTATCGCGGCAGTTTTCGAGCATGACGTCACCGCGGGTGGCGTTGCCTTCGCCGCATTTGGGCAGGACTTTCCACAGGGCGTCCCAGGCGCCGACGTCGGACCAGCCGGCGGTGAGCGGGATGACGGCGGCTTTGGGCAGGCCGGCACCGCCGGTGGTCAGGCGTTCCATGACGGCGTAGTCGATGGAGTCCGACGGGCAGGCTTTGAAGGCGTCAACGTCGACGCGGACGAAGTCGCCATCGGTCTTGCCGCCGGCCAGGGCTTTTTGGCAGGCGGTCAGGATGTCGGGGCGACAGATCCCGAGGGCGGTGATCCAGACGGAGGCTTTCATGACGAAGATGCCGCTGTTCCAGAGGTAGTCGCCGGCGTCGAGGTAGCTTTCGGCGGTCGGGCGATCGGGCTTTTCGACGAAGCGGGCCAGGGCGAAGGCGCCGGAGCCGTCGTCCAGGGCCTGGCCGCGCTGGATGTAGCCGTAGCCGGTTTCCGGGCAGTCGGGGGTGATGCCGAAGGTGACGGTGACGCCGGTGGCGGCCAGGGTGACGGCGCGGGAGACGGCGTCACGGAAGGCGGCGCCATCGGCAATGTCGTGATCGGCCGGCATGACGACGAGGACCGGGTCTTCGCCGTCACGCACCGCCCACAGAGCGGCCAGGGCGAGTGCCGGGGCGGTGTTGCGGCCGAAGGGTTCAAGCAGCACCGAGCCGTGCAGGCCGAGGGTGCGGACTTGCTCGGCGACGACGAAGCGATGCTCCTCGTTGCAGACGAGCAGCGGCCCGGCCATGTCGGCCAGGCCACCGAGACGGGCTACCGTGGCTTGCAACATCGATTGTTCGCCGACCAGCGGCAATAACTGCTTCGGGTATTTCTCGCGGGACAGCGGCCACAGACGCGTGCCGGAACCACCGGAGAGTACGACGGGGAGAATCTGGGTCATGAAAATCGATACCTATGAAAAGTTGATTGCTACGGTCAACCGGAAAATTTGGCTAAAAATGAAATCTGCACCGGGCACCTACAAAGCGCCTATTCCGAGCTTAAAAAACCATCCCTATGAGCAAGCATCTGGCACTCAACCAAAAGCCAGCTCGACCTTGCGTCCAGCCCTCGCCGCCAGCGTAATCAGCATGTCGATACTGAATTTTTCCCACTTGCCGCGAACCAGATCGGAAATACGTGACTGACCAACGCCCAATCGCTCGGCAGCCTGCTGCTGTGTCCAGCCTTGATCGGCAATTTCCTTACGCAAACTGGCCATCAGATCCGCCCGCAGTTTCAGGAGCACAGCTTCCTCATCCGAGAAGCCGAGATCGGTGAAAACATTGCCGCTTGATTCAATAACCTTGCTCATATCAACCTCCAATCTGCTTGTATCGCTTTGCAGCCAGTTCGATGTCCTCCTGGCGTGTCTTTTGAGTTTTCTTCTGGAAAGCATGCAGGACGTACACGGCATCATCAAACTTGGCGACGTAAATCACCCGCCATTCGCCCAGCAGCTTGATCCGAATCTCGTAAGCACCAGAACCAATATGTAACATTGGTTTGAAATCAGAAGGCATCAGACCGCATTGCACCGAGTGCAACTCGAAACCCGCCGCTCGCCGCGCCTCCGCAGGAAAATCCTTGAGGTCATCAATGCTCGAACCAACGAAGCGAAGGGATTTCATGAATCAAATTATACAAGCACTTAGATAGTCATCAATGAGCCATGGTTCCACAGTGGCCAGAAACTCACTCCCCAACCGCATCCTTAAACCGCTGCCCCGCCGCATCCTTCGCCGACAGCAGCGGCTCGCCTTCGAGCTGCCAGTCAATCGCCAGATCCGGGTCGTTCCACGCGATGCAGCGCTCATGCGCCGGCGCGTAGTAGTCCGTCGTCTTGTAGAGGAATTCTGCCGTTTCGGAGAGCACGACAAAGCCGTGGGCCAGGCCGGGCGGAATCCATAGCTGGCGCTTGTTGTCCGCCGAGAGCAGTTCGCCGACCCACTGACCGTAGGTTTTCGAGCCCTTGCGGATGTCGACCGCGACGTCGAAGACCTCGCCCTGCACCACGCGCACCAGCTTGCCTTGCGGATGCTGCACTTGATAGTGCAGACCGCGCAGCACGTTGCGGGCGGACTTGGAGTGGTTGTCCTGAACGAAGGTCACATCCAGCCCGGTCGCCTCCTGAAAGACCTTCTGGTTGTAACTCTCATAGAAAAAGCCGCGGTCGTCGCCAAAAACCCGGGGTGCAAGCGCGATCACATCGGGAATTGCTGTCGGCATCGCAATCATCAGAACACCCTTTCCTTGAGCACGCTCATCAGGTACTGGCCGTACAGGTTCTTGATCATCGGCTGAGCCAGCTTTTCGAGTTGGCCGCCGTCAATCCACTGCTTGCGGAATGCAATCTCTTCCGGACAGGCCACTTTGAGGCCCTGGCGCTTTTCGATGGTGGCGATGAACTGGCTGGCGTCGAGCAGGCTTTCGTGCGTGCCGGTATCGAGCCAGGCGTGGCCGCGCCCCATGACCTGCACGTTCAACTGCTGGCGCTCGAGATAGACGCGATTGACGTCGGTGATTTCCAGCTCGCCGCGCGGCGACGGCTTGAGGTCGCGCGAGATGTCGAGCACCTGGTTGTCGTAGAAATAAAGGCCGGTCACCGCGTAATTCGACTTCGGCACCTTCGGCTTCTCTTCAAGGCTGATCGCCTGCCCGGCGGCGTCGAACTCGACCACACCGTAACGTTCCGGATCATGCACGTGGTAGGCGAAGACCGTCGCGCCGCTGGTCTGGGCACCGGCTTCACCGAGATCGTTGGCAAACTCGTGGCCGTAGAAAATATTGTCGCCGAGAACCAGCGCGCTGTCGCCATGGCCGACGAAGTCGCGACCGATGATGAAGGCCTGAGCCAGGCCGTCCGGGCTGGGCTGGACGGCGTATTGCAGATTGAGGCCCCACTGGCTGCCGTCGCCCAGCAACTGCTGAAAGCGCGGCGTGTCCTGCGGCGTCGAGATGATCAGGATGTCGCGAATCCCCGCCAGCATCAGCGTCGTCAGCGGATAGTAGATCATCGGCTTGTCGTGGATCGGCAGCAGTTGCTTGGAAACGGCCAGGGTGACCGGGTAGAGACGGGTGCCGGAACCGCCGGCCAGGATGATGCCTTTACGCATGATGCTTTCCTAATTTGGAGAGGTATTGATTGAATTGGGAATTGCCATTCCCGCGAAGGCGGGAATCCATGAGACTCAAAGCGCTGGATCCCCGCTTTCGCGGGGATGACGAATTGTTCAATGTTTCCTTAGAGAATCTGCTGCAAAACATGGTCCAGCCCGCGTTGCCAATCAGGCAACTCCAGCCCGAAGGTCTGGCGCAGGCGGCTGGTGTCGAGCCGGGAATTGCTGGGCCGGGGCGCTGGCAGCGGGTAATCGGCGGTGGTGATCGGCAGGATATCGTCGGCCGTCAGCTTGAGCGGCTTGCCGGCTGCCAAGGCAGCGCGCACCACCGTCTGCGCGTATTCGTGCCACGTCGTGCAACCACCGGCGACCAGGTGATAAAGGCCGAACGGGAAGCCCGCCCTGCCCTCGCGCTGGTAGCGCCCGAGCACCTGTGCCGTCACGTCAGCCAGCAGCGCCGCCGAAGTCGGCGCGCCGAACTGGTCGGCGACGATCTTCAATCCATCGCGCTCGGCCGCCAGACGCAGCATGGTCTTGGCGAAATTGGCGCCGTGCGCACCGAACACCCAGCTCGTGCGAAAGATCAGATGATCTGCCCCGCTCGCCTGCAAAGCCTGCTCGCCAGCCAGCTTGGTCTGGCCATAAACGCTTTGCGGATTGGGCGCATCGCTTTCCAGATAAGCGCCGGGCTTGCTGCCGTCGAAGACATAGTCCGTCGAGAAATGAATGACCAGCGCACCAAGACGAGCCGCCTCCTCGCCGAACACGCCCGGCGCGATGGCATTGATCGCCCCGGCCAGTTCCGGCTCGGCTTCGGCTTTATCCACCGCCGTGTAAGCCGCCGGATTGATGATCACCTGCGGCTTGACCTCGGCCACCAGCTTTCTGATGGCGTCTGGATTGGCCAGGTCGCACACCTGATGATCAACCGCAACCACCTCGCCGAGCGGCGCCAAAGCCCGCTGCAGTTCAAAGCCAACCTGGCCGTTCTTGCCTGTCAGAAGAATCTTCATGATCAGGCGCTGTACTGCTTGCCAACCCAGTTCTGGTAAGCGCCGCTCGTCACATTGGCCACCCAGGCCTGGTTATCGAGATACCACTGCACCGTCTTCCTGATGCCGGTCTCGAAGGTTTCGGCCGGCTTCCAGCCGAGTTCGCGTTCGATCTTGGTCGCATCAATCGCGTAGCGGCGATCATGCCCCGGGCGGTCGGTGACGTAGGTGATCTGCTCGACGTAAGGCTTGCCGTCGGCACGCGGGCTCAGTTCGTCGAGGATGGTGCACAGGGTATGGACGACATCCAGATTCGGCTTCTCGTTCCAGCCGCCGATGTTGTAGGTTTCACCCAGCTTGCCAGCTTCGAGCACGCGGCGAATCGCCGAGCAATGATCTTTCACATACAGCCAGTCACGAATCTGCTGGCCATCGCCGTAAATGGGCAGCGGCTTGCCGGCCAGGGCGTTGTGGATGACCAGCGGGATGAGCTTTTCCGGGAAGTGGTAAGGACCGTAGTTGTTGGAGCAGTTGGTGGTCAGTACCGGCAGGCCGTAGGTGTGGTGGTAGGCGCGGACCAGATGGTCGCTCGCTGCCTTGCTCGCCGAGTACGGGCTGTTCGGCTCGTACTGGTGGGTTTCGGTGAAGGCCGGATCATCCTTGGCCAGCGAGCCGTAGACTTCGTCGGTCGACACATGAAGAAAACGGAATTCATTTTTGGCCGATTTTTCCAGTTGACCGTGGAAGGCACGCACCGCTTCAAGCAGGCGGAAGGTGCCGACGATATTGGTCTGGATGAAGTCTTCCGGGCCATGAATGCTGCGGTCGACGTGCGATTCGGCAGCAAAATTGACCACCGCCCGCGGCTGGTGTTCGGCCAGCAGTCTGGTGACGAGATCGAAGTCGCCGATGCTGCCCTTGACGAAAATATGCCGCGCATCGCCATCGAGCGAAGCGAGGTTCTCGAGGTTGCCCGCGTAGGTCAGGTCATCGAGGTTGATGACCGGCTCGTCGGACTGGGCCAGCCAGTCCAACACGAAATTACTGCCAATAAAACCTGCTGCACCGGTAACTAAAATCATGACTGCTCCATCAACAATGAATACTCAAAAGACATTTTCCCACAAGCTTGGGCCAATCCCCAAAGCCTTCGGCCGAAAACAGCCGTCCTGGCGCGATCAAGCCGCGTTGGCCATTTTGGCAAGTATCGAAAGGAACTGTAATTTCATTTGGTTACACGCGAATGTCTCAAGTCTGCGTATAACCAGATTCACTGCCAATATGAACCCTATTCCTCAGAGGCCATGACGGCGTACAAGGCTGTATTGGGGGAAGACCCAGCCACCTCGTCCATTCAGGGTGCGATCAAGGCGCTACAGGAACGGGAGTTGATCTGGTTGGCGTCCCGTGGTGACTATGCCTTCGACGATGAGAGTTTGCGTCAGTGGCATCTTCAGGAGCATTCCGAGCCACCGCTTTGTGCCAAACCGGCACGGCGCATTAATCGTCAGGCTTGGTTGGGTACGTGCCATGCAGAAATAAACTCGATGAGATTTAATGCCAAATGTGCGGCGAAGGGAGCAAGAACGCCACCTCGCCAATAAAACAAACCAGCAAACACGCCGCCAGCTACGACGCCGGTTAGCAGCATGTACCAGAGCCCGCCAGCCCAATGCAAAAAACCAAAGAGCATGCAGGATAACGCCACTGCCCTAAGTGCGCCAAGGTGAGTAGTGAAAAGTGGGATGGCAATACCACGGTACAAGGTTTCTTCGACCAGTGGCGCCAGCAGAACGTTTGCGATGAAGAATAGCCCGATGCTACTTGAAACAGCGGGCAGTACCGCACCAGGGGGAACAAAGTCGCCGAAGAGGCGCTGTAATGTTTCAAGCAACGGTGCCAACCAGTAAAGATACAAGATGGCCAATAAAAACCCGGCAAGCAATCCGATCATGATGTCGGAAAGAGCTTTGCTGCGATCAGGCAGCAGCCACACGGCTCTGACTTGGGAGACGAAGCGTGCCATGAGAGCAGCAAGACACACAAGAACACCGAGCAATATATGTGGCACCAGTGCAGTGACTCGTTCAGGTATTTGTGCCTCTGGCACCTCTCGGACACTGAGAAATATCGAGGCCCCGACGATGCCTAACAAAAACAGCATTGGCCCCGCCGTAAGCAACAACCATGCTTTGCAGGGAACGCCCAAAAAAGATCGAGTGGGCATGGAATGAAAGCCTAACGTGCTAGCTCAGGGGCGCGAAGCCGGCTTGCCGGCGCAAGCGTCCCACTGGAACTGCGCGCTGGACGAAGCCGCTACGCGGAGAAGTCGCCTGACTGAGCCTTCCGACATATTCTGCACTTTCACCCCCTCGCCGTTGAGGGAAGTGATTCTGCAATATTTCGTGAGGATAAACCAGCATGACGAACGCTTCTTCCGGCCACTTTGACCGGCAATACCAAACCCATCTCAAGCATCTCAAACTCAAGGGCCTGCAGCCCAAGACCATCGAGGCCTACGCCCGCGCCATCCGGCGCCGGGGAGGGTATTTTGATCAGCCGATCGATGATCCTTGAACCTTGAACCTTGAAACCTCAGTTGACCGCTTATCCAGCCTTGGCCAGCCGCCTGAATACAGGCCTTTGCGCCTTCGAGGCGATTCACCCGTTAACAGGTGACAGCGCTACGCGGCGGCTGGCACGTCTGGTCGGGCGTCCGGCTTGGTCGCTTCTCCTTGCCGGCATGAGCCTGCTGCGTCGTCGCTTCG
>JAUYEI010000030.1 GCA_030691385.1 Azonexus sp.
TTAAACCTTGAAACCTCAGTTGGACGTGGCTGATGGTGCGCCTGGGCGGGATGGCCGGCGCAAAACGACGACGCAGCAGGCTCATGCCGGCAAGAAGGAGCGACAAAGCCGGGCGCCCGACCAGGCGTGCCAGCGGCCACGGCGCGCTGTCACCCAAGGGGGCAATCGCCTCGAAGGCGCAAAGGCCTGTATTCAGGTGGCTGGCCAAGGCTGGATGAGCGGTCAACTGAGGTTTCAAGGTTGATGTCAAAGCCCTGCCTCAAGGCCGACCAACTCGGCGTGCTGCAACCGCCGGTGTCGGACAGCGGCGATGGCTGGCATGAGACCGGCGACGTGGTCGAACTGGACGAAGATCGATTCGTCAAAATCGTCGGTCGCATCCAGCGCTTTGCCAGGATTGCCGGTGAAATGCTCAGCCTTGAAGTCGTCGAAAAACTCGCCGCGGCAGCTTCGCCGACCTTGCCCCACGCCGCCGCCAGCCAGCCCGACCCGGCCAAGGGCGAGGCGATGGTGCTGCTCGGCACCGGCAAGGTTGATTACGTGACGCTGAAACGCTTGGCGGAGGCGGTATGAGCCGTTTTCGCGATGCCCACGGTCAACCGGAAAAAATGCCCAAAAATGAAATGTCCGCCGAGCGGGGGCGTCGCCGCTTCCTCGCTTGGCTGGCCGGTGGCGCCGCGCTGGCGGCCGGCGGCACGGCGCTGGCCATGCAGTTGCTGGTCAACAAATGCCGTGTCGCCATCCCGGCCGGGCTGATCGACAGCCCGTGGCTCAAGCAGGCCTGGGCCGGCATCGATCCGGCGCAATTGTGGGACTGCCACGTCCATCTGGCCGGCATCGGCGATGGCGGCAGCGGCATCGTCGTCGGCCCGCAACTGTCCTCGCTCCTGCATCCGCTGCACTACGCCCAGCGCCTGTTCTACATGAACGCCGGTTGCGCCCACGATGCGCCGGGCAAGGTTGATCAGGCCTACGTCGCGCGCCTGCTCAATTTGTGCGACGCGATGCCGGAAGGCTTCAAGGTCATGCTCTTCGCCTTCGAGCGTTTTCACGACACCAAGGGCGACGCCCACCCCGAGCATTCTGCCTTCTACGTGCCCAACGCCTGGGCGGCCAAACTGGCCAGGGATTTCCCGGCGCGCTTCGAGTGGGTGGCCTCGTTGCACCCCTACCATGCCGGCGCGGCCGGTGACCTCAAGCTGGCCGTGGCCAACGGCGCGCGCGCCGTCAAATGGCTGCCCGCCGCGATGGGCATGGACCCGGCCGATGCCAAATGCGACGCCTTCTACCGCGTGCTGGCCGAAAACGGCACGCCGCTCATCGTCCATTGCGGCGAGGAAAAGGCCGTCAAAGGCAGCGACACGCAGGCCTTCGGCAACCCGCTGCGCCTGCGCCGGGCGCTCGATGCCGGGGTCAAGGTCGTCGTCGCCCATTGCGCCTCGCTGGGCGACGATCTCGACGACGATGGCAAGGTGCGCTCCAGTTTCGACCTCTTCCTCAAACTCATGGCCGAACCGCGCGCCAAGGGGCTGGCGCATGGCGACATCTCGGCCATCACCCAGCGCAACCGCCAGCCGGCCCTGATCCGCACGCTGCTCGAACGCAGCGATCTGCATGATCGCCTGCTGCACGGTTCCGACTACCCGCTGCCCGGCATCGTCCCGCTGACCTCGCCCTCAGCCATGGCCCGGGCCGGCCTGCTGCCAAAAGCGGCGATTAACGATCTCGACATCCTGCGCCAGCACAATCCGCTGCTTTTCGATTTCACCCTCAAGCGCCTGCTTGGCTGGCAGGGGCATTCCTTTTCACCAGCGGTCTTCAACACCCGCCGATTTTTTGCTGCGAGCCACGCATGAGCGGTCAATTCAGACTCCTGAAAACCCGGCGTTTTGCGCCTTTTTTCGTCACGCAATTCCTTGGCGCCTTCAACGACAATCTGTTCAAGAACGCGCTGGTCGTGCTGCTGACTTTCCAGGCGGCGCACTGGACGACCCTGTCGCCGGGCCTGCTGGCCAACATGGCGGCGGGCATCTTCATCCTGCCCTTCTTCCTGTTCTCGGCGACGGCCGGGCAACTGGCCGACAAGTACGACAAGGCGATGCTCGCCCGCCTCGTCAAGGTCTTGGAAATGCTCATCATGCTTGTCGCCGCGGCCGGTTTCTTCGTGCACAGCCTGTCCGTGCTGATGGGCTCGCTGTTCCTGCTCGGTTGCCATTCGACGCTGTTCGGGCCGGTCAAGTACGCGATCATGCCGCAGCATCTGCGCACCGATGAACTGGTCGGCGGCAATGCGCTGATCGAGGCCGGCACCTTCGTCGCCATCCTGATCGGCACCCTGGCTGGCGGGATTCTGGCCGGCTCGGTCGAGCATCCGGCCCTCATCGCGCTCGGCGGTTTCGTTGTCGCCGCCGCCGGCTACGTGAGCAGCCGCGGCATCCCGGCCGCGCCGCCGCCAGTGCCGGACCTGACGATCAACCTCAATCCGCTGACCGAAACCTGGCGCAACATCACCTTCGCCCGGCAGAACCGCACGGTTTTCCTGTCCATCCTCGGCATTTCGTGGTTCTGGCTCTACGGCGCGCTCTTCCTCACCCAGTTCCCGGCCTACGCCAGGTTCGTGCTGGGCGGTGGCGAGTCGGCTGTCACCATGCTTCTGGCGATTTTTACGGTCGGCATCGGCATCGGCTCCATGCTCTGCGAGCGGATGTCGGGCAAGCATGTCGAAATCGGCCTCGTCCCCTTCGGCTCGATCGGCCTGACGCTGTTCGGCCTCGATCTGTACTTCGCCTCGCCGGTCGGCCTGCCCGGCACGGCGCCGCATGAACTGCTCGTCCTGCTCAGCATCCCGGCCATCTGGCGCGTCCTGTTCGACCTCATGATGCTCGGCGTCTTCGGCGGCTTCTTCATCGTGCCGCTCTACACGCTGGTCCAGTTGCGCAGTTCGGCGGAACACCGGGCGCGCGTCATCGCTGCCAACAATATTCTCAACGCCCTGTTCATGGTCGTCGGGGCGCTCGGGGCGGCCAGCCTGCTTGGCGCCGGGCTGTCGATGCCGGCCTTGTTCGGCCTGGCGGCGCTGCTCAATGCGCTGGTGGCGGTTTATATCTACGGGCTGGTGCCGGAGTTTTTGCTGCGCTTCGTCGCCTGGCTGCTGGTCAAGGCCGTGTACCGGCTGCGCACGGAAGGCATCGAGCACATCCCGCAGGCAGGTGCCGCCGTGCTCGTCGCCAACCATGTCAGCTTCGCCGACGCCGTCATCATCATGGGCGCCTCGCCGCGGCCGGTGCGCTTTGTCATGGACCATCGCATTTTCAAGACGCCGCTGCTTGGCTTCATCTTCCGCCATTGCGGGGCCATCCCCATCGCCTCGGCGAAGGACGATCCGGCGATGCTCGAAGCGGCTTTCGCCGAAGTGAGCCGGGCGCTGGCCAACGGCGAGCTCGTCGGCATCTTCCCCGAGGGCCGCATCACCCGCGACGGCCAGTTGCAGGCTTTCCGCCCGGGCATCAGCCGCATCCTCGCCGCCAATCCGGTGCCGGTGGTGCCGATGGCGCTGAGTGGCCTGTGGGGCAGCTACTTTTCGCGCATCGACGGCGAGGCGATGAAAATACCGCTCCGGCGCGGTGTGTTTGCGTCGATCAGCCTGCAGGTCGGGGCGCCGGTTTTGCCGGAAGAAGCCAGGCCGGCGCACCTGCAAAAGGTGGTGGAGGCGTTGCGGGGAGGGCGCCTGTAAGGGGCGCCATGTCGTCAATACAGCCGAATGGCCGAGTCGAAGTGCCAGGTCCGGCGAATCTCGACGACGTCGAAATCGCGGCTAAGCCCAGGCGAGAAGGGCTGGTACGGAGCAAGGCTTTGCACAAGCTCCCGTATCGCGTTGTCGATGGCGGGCACGCCGCTGGACAGAACGAATGTCACGGACTCCACCGAGCCGTCGCTGCGAATCGCCACCGTCACCAGTGGCTTGGTGTGCGGCTGCCTGACCAGCTCGCGCACCGAGTCGAAGGCCGTACTGAAATGGATCTTCCGGCTCCAGGCTTCGGCATACAGGATGAGTTCGGCGTTGGGGTCGGCCCGCCCGAAGAGCCGGCCACGGCGCAAGGAGCTCGCCGATGGTGAAAGACGGTTTGCCGCCTGAGCCGCCTGGCGGCGAGCGGCTTCCTCGTCGAGTTGTCGGCCCATTGCCCGCCGCGCCGCATCGCGTCGGGCATCCTGCTCGCGTGCTTCAAGCTGAGCGGCCTCGCGCCGTGCCGCTTCCTCGCGGGCGGCGGCCTGTCGTGCGTTCTCCTGGCGTTCGGCGGCCAGTCGCTCGGTCTCTGCCCGTGCCGCTTCCCGGGCTGTGTCGTCCCGCGCTGCCTCATCGGTGACTGGCGTCGGCTCCGATGGCGCGGGAGGTACGATGAACTCGGGTTCTTTGGCGTGCTCCATGGCGATGACGGCCGGAAATGGCTTGGCCGGGGGCGGTGAATCAGCAGGCATGGTCGCCGGGGCCACGCTGGTCGCGGCCGGACTGGCCTTCGCCGTCGGCGTGCTCAGCGTCAGGATCGCCGGGGCGGGCTGTGCCGCAGACGGCTCGGGAGACTTGAGTGGCACGGGTTCAGCGGCCACGGTTGGCTCGATCACGCCCGGCGGCGATGCCGTCAACGGAGCCGGAGAGAAGGGCGGGGGCGAGGTGATGGCTGGTTTTGCCTCGACCACCGGTGCCGCAGCGAGCATGACGCGCAGATCCGGTACCTCGGCCCGCCGGTCCTGCCAGGGGAAGGCGAAGCCGGGCAGCCCGAATTCCTGACTGCCGAAGCTCAGGCTCAACAGCAGTGCGTGGGCGAGCAGGGAGAGCAGCAGCGGCAGCGAGAGTCGCCGGCCATGCTGGCTCTGGCGACGAAGCGGCGGCTGGTCGGCGTCGGGCTTTATCGAACTCAAGCGCACCCCGCCATCGTGGTCCGGGCGCAGGGCTGGTGGTGGGCTGTCCGCCGGGCCGGAGTGCGCCAGCCTTGGTCGGTAGCGGGCTCGGAGCCGGCGCTCTCGGTGACGGCCGAGTTTTTACAGATGCCAAGGTCAGCAGGTGAGTTGATATTCATGCACTGATTATGTGGTCAGAATCATGCAGCCGGCAACGACGCCATGGTGTTCCACCCCGCATTGCGGCGCATATCGCGATTTGGCCGAGCCGATTACGCTTTCAATTTTGGCCAATTTTTCCGGTTGACCGTGGCATTCGGGCTCAGGGCGGTGGCCTCCCGTTAAAATGGCGTTTTTCCCCTCAATTCGATTCGCCATGACGACAGCCGCCCAGATTCCCGCCGATCAACTCGCCTCGCTAGCCAGCGCCGATACCCAGCGCCTGGCGGCGCGCATGGCGCAGGACGTTTTCGCCGGGGCTTTTCGGCAGGCGGCGACGGTCGATTCAGCGCCCGATGTGGCGGTGCTCGGCGAGGTGGCGGCGCACTGTTTCGAGTGGTGTCAGGCTGCGGCCAGCGACCAGGCGCGGGCGCTGCGTCTGGCCATGCTGATCAGCGGTCTCGACCAGTGGGGGCTGGCCTACACGCAGGCCTTCAATCTTGAGGCCATCGATTCGTTGACGGCCCTCATCGGCGGCTTGCGCACCCGGTTGGATGCGCGCCAGGACACGCTGTTCCAGCAGTATTTCGAGCAGATCGCCGAGGTTGAGTCCGATGCCATCGATTTCAAGGTGGACCTGCGGCGCGGCATTCACCTCGCGCTGTGGCACGCCATGGCCGCCTGCGAAACGGCCGAGCAGGTACAGGGCATCGTCCAGCCGCTGGGCAGCATGATGGTGGCGCTCAACGAGCAGATGCCGGAACTCGGCTGGCGCCTGCTGGCCGATGCGCTGGCCAATATCCAGATCGCCCTGCTCTCCGACATCGCGCCGAAATCGCCGCTGGCCCAGGACGGCACGCAGCAGCTTTTCGCCTCGCTGCGCCACGCCCTGCCGGCCGAGCGCTACCAGGCCATCCTCGCCCACGCCGGGCAGGCAGTCGTCACCTGGCAGCAGGCGAGCCGCCACAGTGCGGCCTGAGTGCAACGGCCAAGGTAAAATCGCCCGATGAACTGGCCTGCCCTCAAGGAAAAACTCGATCTCTACGAAAAGCTCATGCGGCTCGACAAGCCGATCGGCATCCTGCTGCTGCTCTGGCCGACGCTGTGGGCGCTCTGGCTGTCGGCGCTGGGCCGGCCGAACTGGTGGGTGGTCTGGGTGTTCGTCCTGGGCACCGTGCTCATGCGCTCGGCCGGCTGCGTCATCAACGACTACGCCGACCGCGATTTTGACAAGCATGTCGAGCGGACCAAAGAGCGTCCGCTGACCGCCGGCAAGGTGACGACGAAGGAAGCATTGGCGCTTTTCGCCGGGCTTTCCCTGCTCTCCTTCGCGCTGGTCCTGTTGCTCGGCAACACGCTGGTCATCTGGCTCTCGGTGCCGGCGCTTTTCCTGGCCGCCAGCTATCCGTTTACCAAACGCTTCCTGGCCATTCCGCAGGCTTACCTCGGCATTGCCTTCGGTTTCGGGATTCCGATGGCCTACGCGGCGCAGGTCGGCGGCGTGCCGGCCGAAGCCTGGTGGCTGCTGCTCGCCAACGTTTTCTGGGCGGTCGCCTACGACACCGAATACGCCATGGTCGACCGCGAGGACGACCTGAAAATCGGCATCAAGACCTCGGCCATTACCTTTGGTCGCTTCGACGTCGCGGCGGTGATGGTTTGTTATGCGGCGATGCTGGCGATCATCGGCGGGATCGGTTACAGCCTGAATCTCGGCATCGCCTTCTACGCCGGACTGGTCGTCGCCGCCAATATCATGGGCGTCCATTTCACCTGGATTCGTGGCCGCGAGCGGATGCGCTGCTTCAAGGCCTTCCTGCACAACAACTGGGTCGGCCTGGCGATTTTCGTTGGCATCGTTGTTGATTTCGTGGTTTCCGGAAGGAGCTTCGCATGAAGGCTTTCATTTTTGCCCTGTTTTTCCTGTCGACCGTGGCAGTGGCCGAAGACACCCGCCAACTGGCCAAATTGCCCGAACCGGCGCAGGAATCGCTGCGTCAGGAGATGCTCGACAATCTCGTGGCGGTCAATGAAGTGCTGTTCTTGATGGCGGCTGGCAAGGTCAAGGAGGCCGGCGAGGCGGCCGAGGCTAAGCTGGGCATCTCGGCCATGGGCAAACATCGCAGCAAGCCTTTCGACGCCCGGCCCGGCCCGCACATGCCGCCGGCCATGCACGGCATCGGCATGGATGGTCACAGGGCGGTCAGCGAATTCGCTGCCGCAGCCAGGACCGGTGACCGCGACAAGGCGCTGGCCCTGCTGCCCAATCTGACGGCAGCCTGCGTCGGCTGCCACTTTTCGTATCGCTCGCGATGAAACCAGCCGCCGTCCTCCTCGGGCTGGTCTGCGTCGTGCTGGCGCCGGGGGCGCTCGGTACGACGGTGACGGCCAAGAAGGCGGTGCTGGTCAAAAAGTCGGTTGCGGTAAAAAAGGTGCCGGCGGTCAAAAAAACCGTGGCCGCAAAAAAGGCGGCGCCAGCCAAGATTGTTCAGCCCGCGCCGGTTGCCCTGCCGGCCGCGCCCGACAATTTCTACGACGAACGCGAGCTGATCAGGATGCCGTCGCCAGCCCGGCTGGCCTTGCGGGCGGAAATGCGTGACCGGATGGCTGCCCTCGACGCCGTTCTGCAACGCTTGAACGAAGGCCGGGTTGTCGAGGCCGGGCAGATCGCCCAGTTTCGCCTCGGCGTGGCGGTATGGTGGAATCACACCCAGCTACCGGCGATTGCGCAACCGGAGCAGTACATGCCGCAAAAAATGCAGGATCTGGCGCTTGACGGCTACAAGGCCGCCAGCGATTTCGCCACCGTCGCGCTGACCGGCGACCAACATACCGCCACCGCCATGCTGCCGCAATTGACCGGCAGTTGTGCCCAATGTCACGAGGCTTACCGAATCCGATGAAATATCACGATCTGCGCGACTTCATGTCGCAACTGGAAAAGACCGGCGAACTCAAACGGGTCGGCGTCGAGGTCGATACCCGCCTCGAAATGACCGAAATCTGCGACCGCGTGCTGCGTGCGGAAGGGCCGGCCATTTTGTTCGAGAAGCCCAAGGGGCATACCATTCCCGTGCTGGCCAACCTGTTCGGCACGCCGAAGCGGGTGGCGCTCGGCATGGGCGAAGAGTCGGTGCAGGCGCTGCGCGAAGTCGGCAAGCTACTCGCCTACCTCAAGGAACCGGAGCCACCGAAGGGCCTCAAGGATGCCTGGGACAAGCTGCCGATCTTGAAGCAGGTCATGAACATGGCGCCGAAAACGGTATCGTCGGCGCCCTGTCAGGAAATCGTCTGGGAGGGCAAGGACGTCGATCTGGCGAAGTTGCCGATCCAGCATTGCTGGCCGGGCGACGTGGCGCCGCTGATCACCTGGGGCCTGGTCGTCACCAAGGGCCCGCACAAGAATCGGCAGAACCTCGGCATCTATCGCCAGCAGGTATTGGGGCCGAACAAGGTGATCATGCGCTGGCTGGCCCATCGCGGCGGGGCGCTCGATTTTCGCGAGTTTCATCTGGCCAATCCCGGGCAACCGTTTCCGGTCGCTGTCGTTTTGGGCTGCGATCCGGCCACCATCCTCGGCGCCGTGACGCCGGTGCCCGATTCGCTTTCCGAATACCAGTTCGCCGGCTTGCTGCGTGGCGGCAAGACCGAACTGATCAAATGCCTTGGCTCGGCTTTGCAAGTGCCCGCTTCGGCCGAAATCGTCCTCGAAGGCGTCATCCATCCCGGCGAGATGGCGCTCGAAGGCCCCTACGGCGACCACACCGGCTACTACAACGAGCAGGCCGAATTTCCGGTATTCACCATCGAGCGCATGACCCTGCGCCGCGACCCGATCTACCACAGCACCTACACCGGCAAGCCGCCCGACGAGCCGGCCGTGCTCGGCGTGGCGCTCAACGAGGTGTTCGTGCCGCTGTTGCAGAAGCAGTATCCGGAAATCGTCGATTTCTACTTGCCGCCGGAAGGCTGCTCGTACCGGATGGCCATCGTCAGCATCAAGAAACAATACCCCGGCCACGCCAAGCGCATCATGTTCGGCATCTGGTCCTTCCTGCGCCAGTTCATGTACACCAAGACCATCATCGTCGTCGACGACGACATCGACATCCGCGACTGGAAGGAAGTGGTCTGGGCGATGACGACGCGCATGGACGCGACACGCGACACGACGCTGGTCGACAACACACCGATCGATTACCTCGATTTCGCCAGCCCGGTGGCCGGCCTCGGTTCCAAGATGGGGCTGGACGCGACCAACAAGTGGCCGGGCGAAACGAGCCGCGAATGGGGGCGGCCGATTGTCATGGATGACGGTGTGAAGAAGAAGGTCGACGCCATGTGGGGCGATCTCGGCCTGTGACCGTCAAAGTCGTTCCGCTCGATCTGTCCGACCTGGCCCAGGCTGAAATCTGGCTTGGCCTGCTCGATCATTACGCGCAGGATCCGATGGGTGGCGGCGACGGCCTGTCCGACTACGCCAAGCTCAATCTCGTCCGTACCATCCGCGAGGTGCCCGGTTTCCACGGCGCGCTGGCCTGGCTCGACGGCAAGGCGGTCGGCCTGATCGACTGCTTCGCCGGTTTTTCCACCTTCGCCGCGCTGCCCTTGCTCAATGTTCACGACATCGTCGTGCTCAAAGGCCGGCGCGGCCAGGGTATCGGTCAGGCCCTGCTCGCCTGGGCCGAAGAACGCGCCCGCCAGCTCGGTTGCTGCAAGCTGACGCTCGAAGTGTTGTCCAACAACACGCGGGCGATGGCATCCTATCAACAGGCCGGCTACGCGCCGTATGTCCTCGACCCGGCAGCCGGCCACGCGCTGCTCATGCAGAAAACCCTTTCGGAGGTGGCCCCATGAATGACCCCGTTCCTGCCCCAGATCTGGGCGGCGTCCGCCCCTCGCTCGTTCAGCTCACCCACTTCATCTATGGGCTGCACGCCATTGCCGTGCTCGTCGGCATTACCTCGGCGGCGACGGTGGCTGGCGGCTTCGTCTTCGGTCTGCCGTCGCTGTGCGCGGTCTTTCTCAATTACCTCAAGCGCAGCGAGGTCAACGGTAGCTGGCTCGAAAGCCACTTTCGCTGGCAGATCCGCACTTTCTGGTGCACCTTCCTCGGGCTCATTTTCTACGGCCTGCTGGTCATCACCATCATCGGCATTCCGCTCGCCTGGCTGTTGATCGCCATCCTTGGCCTGTGGGTGGCCTATCGCGTCGTGCGCGGCTGGGTTGCGCTGTTTGGCGTCAAACCGGTCGGCAACTAAGGCTCAGAAGCCGACGCCGAAACTGGCAACGGCGACCGTCGCCACGCCCAGCCCCAGATTGAGTGCGACCCGCTGGCGGATGGTGTTCATCGCCGCCCCGGCCGCCGGCCAGTCCTGTGCCGCGACGCCAGCCTGCAGCCGGGCGAAATGGCGCAGCGCGATGTCGACGAAGATGATGGTCATGATCAGGCCGCTGCTCAGCATGACGTGCCAGTGCAGCGGGGCGTTGGCAAAACCGACGTTGAGCATGCGCGCGATGCCGGAGAGCAGGATCACGGCAATCGCGACTGCAACGATCCGGAAGAAACGGCCGAGCACGCCGGCCAGCAGCGGCAGGCGCTGGGGCGGCGGGAGTTGTTCGGCGGCCACCGGGCGCAGGCAGAAATGGGCGAAGAACATGCCGCCGACCCAGACGATGACGCCGGCGAGGTGAAGGAAAAGCAGCGTTGAGCGCATCGTGGATTCCAGTAGGTCAGGGTTGGATAAAGTATTGCCGGAGCATGGTCAGCGACCGGCGGTAACTGTGGGCGATCTGGGCCGCCTCGTAGCGATGTTCGGCGCCGACCGGGCAGGCTTGGCGGGCCAGGCAGCCTTCGGCGCAAGGGGATTCAGTCTGCAGGCGATAGCCGCTGCAGGCCTGCAGATCGAACTGGCCGCCGGCCAGCGCGTCGGCCGGGCAGGCGGTGATGCAGGGCGTCGTCTGGCAGTCGATACACGGATTCCCACGGTCAACCGGAAAAAACGGCTGAAATTGAAAATCGATGAGCACGGCTGCGCGGTAGGCGTACCAACTGCCCCACTCGGCGTCGACGCCGACCATGAACGGCGAAGTGTGATGCCAGCCGGCCAGCTTGCCGAGCGCCTGCAAACCGACCGGCTGCCGGCCCGGATAAACGATGCGGTAGGCGCGGCCGGGCAGGTGTTCGCCCAGCCAGCTTTCGACGGTGCGCACGGTGTAGTCGTCGATTGGATGTTCGCTGGCCATACCGCTAGCCTGCACGCATTCCCAGAGTCGCCGCCCGGCGTGGCCGAGCAGGATGAGCTGACGGTAGCCGGTGGTGTCACACAGGGTTTTTCGCGTCTCCTCAGGTAGCACGCCCAGATCGAAGACGAATTGCCGGTTGAGGCCGGCCTCGGCCAGCGCTTCGCCCGGAAAAGGTGGGCGCTCACTCATTGTCGAGCACCGGCATTTTCTCGCCGAACCGCCGCTGGGCGACCCAGGCGAGCAGGGCGTCGATGGCCGCGCTGCCGGCTTGCGCCTTCGGGTGGTTGATCAGGAAAGTGACGGCATGGCGCCGGCCCTGACCGTCGAGAGCATAGCCGGCGGCGGTCTTGACGCCATCGAGCGTGCCGGTCTTGATGTGGGCGCGGCCGGTGGCCTCGGAGCCGTTGAGGCGTTTTTTCATCGTGCCGTCGATGCCGACGATGGGCAGGCTGGAGACGAATTCGGGCATGACCGGGCTTCTCCAGGCGTCGAGCAGCAGGCGGTTGAGGCTGTCGGCGCTGATCCGCTCGCTGCGCGACAGGCCGGAGCCGTTGTCGAGGACGAGTTCGTCAAAGCGTAGCTGGCGCCCGGCCAGCCAGTCGGTGATGCGCTGCCGGGCGCGCTCGGCGGTGGCCGGTGCGGCATCGTTGCCGATAGTGAGGAAAACCTGGCGGGCCATCACGTTGTTGCTGAACTTGTTGATGTCGCGCACGGCGTCGGCCAGCGGCGCCGATTCGTGCTGGGTGAGCAGCCTGGCGCCGACCGGGACGTTGCCGGCGCGGACCTGGCCATTCAAGGTGCCGCCGAGTTCCTTCCACAACGCGCGGATCAGGCCGCTGCTCTGCGCTTCGGCCGGTAGCGGCGACAGGCTCAACGGTTTTTCGCCACACAGCGCCGCGTAGCTGCCGGTGAATTCCAGTCGATTGCCATTGTTTTCGGGAATCAGCCGGACGCTGATGAGATCCTTCCAGTTGCTGCCGCAGGTGCCTTCGCCGGCGCGTAATTGATTGTCGATGCGCAGGCCCTCGCTCGGCGTTTCCATGAGCACGCGCGGCCGGCCGTTGTCCGGCTGCAGCGTGAAGCGCAAGGCACGGAAGTTGAGCAGAAAACCGTCAGGGCCGACGTTGTAGGGCCGCATCGGCTTGTCGTCGAAGGCGCCGGGGTCGATGGCCGGGATGTTGAAGACGCTGCGGTCGAGCACGATGTCGCCGTCGATCCGGCGCACGCCGCGGACCTGGATCTGGCGGAGCAGGGCAGTCAGGTGCTCGATGGCGAAGCGCGGGTCACCGCTGCCGCGGATATACAGATTTCCGCCTGAATTCCCGTCGACCGTGGCAGTCTCGGTCCACGCCGTGGTTTTCCACGTGTAGGCCGGGCCGAGCAGATCGAGGGCGGCGTAGGTGGTGACCAACTTCATGACCGAAGCCGGGTTCATGGCACGGCCGGCATTGTGGGCGACTAGCGGCGCGCCGGCATCGACCGGGTGGACGACGACGGCGACGTTCGCGGCGGGAATCTGCGCCGCCTTCAGGGCCTGGAGGACGCTGGGCGGCAGATCGGCGCTGGCCAGCCCGGCTGCCGTGGTCAGCGCGAGCATGCCAAGCCTCTGCCGTAGCTGGCGATGAGCGGGCGGGCGTGGCGTCGGGCTGGGCTGGGTCATGGCAAAAAAGTGGGGCTCGAAAGCCCCCATTGTAGTCGTTGCGAGCGCTTCGGCATTGCTGCTCAATTGCTGGATCAAGGCTTCGCCATTGCGGTACATCTCCGCGTACAGCGGGTTGATTTTGGTCAGCAGGCCCACGTTGGCGTCATGAAACTTGCCTTCGGTCAGCAGCTTGCGCGCCGCATTGACACCCTCTTTCGAGAACTGTTCGCGGCTGGCGCCAAATTTGTCGAGCAGGGCTCTCTGGCTGTCCGTCTGCTTCTGTTGTTTCAGTGTATCGAGCAGGCGGTTGATTTCCTCGCGATTTTTCAGGGTCGCGTTGATGTGCAGATCGAGCGGGTGGTCAAGCTTGAAACCTCAGTTGGACGTGCCAGCGGCCCCTGGTTTGCGGGCTTCGGCGCGCTGCCGGCGGCAAACGCCGATCAGCGGGTCGTACGCCCGGGCCGGCGCGAGCACAAAAATTTCAGCCATCGCCCTTGAAATACCCCTTCCTCGACCCTATTATTAGCACTCACCAGAGGCGAGTGCTAACAACCCGCCCGCTCTGGTCCCGAATCCGCGCTCCGGTGCGGCCGGCCAATTTTCCGTGTGTTGCAATTCAATTTCAGGAGTCAGATTTATGAATATCCGTCCTTTGCACGACCGAGTGATCGTCAAGCGCGTTGAAGCCGAGCGCACCACTGCATCCGGCATCGTCATTCCCGATTCCGCTGGCGAAAAGCCGGATCAGGGCGAAGTTCTGGCCATCGGCCCGGGCAAGCGCGACGACAACGGCAAGCAGATCGCCCTCGACGTCAAGGTTGGCGACCGCGTTCTGTTCGGCAAGTATGCCGGCCAGGCCGTCAAGGTCGATGGCCAGGAAGTCCTGGTCATGCGTGAAGAAGACATCATGGGCGTTCTGCAGGCTTAAGCGTTGCGGTCAACCCGAAATTCAGTTCAAAATTCAGGAGTTATAAATGGCAGCTAAAGAAGTCAAATTCGGTGATTCCGCCCGCGCCCGCATGGTCGAAGGCATCAATATCCTGGCTGACGCAGTCAAGGTCACCCTTGGCCCGAAAGGCCGCAATGTCGTTCTCGAGCGTTCCTACGGCGGCCCGACGGTCACCAAGGACGGCGTTTCTGTCGCCAAGGAAATCGAACTGAAAGACAAGTTCGCCAACATGGGCGCCCAGATGGTCAAGGAAGTCGCTTCCAAGACCTCCGACATCGCCGGTGACGGCACGACGACCGCGACGGTTCTGGCCCAGGCCATCGTCCGCGAAGGCATGAAGTACGTTGCCGCCGGCATGAACCCGATGGATCTGAAGCGCGGTATCGACAAGGCGGTGATCGCCACCATCGCCGAGCTGAAATCCTTCTCCAAGCCCTGTACCACGACCAAGGAAATCGCTCAGGTTGGCTCCATTTCCGCCAACTCTGATTCCGATATTGGCGAAATCATCGCCAATGCCATGGAAAAGGTCGGCAAGGAAGGCGTCATCACCGTTGAAGATGGCAAGTCCCTGGCCAACGAACTCGACGTCGTCGAAGGCATGCAGTTCGACCGCGGCTACCTCTCCCCGTACTTCATCAACAACGGTGACAAGCAGCAAGCGCTGATGGAAAACCCGCTGGTCCTGCTCTACGACAAGAAGATTTCCAACATCCGCGACCTGCTGCCGATCCTCGAGCAAGTGGCCAAGGCCGGCCGTCCGCTGCTGATCATTGCTGAAGATGTCGATGGCGAAGCCCTGGCAACCCTGGTGGTGAACAACATCCGTGGCATCCTGAAGACCGTTGCCGTCAAGGCCCCGGGCTTTGGCGATCGTCGCAAGGCCATGCTGGAAGACATCGCTGTCCTGACCGGCGGCACGGTCATCGCCGAAGAAACCGGTCTGTCGCTGGAAAAGGCTGTCCTCAAGGATCTGGGCCAGGCCAAGCGCATCGAAGTTTCCAAGGAAAACACCATCATCATCGACGGTGCCGGCGAAGCTGCTGTCATCCAGGCGCGCGTCAAGCAGATCCGTACCCAGATCGATGAAGCGACTTCCGATTATGACAAGGAAAAGCTGCAGGAGCGTGTTGCCAAGCTGGCTGGCGGCGTTGCCGTCATCAAGGTTGGTGCCGCCACCGAAGTCGAAATGAAGGAAAAGAAGGCGCGCGTTGAAGATGCCCTGCATGCTACCCGTGCTGCGGTTGAAGAAGGCGTTGTGGCTGGCGGCGGCGTTGCGCTGATCCGTGCTCGTGCTGCTGTCGGCAAGATCAAGGGCGACAATCACGATCAGGATGCCGGCATCAAGATCGTTCTCCGTGCCATGGAGCAGCCGCTCCGCGAAATCGTCGCCAACTCTGGTGACGAGCCGTCTGTCGTCGTCGACAAGGTGCAGCGTGGCAAGGGTAACTACGGTTACAACGCGGCCACCGGCGAATACGGTGACATGGTTGAAATGGGCGTGCTCGATCCGACCAAGGTGACCCGCACCGCACTGCAGAACGCCGCGTCCATCGCCGGCCTGATGCTGACCACCGAATGCATGGTGGCCGAACTGGCTGAAGACAAGCCGGCCGGCGGCATGCCTGACATGGGCGGTATGGGCGGCATGGGAATGTAATTCCCCGCCAGGCTTTGCCGCTTTGAAGAGCCCCGCCTTGTGCGGGGCTTTTTGCTTCGTGCCCCCGGCAGGGCGCACTCACTTGGAGGTGGAAGTCCTCTACTCGCCCGACAAGGGGAAGAGTTAGCTGAACGGCAAGGGTGTTCTGGGCGACTGGAAATCTGGAGGAACCTGATGCGTAGCCTTGATCGAGTGCTCAAGAACAAAGGCGCGGCCGGAGTGGATGGCATCGGCGTAGCCGAGTTCAAAGGGCATCTCAAGCAACACTGGCCGACGATCAAGGCCAGTGTTGCTGGCGGGGGAATACATCCCCTCGCCGGTGCGCCGGGTGGATATCCCCAAGCCGCAAGGCGGGGTCAGGACACTCGGCATTCCGACGCTGACGGATCGATTGATCCAGCAAGCGTTGCATCAACCTTGAACCTTGAAACCTCAGTTGACCGCTTATCCAGCCTTGGCCAGCCGCCTGAATACAGGCCTTTGCGCCTTCGAGGCGATTCACCCCTTGGGTGACAGCGCGACGTGGCCGCTGGCACGCCTGGTCGGGCGCCCGGCT
>JAUYEI010000031.1 GCA_030691385.1 Azonexus sp.
AGCCGGGCGCCCGACCAGGCGTGCCAGCGGCCACGTCGCGCTGTCACCCAAGGGGTGAATCGCCTCGAAGGCGCAAAGGCCTGTATTCAGGCGGCTGGCCAAGGCTGGATAAGCGGTCAACTGAGGTTTCAAGGTTCAAGGATCATGCCTTCGGAATGGACGAATCACAATAGGCGCAGCGAGTGCGCCCGAGTATCACTGCCCGTGATGCTACTTGACCTGACCGAGTTTCTGCTCGATGCGGGCCAGCGGAATCGCGCCGGGAACCCGCTCGCCATCAGCAAAGAACATGGTCGGGGTGCCAGTGATATTGAGTTTGCGGCCAAATTCCTGATTTTTGGTCACGGCGGAGGTATCACAATCTTCGCGCCCCGCCGGCACCTTGCCATCGACCATCCAGTCGTTCCATGCCTTGGCTCGATCGCTGGAACACCATATCTGCTTGGACTTGCGCACAGAGTCTTCGGAAAGAATGGGGAGCAGGAATGTATAGACCGTGACATTTTCCAACTTCAACAATTCCTTGGCCAAACGCTTGCAATAGCCGCAATTGGGATCCTCGAAGGTGGCCAGTACGCGCTTGCCGTCGCCACGCACCTGCTTGATGGCGCGATCCAGCGGCAAATCGCCAAACCTGATCGCCGTCAGCTTTTTCATGCGCTCGTCGGTCACGTTCTTCATCGTTTTTGCGTCAATCAACTGACCACTGACTACGATGGCCGTCATTTTTTCATCGGTATAGAAAATATTGCCATCAGCGTAGACTTCGTAAAGTCCAAGGTAGCCAGATTTCGTGACGCTTTCCACCTTGGTGCCGAGCTTGGCCTCCATTTGTTTGCGGATGTCGGCTTCGTCAGCCATAGCGCTTAGACAAAATGCCATCGCCAAGGCCATCGGCAACAATTTCTTCAACATGCAATTCTCCTAAAGGACGCCGAGAGCATACCGCACCAAGGCATTTTTAATTAACGGCAGGCCGTTGATCAGATTCATCCCAAGATTGCGCAGTGGGCGCAAGCCTGGCGGCGACTCTTTGAACAAGCGACGCAAACTGTCTGTCGTTGTCTGCATCAACACGGTTTCCTCGCGCCGAGCGCGCTGATAACGCTGCAGGAAACGCTCCTGACCAATATCGTGCCACGGTTGTGTTGCCGCCAGTTGACCGGCGAGCGTCATGGCATCCTGAAAACCAAGATTGATACCATGACCGGACAAGGGATGAATTCCATGCGCCGCATCACCGACCAGCGCCAGGCGTGGCGCGACTGTTTGCGGCACGCGCATCAAGCGCAAGGGGAAAGCCGCCGGCGCCGTGAGCAATTCCAGCTTGCCCAGCACCCGACTCCCGGCCTCGGCCACGCGTTCGCAAAGCTGTTCGGAAGGCAGCAAACAGAGTTCATCAGCACGGTCATCGGGCGTGGACCACACGATGGAAATGCGATTTCCCGGCAAGGGAAGATAGGCCAGCACGCCATCGTCACGAAACCACTGAAACGCCGTGTTGTTATGCAGTTTTTCCGTGGCGAAATTGGCGACCAGGCCTTTTTCTCCATACGGCGTATTTACTGCAGCAAGACCGGCAGTCTGCCGCACCCAGGAATCGCGACCATCGGCACCAACCAGGAGGCGGGCCGACAACACCGCGCCATCGCTCAGATGAAGGACAGCAGCGTCGTGACGTAACTCAAGGCCGTCCGGCCGAGCCGGACAAAAGAGCGTCAGATTGCCCTGTCGCTTGGCGCTTTCCCAGAACTCGCAAGCCATCTGCGACGATTCGAGAATCCAGCCCAATTCAGAAACGCCGGTCTCGAATGCGGAAAAACCCAGCCGGCCGGTACCATCACCATGGATTTGCATGGCGCGGATCGGAGCCATTCTTGAAACGTCCAAGTGGCGCCAGGCGCCAATGGACTCAAGAAACGAGACGTTGGCCGGGCTGATCGCGTAAATACGCGAATCCCAGCCATCGGAAAGATGCGGAGGATTATTTTCGACGAGCGCGATACGCAAGCGCGTGTCGCGCAAGGCCAAGGCCAAGCTGGCCCCAGCCAGCCCCCCGCCAACGATGATCAGATCAAACTGCTGCATGACGGCAATTATGCCGCTTCAGGAGAATGAAACAAGCAGATCAGGCGGGCGTGCCGCCACCACCGCCGGTTTGCGGCTTGTTCTGGCGTGGCCGGCGATTGTTGTTGGTGCGCGGGCGATGCTTCTTTTGCTGTTGGCCAAGAGCACCGCCGGCATTGCCGCCGGGCTTGCCATGCTGCATGTTGCTGCGACCAGGACTGCCGCCAAGCGGCTCATTGCCGGAAACACGGTTACCGGGAGCAAGCTGGATTTCCAGCTCGATGATTTCATCCCACTGCTCATCGGTCCGATCACGCTCGGCGATCGACAGGAGGTCACGCAAGCGGCGACGCGTATCGAGCGACGGCGCTACGATAACGGGAGCTTCGGGGGGATTTTCTGGATTCGGATTGGTCATTGCAACTTAAAAAAGCGGAGCCCGTCGAAGACGAACCCCGCATTCGTTAACACCGGATTACTTCTTTTTGGCGGCGGTCTTCTTGGCGGCGACCGATGCCTTGAAAGCCGTACCAGCAGTAAATTTCGGAACCGTAGTAGCGGGAATTTTCAGCGTAGCGCCGGTTTTTGGATTCTTGCCGGTGCGCGCTGCGCGCTTGGCGGACTTGAACGTGCCGAAACCGACGAGTGTAACAGACTCCCCTGCGGTCACGGTCTTGACTACCGCGCCGATGATGGCCGACAGCGCCTTGTCAGCAGCAGCCTTGGTTATACCAGCTTCTTTTGCAGCAACTTCGACCAGCTCGGATTTATTCATCTAAGTGCCTCCTAGTTACCTATCAATGTTTAAGAAAACTGGCCGTCGGAACGGCAGCACGACAAAAGTAGCATACCTTTTTGAATAAGTGTTGGCCCAAGAGCGCCTATTTGCAGGCGATTGCGTGAATATTTGTAGCGCGATATGAATTGGAGGAAGCGGCGAGAATGCGACGGGTATAGATGTCGCCCTTTCTCTTTGAGGTATCAGGGCCTCTGCACTCGAACGCCATAACGGTCTCAAGCCCAGGAAACGCATGCGCAGTTCATCGTCCCAAGCCGCTCTTTTGCGCTTCAGGCGCAGACTGGATTTGACCTTGTCGGTCGTATCCATCCGCAAGAGGTTGAGGACGATTTTCTTGAGCAGCGAAAGGTGGAAATTTGATGCGATTGCCCTGGAGTCGCCCCGACACAATTCAGCCAAAGCGCTTGGGAATAATTGAAACTTCGGGCATGCTCCGTTAGTCTTAGCATTTGTCGAAACAACACAAGGGAGCCTCCCGCATGAACACCAACTTCGAGATTGCCAATCAGGGCTCTTCGGGGCTAGCACTGCAGCAGAACCGGGTTCTGCGCAACACCTACATGCTGCTCGGCCTTTCCATGGTACCGACGGTCATTGGTGCACTGGTCGGTATCCAGATGCAATTCAGCTTCCTGGCGGGCAGCCCGTTCATTTCCTTCCTGCTGTTCATTGGCGTTGCCATGGGTTTCATGTGGGGCATCGAGAAGAACAAGGACCGCGGACTGGGCGTCGCTCTGCTCCTCGGCTTCACCTTCTTCATGGGACTCATGCTGTCGCGCATCCTGCAAGTCGCCCTCGGCTTCTCCAACGGCGGCTCGATGATCGCCATGGCCGCAGGTGGCACGGGCGCTGTTTTCTTCACAATGTCGACCGTCGCCGCTGTCAGCAAGCGTGATTTTACCGGGATGGGCAAGTTCCTGTTCGTCGGCATGATTGTCGTGCTGCTCGCCGCCATCGCCAACATCTTCTTCCAGATTCCGGCGCTGTCGCTGACCATTGCCGTTGCCGTTGTCGGCATCTTCTCGGCCTACATCCTGTACGACATCAGCCGCATCATTCAGGGTGGCGAAACCAACTACGTGAGTGCAACCCTGGCGGTCTATCTCGACGTTTACAACGTTTTCGTCGGCCTGCTGCAACTGATCATGGCCTTCACCGGCGAGCGCGATTAAGCTTCGCTAACGCGATAACACAAAGGCGGCCTCAGCCGCCTTTTCTACGTCAGGAAAACCTTGTCGTCAGGGCCGTTCGAAAACGGCAATCGACTCGACGTGGGCGGTATGCGGGAACATATTCACCGCCCCGGCCGAGACGAAACGATAGTCCTTCTCGGTGACCAGCACCGCAGCATCGCGAGCCAGCGTACCCGGATTGCATGACACATAAACAATACGACGTGGTGCATCATTGCCAAGCGCCCGGACCAGTTCAACTGCCCCCTCGCGCGGGGGATCGATCAGCATCTTGTCAAAACGGCCGAGCGCCGCGAGCGATTGCTCCGAACACTCGAACAGGTTGGCAACGCCGAACTCGACGCGCTCCGCCAGGCCATTCGAGACCGCGCTCTCACGCCCACGCGCCACCAGCCCGGCACTGCCTTCGACACCAACCACGACAGCCCCCGACCGGGCAATCGGCAAGGTGAAATTCCCCAGGCCGCAGAACATGTCGGCGATCCGCTCGCCCGGTTGCGGATCGAGCAGGCGCATGGTGCGGCGGACCAGCACACGATTCACCGCATGGTTGACCTGGGTGAAATCGCTCGGCTTGAAGTCGAATTCAAGGTCGAACTCCGGCAAGGTGTACGACAACCGCGGCCCCGGCAGCGGATGAAAACGCTGGATGGAATCCGGCCCCTTGGGCTGCAGGTAAAAAACGATGCCGTGCCGGTCGGCAAACTCGCGCAACAAACCCTCGTCGGCAGCGGTCAGCGGGTCAAGAATGCGCAACAGCACGGCCGTGCAATGCTCGCCAACCGCCACCTCAAGCTCGCGGATACGGTCGGCCACCGACAGCGCGCCCAACAGTTCGCGCATGGGCATCAGCAGGGCCGACACATGGGGCGGCAAAATGTCGCAGCTCCGAATGTCAGCAATGTAGCTGCTGCGCCATTCATGGAAGCCAATCAACACGCCCCCGTTTTTCGATACCTGACGGACCGCCAGCCGAGCTCGGTGCCGATAGCCCCAAGGCTCGCCCTGAATCGGCGGCAGCATCGTTTCCGGGCGCACACGACCGATATGCCAGAGACTGTCTTCAAGGACGCGCTGCTTGGCGGCAACCTGCGCCGAAGTATCCATGTGCTGCATGGCACAACCGCCACAAACGCCAAAATGTGGACAGCGCGGCACAACGCGGGCATTCGACGGCTTGATGACGCGCACCAGATTCGCCAATTCGAACTTGGACTTCTTCCGGAAGCTGGCGTATTCGACGGTTTCGCCCGGCAAGGCGCCATCGACAAAAATGGCCTTGCCGTCCTGGCGGGTAACCCCCCGTGCCTCATGGTCCAACGATGCGATGATCCCGATTGGCACGGTCAACTCCGAAAAAGCGCGAATTTTAACAATCGGTTAAACTAAGCGCCATGGCTCGCGAACTGATTACCTCCTGGGCAGACTACCAATTGGCGCTCGACCGCCTGCTGGCCATTGCCTGTCACAAGATCAGCATTTATGACGAAGACCTCGTCACGCTGAAGCTCGAATCCGCCCCCCGCCTGATTCATATCAAACGTCTCCTCCAGTCCGAACAGGGCGATTCCCTGCAAATCGCCGTGCGCAATGGTGGGCCGACCCGGCAAAAGCATCCGCTGCTCCTGAGCCAGCTAAGCACCTTCGGCCACCGCGCTGCAGCCCGTGAAACGCCGCCGCAACTTGCCCATCTCCGGGACAGCATGATCCTCGTCGACGACAAACATGCCCTGATTCGTTTTGAGCGAGATATGCCGCGCGGCAAATTACTGATCGATGAAATTGACGAACTCCACCCCTATTTGACCCGCTTCAAGGAAATCTGGTCAGAAGGAGGCGAAAGCATTAGCAGCACCACGCTTGGGCTCTGATCTTCAGGCATTTTTCTGCACTGCAGCAACTCTCGCCCACACAAATAAATTGTTGCTATAATCGCAGACTGATTAGGTATCTCCTGATCTCCGATCATTTCAGATTTTGTTGCCTCTTGTCGATAAGGAAATCCCATGAATAAGTCTATTCTCGTTGCTGCTCTGCTCGCCGTTGCCCTGTCCGCTTGTGGCAAAAAGCCGGAAGCCCCGGCTGCTGCCGCCCCGGCCCCGGCCCCGGTTGCCGCTCCGGCTGCTGAAGCTGCCAAGCCGGCTGAAGCCGCTGCTCCGGCCGCTGCCGCTCCGGCTGCTGAAGCTGCCAAGCCGGCTGAAGCCGCTCCGGCTGCTGCCCCGGCTGCTGCGAAGTAATTCTTCCAGCATCAAGAAACACGGGGCTTCGGCCCCGTTTTTCATTGCCCTGAGTTTTTAGCCAATGCTGCGCCAATCAAATCCCTGATCCGGGGCTGGTCACGCCCCCCCACTCATGCGGGCACTCCAGCGCCCTGGCGACAGCAGCAACGGCAGTTCCGGCCGATTGTTACGCTCGCTCAGGTGGACCACCACCAGAACCTGCAGGCTTGAACCTTGAAACCTCAGTTGGACGCGGCTGATGGTGCGTTTGGGCGGGATGACCGGCGCGAAGCGACGCCGCAGCAGGCTCATGCCTGCAAGGAGAAGCGACAAAGCCGGACGCCCGACCAGACGTGCCAGCCGCCGCGTCGCGCTGTCACCCAACGGGTGAATGGCATCGAAGACACAAAGGCCCGTATTCATGCGGCTGGCCAAGGCTGGATAAGCGGTCAACTGAGGCATCAAGGATCATGAGGCACAGGAAAAGGTAAAACTTCCAGATCGCCGATCGACAGCAAACGATGACTGTCGACAATGCACAGATCCAGTGCCGAATCAGCCTCCCGACAGCCCACCCTGGTACCGTGTGTCATCCAGACCGGCAAACCGAACTTGCGGGCCAGCCTGAAACCGCCGGCGACGTGGTCACCATGCTCATGGGCAACCAGAATGCCAGCCAGATCAGAGGGAGTCCGGCCAAGGCGCTGCAAGCGAGCCACGGCTTCCCGTAGCCCGTAGCCACATCGAGCATCAGACATGTTGCCCCGTGCTCGACGAGCAACGCATTTCCGGCGCTGCCGCTGCCAAGCGAGGCAAAACAAATCACTGCAACTGCTGGAGGAGCAGACCGAGAATCTTCTTTGCAGTTTCCGACTTGTCTGTGCCGCCTTCGTTGGACAGTACCTTGACGGTGCTCTGCTCCCCGGCATCACTGACATAAATGCGATACTGGACCTTCGAACTAGCCGGTGGCTCTGCACTCTTCCAGAAAGCCAGCTTGGACAGCAAACCATCGTCCTTCTTGCTGCGCTTGTCCAATTCCGGATCAACGTAGCGCACGAAGTACAGGCCACGTGAGCGATCACGATCTTCAACCGTGAAGCCGACGCGATCCAGCGCCAGGCCAACACGGCGCCATGCACGGTCGAAACGCTCAAGCACTTCCAGCGTACCGGCACCATCATCCGACTTGGCCAGTTTGGCACGCGGTTCGGCTTTGGCCGAAGCGATCGACGCTTCGGCACGTTTCTCTTCGGAACCGAGACGAACCATCAAACGGCGCAGCATCTCCGCTTCCAACTCCGGGTCGGCCGCGCGAGGTTGCCAGCGCGTGTCATCCTTGGCCGAGGAAGTGTAGACCTCCTCCATGGCGCGATGACTGACAAATATATCGGTTGTTCCCGACGTTGTACCTGGCTCGAAGCGGGTACGGAACTTGTCGCGCTCACCAGTCGAGTAAAGTGAATCAAGCAACCGGCCAAGGGTGTTGCGAAGAATGTCGTCACCAATCTTGGCACGATTTTCCGCCCAATCGGTTTCCATCACGCCAGCTTCTGGACGCTCGACAGAAATGATGAAGCCGGTTTCCTGCCAGAAATCCTTAACAGTATCCCACAGCTTGTCAGCCGGAGCAGCGACAACCAGCCAGCGCTGGTTCCCGGAACGCTCGACGCGCACCTTGTCGACCTGCGGCAGAACTACGGAATTCTGGGCCTGGGCCAGCGGCGTACGGTCAGCGCTATAGGCCGAAAATGTCGCGCTCCCCTTGCCGGCCACATCAGGCACGAGATAGCGGTCATCACGAACAATCCGGGACAGATCAGGCGGCACTTCGAGCGTCGGTGCCTTGCTGGCTGACTTGTATTCGATCTTGCGAGAGTCGGGAAGTACACTGCACCCGGCCAGAACAATCGCCAGCAGGGAAAGGGAGGGGCCGGAAAGCCGACGTTTCATTTTTTCTTTACTCCGCTCAGGCAAGTACGCCAGCTTGGCGCATGGCGGCCAGAACACGGGCATGGTTGGCTTCGGACAGTACGGTCAGGGGCAGACGAATGCCGTTGGGCGACAGACCCATCTTGTGCACCGCCCACTTGACCGGAATCGGATTGGCTTCGCAGAACAGGTCGCGATGCAATCCGAGCAACTTGAAGTGGATTTCGCGCGCCTTGACGATGTTGCCACTCGCGGCGGCAACACACATTTCGTGCATCAGGCGCGGCGCCACGTTGGCAGAAACCGAGATGTCGCCGTGAAAACCGAGGCTGATGGTCGCCACGGCAGTCATGTCATCGCCGGTGTACAGGGCAAAATCCTTCGGCGCACGGGCAATCAGATCGCAGGCGCGGTCGATATTGCCGGTGGCATCCTTGACACCGACAATGCCTGGCAGTTCGGCCAGACGCAGAATGGTGTCGTTCGACATATCAGCGACGGTGCGGCCCGGTACGTTATAGAGCAGGACGGGCAGTTCAACGGCTTCGGCAATCGCCTTGAAATGGCGATAGAGGCCTTCCTGGGTCGGCTTGTTGTAATAAGGAACAACCGACAGGGCCATATTGGCGCCAGCCTTCCTGGCGAATTCAGTCAGTTCGATGGCTTCAGCCGTCGAATTGGCTCCGGTACCGGCAATGACCGGGATACGGCCAGCGATGTGATCGACCGCTATCTTGATCAGTTCACAATGTTCCTCGACGTTGACTGTCGGCGATTCGCCCGTCGTACCGACGACCACGATGCCATCGGTCCCTTCGCTGACATGGAAGTCGAGCAGGTTGCGGAAAGCGTTCAAATCGAGGCTGCCATCCTCATGCATGGGCGTAACGATGGCGACAATGGATCCAGTAATCATGGCCTGTTTATGGAATAAGTAATCTGTTGATTGTAACTGAAGGCCATTCCCCGCGGAAAGGCGCTTGGTAAGAGTTTGTTATTTTCCCGACAGCCAATGGAGCAGGCCGCGCGCCACGCGCATTTTCCCGTCGGGCAGCACCAGTTCCGGGTGACGATCCGGAGCTGCCGACTGCAGTTGCCGAGCAAACTCCTCAAGACGAGAGGCCACCGGAACCTGCCATCCGAGGCAACGCAAACGATGGCGCAGCAGGTTCTTCAGGCGAGGCAGCGAAAGCTGGCGCAAGGCTAGCGTGCGTGCCGCATCGCCCTCGCCGACCAGTTTCCAGTCGTGAGCGGCAAGTTCATCAAGCAGGCCGGCCGCTTCGGCGAAATGGCTCGCAGCCTGAGCCAGGGAGGCTTCCGCCGATGGAAAGCGCTGGCTTATCGCGGTCAAGGCCTCGTGGCGCAGAAAATTTCGGGTCAAAGAGGTATCCGCATTACTCTCGTCGGTTATCCAGCCCAGGCCTTCGGCCGACGCATAGCTTTCAATTTCAGCACGGGAAACATCAAGCAACGGGCGCAACAGGCGCAAACCACCAAAAGAGCGCTCAGCCGGCATCCCCGCCGCACCGGTCACACCGGTCCCGCGCAGCAGATTGAACAAGACAGTTTCAGCCTGATCACCGCGGTGTTGCGCCAGCAGAAGGCTTCCACCGGCGCATTCGGCAAATGCCGCGTAACGCGCGGCACGGGCTGCAGCCTCCAGACCGAGTCCGGATGACGTATTTACCGCGACATGACGGATAGTCAGTGGAATAGCGAGCCGCTCGCAATAGCCAGCGCAAAACCCCGCCCAGGCGTCAGCATTGTCCGAAAGACCATGATGGACATGAATGGCCGAAATCTGACCGAGGCCGAGGCGACTCAATGCATGAAGAAGGACGACGGAATCGCAACCTCCGGACAACCCCACCCAAAGGTGGGTATCCGGTTGGAGACGGGCGGCGAGAAAAGCGCCAACCCGCCCCCGAAGATTAGCTGACAGCTTGTTCCTTGTAGCGGCCATAGCTCATGAGCCGCTCGTAGCGCGTAGCCAGAAGCTCGGCCGTCGACAGGCCGGACAGTTGCTTCAGCGCATCCTGCAGCGCCTTCTTGAGATTTTGTGCCATCGCTGCGTGGTCGCGGTGCGCTCCACCAAGCGGTTCATTGATGATTTTGTCGATCAGGCCAAGCGTTTTGAGGCGCTGTGCTGTGATACCCATGGTTTCGGCGGCTTCCGGCGCTTTCTCGGCGCTCTTCCAGAGAATTGACGCGCAGCCTTCCGGCGAAATAACGGAGTAGGTCGAATATTGCAGCATCTGCACGGTGTCACCGACGGCAATGGCCAGCGCGCCGCCGGAACCGCCTTCGCCGATGATGGTGACGATGACCGGCACTTTCAGCTCGGCCATGACGTACAGGTTGCGACCGATCGCCTCGGACTGACCACGCTCTTCGGCATCTATGCCCGGATAGGCGCCCGGCGTATCAACGAAGGTCATGACCGGAATGCCGAATTTTTCGGCCAGCTTCATCAGGCGCAAGGCCTTGCGATAGCCCTCCGGACGCGGCATGCCGAAGTTGCGATAGATCTTTTCCTTGGTATCGCGCCCCTTCTGGTGGCCGATTACCATGACCGACTGGCCATTGAAACGAGCCAGTCCACCAACGATGGCATGGTCATCGGCAAAGGCACGATCACCGTGCAATTCTTCAAAGTCAGTGAAGATCAGCGACAGGTAATCCAGTGAGTAAGGGCGCTGCGGATGGCGCGCCACTTGCGAAATCTGCCACGGACTCAGTTTGCCGTAGATATCCTTGGTCAACTGACCGCTCTTCTTCTCCAACCGATCAATCTCTTCCGAGATATCGACGGCGGAATCATCCTGCACAAAGCGCAGTTCTTCGATCTTGGCTTCAAGGTCGGCGATGGATTGTTCGAAGTCGAGGAAACTAGTTTTCATGGACTGCTCGTTTGCCAATGCTAAGTTGGCGCGCATTTTACCCCAAAGGTAAGAAGGCGACCGTTTCAGTACTCGACAGGCACCGGATCGAGACTACGCCACAGATACCACGTCGCAACCGAACGCCAGGGGCGCCAGCGCTCTCCAAACTCGGCGAGCACCCGGCGAGACTGCTTTTCACCAGCAAAATACCGTTCACAGACGGCGCGCTGCAAGCCGATGTCGTCGAGTGGAAAAATGTCTGGCCTCAACTGATGAAAAATCAGGAACATCTCTGCGGTCCACCGTCCAACGCCGCGCACTGCGGTCAGTTCGTCAACAATCTCTTCGTCGCCCAGTTGCACCCAGGCTGACGGATCAAGTTGCCCGCTGGCAAAATGGTCAGCCAGATTGCTCAGATATTCGATTTTTCGCCGGGAAAGGCCACAGCCTTCCAGCCCGCTCTCACCCAATTCAATTACTCGGGCCGGCACTATTTCGCCGATCTGCGCAACAAATCGCCCCCAGACCGCATCGGCGGCCTTGACGGAAATCTGCTGGCCGACGATCGACCGCGCCAAGGTACCGAAGGCATCGCCACGGGAAACAAGCGACACCCCGGCATAGCGCTCGACCAGTTCAGCCATCGCCGGATCATGACGCGACAGGTCGTCGGCAGCTTGGGACCAATACTCGGGAAGCATCGGAAAATTATACGACGATGCCACGGTCAACCGGAAAAACAAGCCAATTTATGACAAGCATCGCAGACGGCCGCGTTCAAGTTTGCTAACATCGGCAAAAATAATCCGGAGAAAAGTCAATGCCCGGCACGGCTCCCATTTTTGTTTATCCGCTACTCGGCGCCGATGATTCTTGGTCTGGCTTCAGCATGGAATTCGCCCCCGGCACCTCAAGCGATCGCGAAACCCTGGCAAGGCTGTTTTCCTCCCCCCTGCTCGAAACGTTTGATCATCGGCACCCGTGGTTTTTGCCGGCACTGAGCAGCGGATACGACGCCGGCGTACTGACAGAGCGTTCGGTCACCGTTTTTCCGACCCACCCCGACCCGCAAGAGGCTGACGCGCTGAGCGAGCTTGAAGCGAGCCTGCGCCTGGCGCGACGCAAGGTAGGACTGGCGGCATCACCGGACACCAAGTTGCCAGCCGCTGGATGCTGGGACTACCTGCTGATCAGCAGCAGCCACGCCCACAGCCTGCCGCCTTTTACGCTGATAGGAATGGCCAGTCGGACCACAGTGCTCGCCACCGATGTGCATACGCATAACGACCGCGAATGGGTTTTGAACAACGCCTGCGTCCTGTCGACCGGCGAATTTCTGCTGACTCGCTCGACGCCGAATGCAAAGGCCGACATCACCCGGCTAAAGTTGCTGAAATTGCTTACCCTGATCGCCGATGATGCGGACACTGGCGCCCTCGACACCATTTTCCGCGAAGAGCCCAAGCTCTCTTACAGCCTGCTGCGTCTGGTCAACTCAGCGGCGCTTTCCCCAGGCAGTCCGATCACCAGTTTCAGCCAGGCCATCAACCTGCTTGGCCGTCGTCAGTTGCAACGCTGGTTGCAACTGCTGGTCTATTCGGATCCGAACAACGGCCAGCACCCCAATCCGCTGTTGCAGAAAGCGGCCGCTCGGGGTCGCCTCTTCGAGCTGCTGGCCAGGCACATAGCGCCGCCACTACCGGCCGAGCATGTGGCGGATACCGCCTTCATGATCGGCACCTTCTCGCTGCTCGACGTACTGCTCAGCATGAGCATGCCGGAAATCCTGCGCCAGCTACCGCTGCCTGAAGTCGTGCAGAAGGCACTGGTCGAACACGAAGGCGGGTTGGGCGAGCTACTGGCCGCTGTCACCGCTGTCGACAAGCGCGACCTGAAAGCGGCATCGGGCGGGCTCATGGCGCTCGGCATCGACAGCAACGACTACGTTGACGCCCAACTGGAGGCCTACGGCTGGGCCTCGAAAATTCACCCCGCCTAACCGAAGCGGCCACTCAGGAAGGGGTTGTACTTGCGCTCCTCGCCCAGGGTCGACATCGGTCCGTGACCGGGTATGAAATCCACCTCGTCACCGAGCGGAAACAGTCGTTCCTTGATCGAGCGAATCAGCGTGTCGTGATCGCCGCGCGGGAAATCGGTCCGGCCAATTGAACCCTGAAACAAGACATCACCGACCTGGGCCAGATGACTCGGCGCATGGTAGAAGACGACATGCCCGGGGGTATGGCCTGGACAGTGCAGAACATCCAGTTCGACCTCGCCGAAACTGACCTTGTCGCCATCCTTGAGCCAGCGCGTCGGCTCGAAGCTGCTCACATTCGGGAAGCCAAACATCTTGCTCTGCTGCGGCATGCCATCGATCCAGAAACGGTCTTCCTCGTGCGGTCCCTCGATGCCACTGACGCCGCTTTTCTCGGCGAGCAGCGCGACGCCGCCAGCGTGGTCGATATGGCCGTGGGTGACGAGGATCTTGGCCAGAGTGAGCTTTTCGTCCGCGAGCAGGCGCAGGATGCGCTCGACATCGCCACCGGGATCAATGACAACAGCCTGGCGGGTATTTTCGCACCAGAAAATGGTGCAATTTTGCTCGAATGGGGTAACCGGGACGATGGCGTAGCGCATGGCTGGAAATGGAATATTTGACTGGCCCGGATTATCGCATGCCAACCCGCTTGCCCGGTGCCGCCCACCCCCTTAACCTTGAAACCTCGGTTGACCGCTTATCCAGCCTTGGCCAGCCGCCTGAATACAGGCCTTTGCGCCTTCGAGGCGATTCACCCGTTGGCTGACAGCGCGACGTGGCCGCTGGCACGCCTGGTCGGGCGCCCGGCTTTGTCGCTCCTTCTTGCAGGCATGAGCCTGCTACGGCGTCACTTCGCGCCGGCCATCCCGCCCAGGCGCACCATCTGCCACGTCCAACTGAGGTTTCAAGGTTAAACTTCCCGCGAACAGCCCTTCCCGAAAGCCAGCCAACCATGCTCGACCACCCGCTACCGGATCTTGATGCCTGGTCCCTGCTCTTCAGCAACAACGGCCTACCCATCCTGCGCGTGACCAAGCGGCGAATCGGGGAAATGCGCGCCGATCTCGACAGCGTCGACGCCCGCGAACTGGCCCGGCTGATCCTGCAGGATCCGATCATGACCGTGCGCGTCCTGGCCTTTACGCAGCCGCTGCGCGGACGCTCCCTGCAGCATGACATCACGACCATCGCCAGCTCGGTCGTCATGGCCGGCATCGAGCCGTTCTTCAATCATTTCAGCGAGCTGTTCACCATTGAAGACCAGCTCAAGGAAGCCGGTCCGCATGCCCTGCTCGGTGTCCTGCAAATCGTTCGCCGGGCCCAGCGGGCGGCCGACTACGCGCAGGACTGGGCGGTCTGGCGCCATGACGTGAATATGGAAGAGGTGCGCATCGCGGCGCTGTTGCACGACCTGGCCGAAATTCTTGTCTGGTGTTCGGCACCGAGCCTCGGACTGGCCATTCACGAGCAACAGAAGGCCAATCCGACCATGCGCAGCGCCGAGGCGCAGAAGCAGGCCCTGGGCTTCACCTTCCAGGAAATCCAGCTTGAACTCTGCCGCGTCTGGAACCTGCCCGAATTGCTGCGCACGCTGATCGACGAAGACAAGGCCGAGAATCCACGCGTACGGAACGTCGCGCTCGCCGTTCGCCTCGCCCGTCACTCGTCTTATCGCTGGGATGATCCGGCGCTACCCGACGACTACAAGGACATCGGCGTACTGCTCAACGTCACGCCGGACACCGTTCGCCAGCGCCTCGGCCTGTTGCCGGTGCCGGCCCGCGAGGCGGATGGTGAAGCCGCGCTGGC
Source organism: Azonexus sp. (assembly GCA_030691385.1). Lineage (GTDB taxonomy): Bacteria > Pseudomonadota > Gammaproteobacteria > Burkholderiales > Rhodocyclaceae > Azonexus. The sequence continues at coordinate 14,943 of JAUYEI010000031.1, forward strand.
CTAGCCTGGAGGCGCCAACAAAATACAGCGAAGCGGCCTTGGCCAGGCGAACCGACGAAGACAGTACAAGTAGTACGGCAAGGCGGTTCAACGACGCCAAGGGGATTTTGTTGGCGCCTCTTAACCGCAATAACGCAGGTTGGCCCAGTCGAGCAGTAGCTCTGGCATCTGGTAGGCCGCGAAGATCAGCGCCAGCAACAACACGGCCAGCACCACGCCAACGCCACCGAGGAACCAGCGCCAGTTCGGCTTCACGTCGCCGTCCCCAGCCGGGCCAGCGGCTTTTCGTTGACCGGCCACGAGCAGATGGCGGCGAGGATCGACAGGCCTATCGAGATGGACCAGGCCAGCGAGTACGAACCGGTTTCGTCGAAGATCCGCCCGCCGAGCCAGGCACCGAGGAAGCTGCCGAGTTGGTGGCCGAGAAAGACCACACCAGTCAGCATCGACATGTAGCGCAGCCCGAAAATCTGGGCGATCAGGCCGTTGGTCAGCGGCACGGTGCCGAGCCACAGGATGCCGATGACGGCGGCAAAAGTCCACGCTGCCACGGTCGACAGCGGAATCAGCATGAAAATGAAAATGGCCACGGCGCGCAGGCCGTAGATCCAGACCAGCAGGTTTTTCTTGCTCGAATGCCCGCCAGCCCAGCCAAAATAGAAGGAGCCGAAAATATTGAACAGGCCGATTAGCGCCACGGCGGTCATGCCGACATTGGCCGACATGCCGGCATCGACCAGATAGGACGGCAGGTGCAGCATGATGAAGGCGGTCTGGAAACCGCACACGAAATAGCCCCAGAACAGGTAGTGAAAACTGCGCTCGCGGCTCGCCTCACGCAGCGCTTCGATGACCGACTGCCCGGCACCCACCGAAGGTTTATGTCCATCGGCCATGGCATAGGCGAGCGGCGCGATCAGGCCGACGCCGCAGGCGAGCAGGACGAGCGCGCTCTGCCAGCCATAGGTCGAGATCATCATCTGGCCGATCGGAAGCACGGCAAACTGGCCGAACGAGCCGCCGGCACTGGCGATGCCGAGGGCGAGGCTGCGCTTGGCCGGCGTCGTGTGGCGGCCGATGACACCCATGATGACCGGGAAGGTCGTTCCCGACAGACCGAGGCCGATGAGCAGGCCGGCCGACAGATCGAGTGTCAGCGGCGTTGGCGACACCGACATGAGGACCAGTCCGAGCACATAGAGCGCCGCCGCGACGAGCAGCGTGCGCCCGGCGCCGTAGCGGTCGGCTAGTGCGCCGGCGAAGGGCGAGCCCAGACCCCAGACCAGATTTTGCAGGGCGAAGGCAAACGAGAAGGTTTCGCGGCTCCAGCCGTGATCGACCGTCATCGGTTGCAGGAAGAGGCCCGCCGTGTGGCGAACGCCCATCGACAGCGTCAGAATGACGCAGCCGGCGATCAGGATGAGCGTCGGCGTGCGCCAGGTGGTGTTGGTTGAACTCATGCAGAATCCAGAGAGGGCTGTTGGAACGCCTTGCTTACGCTGGGTTCCCGGCGCGTGCTTCGAGTCCTTCCCAGCGTTCGAGCATGGCCATCAATTCATCATCAATGGCGGCAAGGCGGTCGGAGGCCTTTTGCGCCGCAGCCGGATCGCTTTGGTAGAGCGAAGCATCGGCGAGACGCTTGCCCAGTTCGGCCTGTTCGGCTTCCAGCCCGGCGATTTTTCCGGGTAGCTCCTCCAGTTCACGCTGTTCTTTCCACGACAGCTTTTCACCCGTCGGCTTCGCCGGCTCTGCTGCCTTGGCAGGCTCGGCAGACTTGGTGAGCGGCTTGGGTTCTGCTTTCGCCTTCGGCGCATCCTTGGCCACGCTGGCCTTGTAGGTCGCCCAGTCGGTGTAACCGCCGGCGTATTCCTGCCAGGTGCCGTCACCTTCGGCGGCGATGGTCTGGGTCACCACATTGTCGATGAAAGTCCGGTCGTGGCTGACCAGGAACAGCGTGCCTTCGTAGGTCTGGAGCAACTCTTCGAGCAGCTCCAGCGTTTCGATATCGAGGTCGTTGGTCGGTTCGTCGAGGACCAGCACGTTGGCCGGTTTGGCGAACAGGCGGGCGAGCAGCAGGCGGTTACGCTCGCCGCCGGACAACGAACTGACGGGAGAACGGGCGCGTTCCGGGGCGAACAGGAAGTCTTCGAGGTAGCCGATCACATGCTTGCGGGCGCCGCCGATGTCGACCCAGTCCGAGCCCGGGGAAATGACGTCGGACAGCGTCGAATTGGGATCGAGCTGGGTGCGGAACTGGTCGAAATAGGCGATATCCATTTTCGTGCCCTGGCGCACGATGCCGGAATCCGGCTTGATTTCGTCGAGGATGAGGCGCAACAGCGTCGTCTTGCCGGCGCCATTGGGGCCGATCAGACCGATCTTGTCGCCGCGCTGAATGCGGGTTGAGAAATCGCGCACAATTTCCCGTTGACCGTAGGATTTATAGACGTGTTCGAGTTCGGCCACGAGTTTGCCGCTCTTGTCGCCCGAATCGAGTTGCAGATTGACCTTGCCCATGCGCTCGCGCCGGGCCTGCCGTTCTGCCCGCAATTGATCGAGCCGCTGGACGCGGAACACGGCGCGCGTCCGCCGGGCTTCGACACCCTTGCGAATCCAGATTTCTTCTTCCTTGAGCAATTTGTCGGCCCGCGCATTGGCCAGGCCCTCCTCGTGCAGCATGGCTTCCTTGCGCAACTGGTAATCCTTGAAACTGCCGGGAAAGCTGACCAGCTTGCCACGATCAAGCTCGACGATACGGGTACAGACGCGATCGAGGAAGGAACGGTCGTGGGTGATGAAAAACAGCGTGACGCCGGATTCAATGAGCAGGTTTTCCAGCCATTCGATGGCGGCAATGTCGAGGTGGTTAGTCGGCTCGTCAAGCAGCAGCACCTCGGGCGCCACTGCCAGGGCCTGGGCCAGGGCCAGGCGCTTCTTCTGGCCGCCGGACAGGCTGCCAACCTTGGCATCCGCATCCAGCCCGAAACGCTCGATGACGCGCTCGGCCTGCGCCTCGTAGGCCCAGGCACCGCGCGCCTCAAGCTCGTGCTGCAGTTCGGACATCCGTTCGAGCAGTACGTCGTGATCGGCATCGATTTCGCCCAGCTTGTGCGAAACCTCGTGGTATTCCGCCAAAATCGCGGCGTTCTCACCCATGCCGGAAATGACCGCCTCGAAGACCGTCGCCTCCATGTCGAAAGGCGGCTCCTGCGGCACGTAGCCGACGCGGATACCGGGCTGAACCCAGGCCTCGCCATCATCGAGCCGGCCGCGCCCGGAGCCGGCGGCCATCGCCGCGAGCATGGAGGACTTGCCGGTGCCATTGCGGCCGATCAGGGCAACCCGTTCGCCCGGATCGAGCATGAAATCGGCATGATCGAGGAGCGGCACATGGCCGTAGGCAAGGCAGGCAGAGGAAAGTTTTAGATAGGGCATGGCACGCTTTGATGCAGCGCCGAGCCGGCGCCACGTTGGGAGAACCGGCATTTTAGCTGTTCGGCCGAGGGTCGGCGGCATCTATCGCTAGGCTGGCCACACCGGTACAATGCGCTCCGCTGAATGCCTCCATAGTTAAATGGATATAACACGCCCCTCCTAAGGGCGAATTGGTGGTTCGATTCCACCTGGGGGTACCAGCTCCCTTCCTGGGCGCAAGGCCATGAGACCGGCAAAAAAGTCACCCCAACATTCCGTCGATATCAGCGAAGACAGCGGCGTGCGCAACCTGCACTTTGGCTCCGACTGGATTCAGGGCTCAATGCGCATTGCCCGGCCGTGGTCGCTGGAGCTGGGCTATACGCGCGAGATGATGGCCGGGCTGCTCATGCGGCCACTCAGCAACTGGCCACGCAACGCTCTGTTGGTCGGTCTCGGCGCCGGTTCGCTGGCCAAATTCTTTTACCGCTACCTGCCCGACTGCCGGATCACGGTGGTCGAGATCAATCCGCAAGTCGAGTTCATCGCGCGTCACTACTTCAAGCTGCCGGACGATCCGCGCCGGCTCGACGTGGTGATCGGTTGCGGCGCCGACTACATGCTGGGCGGCGACCGCCGTTTCGACATGATGCTGATCGATGGCTACGACCCCGAGGCGAAAGCCGGGGTGCTCGACACCGATCCTTTCTACCAGGCCTGCCGCGCCCGGCTGAGCGACAAGGGGCTGTGCAGCATCAACCTGCTTGGCCGCAACCGGGGATTTGCCGGCAGCGTCGAGCGCATCCGCTCGGCTTTCGACAACCGTGTCGCCGTTTTTCCGTCGTGCGACAGCGGCAATACCATCGCCTTCGCGACCGGTGGCGAGCCTGTCGATGTCTCGCTCGACGACATGCGCGCCCGCGCCGGGCAACTGAAAAAAGACACGCGTCTCGATCTGTTGCCGACCATCAGCCGCCTGCAATTGGGCCATCCCTTGCCGGAAGGCCGTCTGCGCATCTGACTCCGACGAGGGCTTGCTTTTCCGGATTTTTCAGCCAGAATGGAATGATCCTCCACCGACAATAACAACAAGGCGGACAGAACAAAAATGACTAGCTAGGGGTCTAGCCCCAACTTTTTATTTTTCCTATCCAGGAGGAGCTTATGCTGTCTATTCAGGACGTTATCGACTATTGCGACCTTGACCGCGGTGAAATCGAGGCCATCGCCGAGCATGAACACATTCCGATCACCATTGCCGCCGAAATGAGCGAAGTATTGCTGTGTACGCCTGATGGCGTTTGCCGCCTGCATTCGATGATTATCGAAAACATGCAGCAGGCACTCGACTCAGGCCGCTACCAGCACGTGAAGGATTTGGCGCAAACCTACGAACATCTGCAGCGGACTCACCCGATACCGACGAACCAGAGATAGTTTTGTTACCGTGCAGGCTGTGGAAACTGAGCCCCAACCGTAAAGGTCGGGGTTTTTTGATTTCAATTTTGGCCAAAATTTCCGGTTGACCGTGGGAGTTGCCGGATAACCGGCGCCGGGCTTCAGGCCGGCCGGGTTTGCGCGTAGCCGTGCTCGACGGCGTAGAGCGCCACTTGCACACGGCTGCTCATGTTCAGTTTCTTGAAAATATTCTGCACGTGAATCTTGACCGTGCTCTCGGCCAGATCGAGCTTGCGGGCGATTTCCTTGTTGCTCTCGCCATGCGCCAGCGAAAGCAGGATGTCGCGTTCGCGTGGCGAAAAACGATCGCGCTCGCCACTCGCCGCCTCGGCCTTGGGCGGCTTGCGCACGCCCTGGATCAGTTTGGCCGTCATTTGCTGCGAGACGACTGACTCGCCCTGCGCGGCGCGCCGGAGGGCATCGATCAGGGCGTCGGTTTCGATATTCTTGAGCAGATAACCGCTGGCCCCGGCGCGCAAGGCATCGACCAGATCCTGCGCGTCTTCCGACACGGTCAGCATCAGGACGCTGATTTCCGGCATTTCCTCGGCGATGACCTTGACCGCTTCGAGTCCCGATACGCCGGGCATGTGGAGGTCGAGCAAGGTCACGTCCGGTTTCAGCGAACGGGCGCGCTTGATGCCTTCAAGCCCGTCACCGGCCTCGCCGACGACCTCGAAGTCGTCATTGCGCTGGAGCAGCGACTTGATGCCGCTGCGAAAGAGTGTGTGATCATCGACCAGCAGGACACGGATTTTTTCGCTCATTTTCAGGCAACCTCTTTGTTTTCGCGGGGCAGGGTCAATGTAACCCGGGAGCCCTCGCCCGGCTTCGATGCGACGCGACATTCGCCGCCAATGCGGTGGGCGCGTTCGCGCATGATTTTCAGGCCGACATGGCGGTCGGACAAGCAGTTGGGATCGTTTTCCGGATCGAAACCGATGCCATCGTCCTCGACCTCGACGCCAATCCGTCCGATTTCACGTTTGACGACGACCCGTACCTGGCTGGCCTTGGCGTGCTTGCGGATGTTGGAGAGCGATTCCTGGACGATGTGCATGATCTGGATTTCGTCGGTCGGCACCTGCGAGGCGCCGCTGCCAATGCGCTCGAATGCCGTCGCGATTCCGGTCTGTCCCTCGAATTTTTCGAGCGTGGTCTGGATGGCCGTATCGAGGTCGGATTGATGCACGCGCGTCCGGAAATGAACGAGCAGTTCGCGCACGTCGTCGTAGCTTTCCTGCACGCCTTCACGTAGCTGGCCGGCGGTCTGCATGGCCTCGTCGGCATCGCCCTTGCGCAGCGAATCCTGCAGCAACTGGACCTGGATGTTGAGAAAAGCCAGACCCTGGGCGATGGAGTCGTGCAACTCCTGGGCGAGCAGGTTGCGCTCCTCGGAAACAGCCAGTTCCTTCTCGCGCGATTTGAGGCGCTGGTTTTCGATGGCGACGCCGAGGTGCTGGCCGAGTGTTTCGAGCAGGTGGATTTCCTGATCGGACAGTGCCTGTGGCCGCTTGAAATAGAGGTTGTAAACGCCAAGTTTCTGCTTGTCGTAGAGGATGCTGAAGGCCGTGGCCGTGGCGAATCCCTCGCGAATGCAGGTGCGCAGCTTCATGCCTGCCGGCGGGTTGACCGTGGCAAAAGCGGCCGAAACACCGGTCTGGAAGACCTCGCCGCACAGGCAGTCGCCGCAGTTCATTTCCGCCTCGCGGTCGAGGAAATCCTCGGACAGTCCTTCGGCAGTCAGCAGGCACAGCTTGTCCGACTGCGCTTCGTACATGCGGACGGCGCCGGCATCGGCCCCCAGGGCGCTCATGATCTGGTCGAGAAAGCCTTCGCTCAACTGCTGCACCGGGGCCGGTTCGCTAAGGAAGGTCGTCACCGAATAGAGGATGCTCAGTTCGTGGTTGCGCTGGGCGAGACGGCGGGTTTCGGCATCGACCCGCTGTTCCAGCGTGCCATAGGCGTTTTGCAGGTGCTCGGCCATCTGGTTGAAACCCAGGGCCAGGCTACCCAGTTCATCATCGGTCGAGTCCGGCAGCCGCACCGTCAGATCATCGCTGGTCATGCGCTGCATGCCGGCATGCAGGACGCCGACCGGCCTGATGACCAGACGCGTGAAATAGCGGATCAGAACGATGGTGCCAATGATCGCCAGGGCGACCAGCGCCGCCTGCACGGTGCGCAGCAGATTGGTGTCGAAGGCGTAGGTCCGCTCCATCGCCAGCGCCAGTTCGTTGATCCTGCTGACAAAAGGTTCGAGCTCGGCATCAAAACGATCGATGGCGCTCTCGCGCTCGCCCCGCACTCCGGCCAGATAGCCGGCGACGAGCGGCCGCACGGTTTCCCGCCAGACATTGTCAACCGATTGCAGGCGCTCCTGCACCTCGGCATTGCGCGGCGGCGACAAGGGCCGCTCCGGATCGCCCTGTTTCAGGTCGCGCAGCACCTTGTCGAAACGTGCCAGTTCCTCGCTCAGGGCCTGCGATGTGCTGGCCTCCGGCGCCTTCGCTTCGAGATCGCGCGCCATCAGATGACCCATGCGGTAGGTCCGCATGCGCTGGCTGCCGGCATCGTTGATCGCCGCAGCGACCCCTTCCAGTTGCCAGGAAATGAGCAGCGTCAGCCCGATGGCCGTGGCGGCCACCAGAAAAAAGACCATCAGCATGCCGATGATCTTGCGCGACAGCTTGCCCGGTTTGGCTAGCATCAATCAATGTCCGAAAACGAATTGTCTAACCTTAACGCCCTGCCAGCGGGAAAGCAAAGGGGATAGATCAAGAAAAAGCCCGCCGGTTTGACCCGGCGGGCAAAAGTCGCTTTGGAGAGAGCGCGGCGACGATGAATCGACTGAAAACTTCAGGCGGCCTGTTTTTCGACGTGGGCCTGTTTTTCGTAAAGAAACTCGAGCACCGCAGCGCGGTGGCCGATGTAGTCCGGATCGTGGGCCAGGGTCAGGCGATGACGCGGACGCGGCAGATTCACCTCAAGGATTTCGCCGATGGTCGCGGCCGGGCCGTTGGTCATCATGACGATCCTGTCGGAAAGCAGCACGGCCTCGTCAACATCGTGGGTGACCATAACCGTCGTGGCCTTGGTCGCCTCGCAGATGCGCATGAGCTCGTCCTGCAGCTTGGCGCGGGTCAGGGCATCGAGGGCGCCGAAGGGCTCGTCCATGAGCAGCACCTTCGGTTCCATGGACAGCGCGCGGGCGATGCCGACGCGCTGTTTCATGCCGCCGGAGATTTCGTGCGGGTACTTGCTGCAGGCGTGATCAAGGCCGACCAGGCTGATCGCGGCGGCCGTCCGGTCGCGCAGTTTCGGCTTGCCTTCCTTGGTGCCGAAGACGCGCTCAACGGCCAGATAGACGTTCTCGAAGCAGGTCAGCCAGGGCAGCAGGCTGTGGTTCTGGAAAACCACGGCGCGTTCCGGGCCGGGACCGGCGATTTCGCGGTCTTCGAGCAGCAGCACGCCAGCGGTCGGCTTGGTCAGGCCGGCAATGAGGTTGAGCAGGGTCGACTTGCCGCAGCCGGAGTGGCCGATCAGCGCGACGAACTCGCCCTGCTTGATGGTCAGGTTGATATCGCGCAGGGCGACGAACTTGCCCTTCTTGGTGTCGAAGGTCTGACCGACGGTTTGAACCTGTACGAACTTTTCCATGTTGTGCGCTCCGCTCATGACGATTCCTTGGTCAGCTTCCGGGCGAGCAGGATCAGGCTTTGCTCGAGGATGAGGCCGACGATGCCGATGACGAAGATGGCGATGATGATGTGCTCCACCTTCAGGTTGTTCCACTCGTCCCACACCCAGAAGCCGATACCGACGCCGCCGGTGAGCATTTCTGCGGCGACGATGACTAGCCAGGCGGTGCCGATGGACAGGCGGATGCCGGTCAGGATGTAGGGCAGGACGGCGGGCAGCAGGATCCTGGTGACGACCTTCCACTCGGAGAGGGCCAGCACGCGGGCGACGTTGAGGTAATCCTGCGGCACGCGCTGGACGCCCTGGGCGGTGTTCATGATCATCGGCCAGATCGAGCAGATGAAGATGGTGTAGGTCGCCGCCGGGTCGGCCCGCTGGAAGACAAGCAGGCCGATCGGCAGCCAGGCCAGCGGCGACACCGGGCGCAGCAGGCTGATGATCGGATTGACCATGGCCGACAGGAAAGCCGAGCGGCCGAGGATGAAGCCGAGCGGAATGCCGACCACCGCAGCAAAGCCGAAGCCGACCCCGACGCGTTGCAGCGAGGACAGGATGTTCCAGCCGATGCCCTGGTCGTTCGGGCCGTTCTGGTAGAACGGGTCGGCGAACAGCAGGGTGGCCGCATCCCAGGTCTGCAGCGGGCCGGGAATGCTGCCGCCTTTCATCGTGGCGATGTACCAGATGCCGATCAGGATCACCATGCCGAGCAGCGGCGGCAGGACGGCGCGGCCGAAGCCGGCCAGCCTCTCGGTGAAGGGCGTGCCCGGCTCGGCCGGTGCGGTCAGGGTTTTTTCCATTTTCTTTTCCTTGGCGGGAGCAGCAGTCGCTTCTACGACGGCGACTTGCTCAATTCCACGGTCAACCGGAATTTTTGCCCCAAATTCAACATTCATCGTCAGTGCGCTCATGGTTCTCTCCTCAAGCTACATCCAGAAACCGATCCTTGCCGGGGGCGCCGCGAGACGCGAAGAACGCGCGCAGGCAGTACGTCAGTACGGCAAGCGCGGTCGACAAAGTATCGCGGCGGTCCCGGCGAGGATCAGGCCTTTACCTTGAAACCGTCGGCGTACTTGGCCGGATCCTTGCCGTCCCAGATCACGCCGTCGATCATCTTCGAAGTCCGCATCTCGCTCTTCGGCAGGGCCACGCCGGCAGCGGTGGCGCCCTGCTTGTAGATGTCGATGCGATTGACCTGCTGGGCGATGGCCAGATAATCCGGATGGCTCTTGAGCAAGCCCCAGCGCTTGTGCTGGGTCATGAACCACATGCCGTCGCTGAGGTAGGGGAAGTTGACCGCGCCCTCGTTGAAGAACTTCATGCAGTTCTTGTCGTCCCAGCTCTTGCCCAGGCCGTTCTGGTAGCGACCGAGCATGCGGGCGACGATGACCTCCGTGTCGGTATTGACGTAAGCCTTGCTGGCGATGGTTTCGGCCGTCTTCTGCTTGTTGGCGATGGAGGCGTCGATCCATTTCGAGGCATCGAGAATGGCGGCAACCACGGCGCGCGCCGTGTTCGGGTTCTGCTTGACCCAGTCGGCCGTCGTGCCGAGCACCTTTTCCGGGTGATCAGTCCAGATGTCCTGGGTCGTCGTTGCCGTGAAACCGATGCCGTCCATGATGGCGCGGTTGTTCCACGGTTCGCCGACGCAGAAACCATCCATGTTGCCGACGCGCATGTTGGCGACCATCTGCGGGGGCGGCACGGTGATCGTCTTGACGTCCTTGAGCGGGTTGATGCCCTGCGCCGCCAGCCAGTAGTACAGCCACATGGCGTGGGTGCCGGTCGGGAAAGTCTGGGCGAAGGTGTATTCCTTCTCCTTCTTGGCGACCAGCTTGGCCAGGCTGGCGCCATCGGTGGCACCCTTGTCCTTGAGCTGGTTGGACAGCGTGATGGCCTGGCCATTGTGGTTCAGGCTCATCAGGACGTTCATATCCTTCTTCGGCCCGCCGACGCCAAGCTGCACGCCGTAGATCAGGCCGTACAGCACGTGGGCGGCGTCGAGCTCGCCATTGACCAGCTTGTCGCGCACCGAAGCCCACGAGGCTTCCTTGGTCGGGATGATCTTGATGCCGTATTTCTCGTCGAACTTCATGACCGAAGCCATGACGACCGAAGCGCAATCGGTGAGGGGAATGAAGCCGATACGGACTTCCTTCTTTTCTGGGGCATCCGAACCAGCGGCCCATGCGCCGCTGCGAACGCCGGGAGGGACCATGGCCATCAGAGAGGCTCCCAAGGCAGTTGATACGAAATCACGACGTGAAAAGCCCGGTTTGTCGGCGACGACTTCCGGTGCGGCCAGTTTCTTGTCTTCCATTGCTTGCTCCTTGATTGCGAGAATCTAAAAACAAAATGGGCGTCTCATCCTGGCCGCCGGTTGGCAGCTCGGATGGACGCCCTTGTCCTTGAATCGGCATTACTCGATTCTCGCCCGGCCGCCATTGACCGTGCGTTTTGATAGGACTATTGCAATGGCCGTGCCAGGCTTAGTTATTTAGTACTAGTTACAAATAACTACTTTGTTTTCAGTGACTTGGGGGTTGTCTGTTTCAACCGGGCGGGCCGGGAACAATGCACTATTGCAGTGCAGCAAGCAGTCCTGCCGCACAGCTTTAGAGCAGCACGCGCGCCATGTCGATCACGTCGCGGGCCACTTTGGCCATCGACTGGCCGCGCTCCATGGCCAGTTTGCGCATGGCGTGGTAAGCCGCATCCTCATCGAGGCCACGCGCTTTCATGAGCACGCCCTTGGCCTTGTCGACCAGTTTGCGATCAGTCAGCTTCTGGGAAACCTCATCGAGCTCCCGGCGCAGGGCCTGCGTATCCTCGAAACGGGCGCGCGCCACCTCAACGATGGGCTTGATCCGTTTCGGGTCCAGACCATCGACGATATAGGCCGAAACCCCTGCCTTGACGGCATCGCGGATGGTTTCCTGGCCATCGGCCTGGGTAAAGATGACAACCGGGCGCGGCATGTTCTTGTTCATCGCCGCCAGGTTTTCGAGGGTATCGCGGCTCGGGCTGTCGGTATCGATCAGGATGACGTCGGGCTGGAGCCTCTCGACCTCGGCCGTCAGGTTTTCGGAACCGGCCAGAATGGCTGCGACCTGATAGCCGGCCAGGGCCAGACCGGCGCAGATCTCGCCGGCACGGGAACGGGATTCATCAATGACGAGTACGGTAAGCATGAGGCTTAACTAGCAAGCTACAGGCCAGCGACCTCCAAAGCCGCCGTCGCCATGGCCTGCACCACCAGCTCATGCTCGCCAATGGCGTTGCCCAATGAAAATTCGACATTCGGGTAGGTCGACCGCAGCGCTTCGATCATTTCCGGCGTTTCCTTCTTCAAATGCCCGCCGCGGGCGACGAACATGGGCATTACGACGACCCTGTCCGCTCCCTGCGCGATCAACCCGGCGGCACAATCCGGCAAGGTCGGCGCCATGAATTCAAGAAAAGCCAACTCGACCGGCACGCCCGTCATGCGCTGACGTACGGCAGCCTGGACGCGGCGCATCGGGTTGGCCCATTCCGGGTCGCGGGCGCCGTGGGCGAAGAGAATGAGGGCTGTGGTCATGGCAGGTTTTCCGTTTCTGGGTCAGGCCGGCAGGCCGGGCAGCGGCGATATCTTAACCGCAGGCCAGTCGTTAGACGTGCCAAACCGGGAAAAGCTCACACGCCGCCGGCGGGAACCATCCACCAGCTCGCGTACTCTCAACACGCCTGGAGTAAGATGAAGGCATACGAAGAGATGTTTGAGCAACGGATAATTCCAGGAACAGCGATGCACGCATCCCCCCCTTTGCTATTGCTGCGCTGCCTGATCGCTCTTGCCTGCTGGCTGGGCTTGCCCGGCTCGACTGCCTTGGCTTCCGTTGCCGACGAATTGAGGAATGGCAGCCGGGTCCTGCATGTCGTCACCGACGACAACTACCCGCCCTACCTGTTCCGCAATTCGAAAGGCGACCCCGAGGGCTATCTGGTCGACTACTGGCAGCTCTGGGAAAAGAAAAACGGCATCAAGGTCCGCCTGACCGCAAGCAATTGGGCCGAAGCCCAGCAGATGGTTCGGGATGGCGAGGCCGACGTCATCGACATGATTTTCCGCACCCCGTCGCGCGAGCCGTATTACGACTTCTCGGCGCCCTATGCCGACCTCCCGGTCGCCATCTACAGCCATGCGACGATCACCGGCATCAGCGGCGTGACGACGCTGCACGGCTTTCAGGTCGGCGTCCAGGCGGGCGACGCGTGTATCGACAAGCTGGCCGAAAACGGCATCACCAGTCTGCTCATTTACCGCAATTATGGCGAGCTCATCGCCGCTGCCCAGCGTGAGGAAATCAAGGTTTTCTGCCTCGACGAGCATCCGGGCAATTTCTATCTGTACAAGGCCAAGGCCGAGAAGCTCTTTCTGAAAGCCTTCGAGTTTTACCAGGGACAGTTCCGCCGCGCCGTGCGCAAAGGCAATCTCGAGACGCTGAACGTGGTCGAACAGGGCATGCGGGCGATCAGTGCCGATGAGGAAGCCGCGCTGCGCAAGAAATGGTTTGGCACGCCGCTCAATTTTGGCGCCTACGGCCGCTATGTCGGCTGGGGCCTGCTGGGCACCCTGCTGCTCGGCGCTGTTTTGCTGATCTGGAACCTGACGCTGCGCCGCCAGGTGGCGGCCAAGACGGTGACGCTCAAGCAGGCTTTGCTGGATTTGCAGGAGGCCCATCGGGCCACGCAGAAGACGCAGGAAAACCTGGCCGCGACGCTGCAGGCGATCCCCGACCTGCTCTTCGAACTGGATGCCGACGGCCGCTATATCGATGTCTTTGCCAGCCAGGAAGCCCTGCTGGCCAGCCCGAAGGAAAACCTGATCGGCAAGCGGCTCGATGAAATTTTGCCCGCCGAGGCGGCACTCACGGCCAGGGCGGCGATTGCCGGCGCCATCGAGCACGGCAGCGATTACGGCCGGACGATCTGCCTGGCACTCGGCGGCGGCAAGCACTGGTTCGAACTCTCGGCGACGCGCAAGACGCCGGAAGCGGATGGCAGCTTCCACGCCATGGTCCTGTCGCGCGACGTCACCCAGCGCCGTGAAACGGAAGACGCTTTGCTCAAGGCCAGGGAAGAAGCGCTGCAGGCCGAACGCGACAAGCATTTCCGCACCCTCTTCGACGCCGCCCCGGTGGCCCTGTCCTTCGTGCGGGGCAACGAAATCGTCCAGCTCAACCGGCGCTTCGTCGACCTTTTCGGCTATCGGGAAAGCGATATTTCCAGTCTCGATGCCTGGTGGCGCAACGCCTACCCCGACCCGGCCTACCGCGCATGGGTCGAAAAAACCTGGCAATCCGCCATCGAGCGCGCCAGCCAGAGCGGGGGCATGGTCGACAGCGGCGAATATCGTGTCACCTGCAAGAATGGCCGCGAGCTGACGCTGCTCATCGGCGGCCAGATGGTCGACGACGGCCTGATCGTCACCCTCACCGACATTTCGCCCCTGAAGGCAGCCGAAAGCGCCATGAAGCAGGCCAAGGAAGTGGCCGATGCGGCCAGTGCCGCGAAAAGCACCTTCCTCGCCAACATGAGCCATGAAATCCGGACGCCGATGAACGCCATCCTCGGTTACGCCCATCTGCTCGGCAAAACGGTGCTGCAACCGGAGCAGACCGAGCGTCTGGAAAAGATCGAGGAAGCCGGCAAGCACCTGCTCTCCATCATCAACGACATCCTCGACATTTCGAAGATCGAAGCCGGCAAGCTCGTGCTCGAACAAACCACTTTCGCGCTCAGTGAGGTCATCGACCATGTCCGCTCGCTCGTCGCCGAAAGCGCCATGGCCAAGGGCCTGGCTATCGCCATCGACTACGGTGCGGTGCCGCCGACACTGCATGGCGACCCGACCCGCCTGCGCCAGGCCCTGCTCAATTTCGCCAGCAATGCCGTCAAATTTACCGAGCACGGCGGCATCACGCTGCGCTCCCGGCTGCTCGCAACACAGGGCAAGCATTTGCTCGTGCGCTTCGAGGTCGAGGATACCGGCATCGGCATTCCGGCCGATAGCTGCGAGGGCCTGTTCCAGGCCTTCAAGCAGGTGGACGCCTCGACCACGCGCAAGTACGGCGGCACCGGCCTCGGGCTGGCCATCACCCAGCGCCTCGCCCACCTCATGGGCGGCGAAACGGGGCTGGAAAGCCAGCCGGGCGTCGGCAGCACCTTCTGGTTCACGGTCCGCCTCGAAGCCGGCAAGACAACGATCAGCGAAGAAACGCCCGTGCTCTCGGCGCCGGAAAGAGCGATCCGCCGCCACCATGCCGGCACCAGAATCCTGCTCGTCGAGGACGACCCGATGAACCAGGACATTGCCTGCGAGTTGCTCAGCGAAACCGGCCTGCACGTCGACATCGCCGAAAACGGCCGGCAGGCCGTGACCAAGGCCGCCAGCACCAACTACGCGCTGATCCTGATGGACATGCAGATGCCCGAAATGGGCGGCATCGAGGCCACCAGCATCATCCGCACCATCCCGGATCGCGCGTGGACGCCGATCATCGCGATGACCGCCAATGCCTTCGACGAAGACCGCGAACGCTGCATCAAGGCCGGCATGAGCGACTTCGTCGCCAAACCGGTCGATCCCGAAATCCTCTTCAACACCCTCGCCAAGTGGCTGTCCGTGCCCAGACACTGATTGGCCGGGCAGCGGCATTTCATTTTTGGGCGTTTTTTCGGGTTGACCGTGGGAATGGGCCACGGACGACTCACCCCGGCTTTGGTCGCCAAGCCAGCAAGGCCAGGGTCAGCAGGCAGAAGACAGCCCCGGCATAAAAGGTGAAGGCGGCGCCGTAGACATCCCAGAGCAAGCCGGCACAAAGGCTGGCCAGCAACATCGCCACGCCGCTGACCAGATTGAAGAAACCGAAGGCCGTGCCGCGCAGATCGGCCGGTGCCGTATCGGCCACCATCGTCGCCAGCAGCCCCTGGGTCATGCCGAGGTGGATGCCCCAGAGCGCGACGCCACCGAGTACGGCGCTCCAGTGCGCGCTGCTCGCCAGCACGAGGTCGGCGGCGATCAGCACGACGAGGCCGATGGCCAGCAGTTTGGTGTGGCTGCACCGATCCGACAGTTTTCCGAATGGGTAGGCCGACAGTGAATAAACGACGTTCATGGCGACCATGACGAGCGGAATCAAGGCCAGCGCCATGCCGCCCTGCTCCGCCCGCAACACGAGAAAGGCCTCGCTGAAACGGGCCAGCGTAAACAGCCCGCCGACCGCCACCACCCACCAGTACGGGGCGCCGAGACGCAGCAGGTTGGCCCGGCTGACCGGATTGCGCCGCACCGTGGGCGCCGGGCGATCCGGCTCGTGCACGCCAAAGACCAGCACGGCCACGGCGAGCAGGCCGGGAATGACGGCCACCCAGAACACAGCGCGAAAATCGTTATCCCACAGCAACATGAGCCCGACGGCCAGCAGCGGCCCGACAAAGGCGCCAACGGTATCGAGCGACTGGCGCAAGCCGAAGGCCGCACCGCGCAATTCCGGCGGCGCGATATCGGCAACCAGCGCATCGCGCGGCGCCCCGCGGATACCCTTGCCTATGCGATCCGCCATGCGGGCGGCGAAAACGAGGCCGGTGCTCGAGGCCAGCGCAAACACCGGCTTGCTCAGCGCCCCGAGCGCGTAGCCAAACACCGCCAGCCCCTTGCGCTTGCCGAGGTAATCGCTGAGCGCGCCGGAAAACACCTTGACGATGAGCGCCGTCGCCTCGGCCAGCCCTTCGATGAGGCCGACCATCAGCGCACTGGCGCCCAGCGTGCCGACCATGAACAGCGGCAGCAGGCTGTGGATCATCTCGGACGAAATATCCATGAGCAGGCTGACGAAGCCGAGCATCCAGATGCCGCGCGGCATTTTGGACGATGTTGGCGATGCTTCCTTGGCGCCGGTCATGGCCTCTGCAAAATCGTGGTGGGACAGGCAGCTTAAGCGATCCCCTGCCCCACGACTAGCGCATCAATATCAGCAATAAAATCAGGTTGACCGCGAGAGACAGCGCTGCGAGGACTCGCCAGAACTGCAGGGGATTGCGTTCGATGAGCGGTTGCCGGCTCGGCGCCGCAAGCGGCCGGGTGGCGCCGCGTTCGAGGGCCAGGACGAACTCCTCGGCGGTTTCGAATCTATCCCCGGCCTCACGGGCCACGGCCTTGAGCAGGATGTTTTCGAGCCAGCCGGGAATTTCCGGACGCCAGCGCGTCGGGCGGGCCGGCTCGCCGAATTTCGGCGTCTGAAAGGGTTCGATTTCGCCGTAGGGATATTTGCGCGTCAGCAGGTGGTAAAGCGTCACGCCAGCGGCGTAGAGGTCGTGGCCGGGCTGCGGCGCGGGGCTCTCGAAGAGGTCGGGCGCCATGTAGGACGGCGTGCCGGCCTGGCCGATCGGGTCGTCGGCCTTGCGCTCGGCCAGGCTGACGGCGACGCCCAGATCGAGGATGCGCAGCACGCCGTCCTGGCCGAGGTGGATGTTGTCGGTCTTGATGTCGCGATGCACGATGTCGAGCCGGTGCAAGGCGCCAATCGCCTTGAGCAGGGCAATGCCGAACCGGGCGACCTCGCCGGCCGGGAAATGCTGACCGGCATCGAGCCGCGCCTGCAGCGTCGCCCCGGCGTGCCAGGTCATGAGGTAGTAGAGGCAACTGCGCTGTTCGGCCGGCACGACCTGCGGGAAGAAGGGCGAAACGACGCGCCTGGCCCGCCATTCCTCCATGAGCAGCGCGGCGATGGCGCCCGGGTCGCCTTCCATCGCCGGTTGCAGGGTTTTCAAAACCAGTTGCTGGCCGTTGCGCGGGTTGCGCACGCGGTAGAGCAGCGTTTCGCGCGAATCGTGCAGCACCTCCTCGACGATCAGTCCATCGAGTTCATGCCCGACTTTGAGGCGATGCGGCAAAGGCAGACTGGCGGCACTTTCCAGGCTGTCGCGCAGGCTGGCCGGCGGCAGGCCAAGCACGTCGACGACCACGGCCGTCGCATTATCGTGTCCGCCCTGGGCCAGCGCCAGGCTGGTCAGCGCCGCGGCGGCGGCCTGCGGATCGGGGTGATCGAGCAGCACCTCGGCCATCAGCGCATCGGGCAGGATGCCCCAGACGCCGTCGGAGACGAGCAGGAAACGCTCATTGACCGCCAGTTCGCCATCGGCGAAGTCGAGCAGGACGCGCGGGTCAAGGCCGATGGCGCGCGACAGCACGTTGTTGAGCTCCGGGTGTTCCCAGGTGTGATCGACCGTCATTTGCTGCAGGCGGCCTTCCTGCAGGCGGTAGATGCGGCTGTCACCAATATGCGCCGTGTAGAAGCGCCGACCGCGCAGGACGAGTACCGACAGCGTCGTCGCCATGCCGGACAGTTCGGCGTTGCGGCTGCCTTCGGCGATGACCCAGCGGTTGAGTGCCGTCGTCACCGTTTCGATGGCACGTGGCACGCCCCAGGTGTCGGGCGTCGCGAAATAGTCGGAGAGCAGGCCGCGCACCGTGTATTCGGAAGCCTCGCGGCCGCCCTTGTGGCCGCCGATGCCGTCGGCAACGGCGGCAATGATGCCCTTGTTTTCGAGCTCCTGCCCCTCCGGCGTGGCGACGCCGCAAAAGTCCTCGTTCCGCTCGCGCGGGCCGGTCAGGGAGGAGTGTCCGAGATCTACTTTAAGGGGCATGGGGTTCAGTATCCAGGATCGAGGATTGAGCCGGGGAGTTCTGGCTCGATCCTCGATCCTAACAGCTAAGCGCTACCTCTCAGATCTTCGCTGCCGTCAGGTGGCTGGCACCCCAGGTGGTACGCCAGCGGGTCTTGACGCCGGTCAGGCCGACCAGTGCCAGCACGGCGAGTGCGGCAAAGATCAGGAAGCCGGCCTGATAGCTGCCGGTTAGCTGCCTCGAGTAACCGAGGCTGGAGGCCAGGTAGAAGCCGCCGACGCCACCGGCCATGCCGACCAGCCCGGTCATCACGCCGATTTCCTTGCGGAAGCGCTGCGGCACGAGCTGGAACACGGCACCGTTGCCCATGCCGAGGGCGAGCATGGCGCCGACGAAGGCGGCCAGCGCCATCCAGGCTTCAGGCAGGCCGAAGCTGACGATGGCGAGGAAGATGGCGGCGAAGACATACATCACCGACAGCGATTTGACACCACCGATGCGGTCAGCCACGTTGCCGCCAATCGGGCGGACCAGCGAACCGGCGAAGACGCAGCCGGCGGTGAAGAAGCCGGCCATCTTCGGGTCGAGGCCGTACTGGGTGTTGAAGTAGATGACCAGCGACGAAGCCAGGCCAACGAAGCCGCCGAAGGTGACCGAGTAGAAGAACATGAACCACCAGGCATCCTTGTCCTTGAGCACCTTCATGTATTCGGCAAAGGTCTTGGGCGGCGGCGCATCCGGCGCATCCTTGGCCATGAAGATGAAGGCGATCAGCACGATGACCAGCGGAATGAGCACGATGCCGAAGACATTGACCCAGCCAAACGCGGCCGCCAGACCCGGGGCGAACAAGGCGGCGAGCGCCGTGCCGGAGTTGCCGGCGCCGGCAATGCCCATCGCCGTGCCCTGATGCTCGGCCGGATACCAGCGCGAAGCCAGGGGCAGCGCAGCTGCAAAAGAGGCACCGGCAACACCGAGGAAGAGGCCGAGGACCAGCACTTCGGCGTAGGAATGGACGCCGACCTGCCAGGCGTAGAGCATGGTCGCGATGACCACGACCTGCCCGATGATCGCGGCCTTTTTCGGCGACAGGCGATCCACCAGAATGCCCATGACGATGCGCAGCAGCGCCCCGGCCAGCACCGGGGTGGCAACCATCATGCCCTTTTCGGCGTGGGAGAGGCCAAGATCCTTGGCAATGCCGATACCCAGCGGGCCAAGCAGCACCCAGACCATGAAGGCCATATCGAAGTAGAGAAAAGCCGCGAGCAGCGTCGGCGTATGACCAGCCTGCAGGAATGATTTCTTGTCCATTTTGGGTAATTTTCCGGGTTGACCGTCGGAACGGTCGTTGAGGGAGGATGGCTTGTATCAGCGCATGGCGTCATCGCCATCAGCCCACCCTCGTTGGTGGAAAATCGCTGTGATGGTCTTACTGTGCAAGCGGCGTGCCAGGGCAATAACCCACTGATTTATTGTGAGTATGGGCAAAACGGTGCAGGATCCCTGCACCAAAAGAGCGCGCACATCTCCATTGCGGTGCAGCATTTTTCTGCCTGGCTTATTGCAATGACTCGATAAGTGCGTCAAAATGCATCGCAAATGCAACTCAAGGAATCCAGATGAAAACCGCCACCTTTCCGTCCTTGCGCGTCACCCCCGAGTTAAGGCAAGCCGCCGAACAAATTCTGCAGGAAGGCGAAACCCTTTCCAGCTTCGTCGAACAATCAATCCGGGAAAGCATTGAACGGCGCCAACACCAGCAGGAATTCATCGCCCGCGGCCTACGTTCCCGCGACGATGCCCGCCTGACTGGAAAATACGCCACCGCCGATACCGTGATTGAGCGCCTGGAGCAAATGCTGGCAACCGCCAAGACCAGCAAGTGAGCTACCAGCTACGGTTTACAGAAGACGCCGAAGCCGATTTGGTCAGGCTCTACGAACTCATCCCGGCCAAGGACCAAACGGACTGGTCACTGGCAAGCCGCGCTCTCGACGCCATAAAAAACGGCATCCGCAGCCTCGAGCAATCGCCATTCAGCTACCGGAAAGCAACATCGGGCAACCCTTTCTTGCGGGAGCTGATCATTCCGTTTAATGCTTCGGGGTATGTCGCTTTGTTCGAGATTGACGATGATCAGACTGTCACAATCCTGGCTGTGCGTCACCAACGGGAACAGGACTATCAGTGAGTGGTGGCTTGAACCTTGAAACCTCAGTTGGACGTGGCAGATGGTGCGCCCGGGCGGGATGGCCGGCGCCAAGCGACGCCGCAGCAGGCTCATGCCTGCAAGAAGGCGCGACAAAACCGGGCGCCCGACCAGGCGTGCCAGCGGCCACGTCGCGCTGTCAGCCAAGGGGTGAATCGCCTCGAAGGCGCAAAGGCCTGTATGCAGGCGGCTGGCCAAGGCTGGATAAGCGGTCAACGTGGTTTCAAGGTTGAATCTTCAAACGAACGAGGCGTGCTTATCCGGTTGTTGCGAATTCCGACCCAAGCTGGATAGCCATGCTGCACTCCTTTGCCAGAGAAAAGCGTACGCCATGCCGTACGTAACGCCAATCGGGTGCAACAAGCTTCCCTGTGGCAGAAAACAGGGGAGCGTATTTCAAATTTGGCCGTTTTTTCCGGTTGACCGTGGAAGTCAATCCACCAAGCATTTGCCTTGCCCACCCCTTGGGAGCGGAAAGTCAGGACTTGGCTGGCCAGGCAATCTGTACCTGCCGATGCTGTGTCACGCAGTCGCGGAGATAAAGATTGATAAGGCTCTGGTAAGGAACACCAGCATCAGCTGCCATGTCCTTGAAATAGGCAACAACATCTTCGGAGAGACGCATGGTCACGGGCTTTTTGAGCTTCGATGCGTAGGGATTCCGACGCGACTTCATTTTGGAAAGGTCGTACTCAGCTTTCATGACATTCCACTTCCGTAAAAAGAGCTTTCACCCTTGGTAGCCTTGCGGGCCGAAATGATGCGGATGATGTTGCCCGCATCTCGTTCGCAATGACAGACCAGAAGCAGTCTTGCCCCCGTACTCATGCCCAGCAACAAAAACCGCTCCTCATCACCCGAGTGTTGGTCATCGAAGAACTGAACAGCAAACTCATCATAGAAAACGGATTGTGCTTCCTCGAAGGAGACCCCGTGTTTCCTGGCGTTGGCCGTGGCCTTGACCGAATCCCACTCGAACTTAATCATACGTACAGTGTATTTAAGAAACGACGTATGTCAAGTTAGCCCAATAACCTTACACTGAATGTCGAAAAACTTTACACCCCAGACTGCAACCCCTAGTTATTCAACACAAACATCTGATTTATTAAGCATTAACAAATGTGGCCAAGAACTTGCTTATAGTGCGCCAAGCCACCTATCGGCCTTCGTCAATACTATTTCAGGAAATCAACAATGAAAACACTAAGAAACTTAGGCCTCGCCATGGCCTTCAGCATGGCCTTCGGCACAACTCAGGCTGCGATTGTCACTTTCAACGGTGAAGCACAAAATGCGGGCTTTGCTCCATTCGCTGTTTCAAGCGGCGGTCTTAATTTCGCAGTTGGCGGTGATTTTTACGGCGGCATTTGGGACGGAAGCAGCCCAAATAGTAACGGAACCGACAACTTCATCTATTCCTCCTCCCCGACAGCAGGAATGCTGACAATTACCAAGACAGGCGGCGGACTGTTCTCTTTGAACAGCATTGATATGGCCATTTCTTGGTATGACGCCAACCCCACCGAGTCCATTTTCGTCAACGGCAATCTCTTGCAACTGACTCAGTCCCTGACGACCTACAACCTGAATTTGGCCAACGTGTCTTCAGTTTCGATCACAGGCTTCGGAAGCGGCGTTTATTGGACGGCCGACAACATTGTGTACGACAGCAACAATGTTCCGGAACCAGGCTCCCTCGCACTACTCGGTCTGGGCCTTGCCGGACTGGCCGCATCCATTCGACGCAAGCACTAATCCTCGCCCTGATAAATAGTGCCGTTCAGTCTGCGCTGAACGGCACTATTATTTTCCCCATGCATTCCATAGCGGGGTATCCGGATGAGTGCGCTTGCTTAGCGGCGCCATGGGCTGCGAGGGATTTCCACATGGAGAGATGATCCTTGAAACCTCAGTTGACCGCTTATCCAGCCTTGGCCAGCCGCCTGCATCCAGGCCTTTGCGCCTTCGAGGCGATTCACCCGTTGGCTGACAGCGCTACATGGCCGCTGGCACGCCTGGTCGGGCGCCCGGCTTTGTCGCGCCTTCTTGCCGGCATGAGCCTGCTGCGGCGTCGCTTGGCGCCGGCCATCCCGCCCAGGCGCACCATCTGCCACGTCCAACTGAGGTTTCAAGGATGATGGTGCCAGCGTAATCGGGGCCACGGTTTTCTGCCAGCCCCTGTTCACTAATATCCATGAACCGGACAGTATGAATATTTGGCCAGAATTGCAAATGGCATTTGTCGCGCAGCTTTTGGCGTTGCTTGAGCGTGCTGGCAGGATTTCCTTTTTGGCCATTTTTCCCGGTTGACCGTGGGAACGGCTCAGCCGACGCCGCCGGCATCGCCCAGCCGGCTCTCAAGCTGTTCGTACTCCGAAATAACCTGGGCGCCGAGCAGGACCAAGGTGGCCGCCAGTTCGATGCTGAACAGCACGACGACGGCGGTGGTCAGCGAACCGTAGACGACGCTGGCGCTCGACAGGGTAGCGAAATACCAGACCAGCACGTGGCGGATGATTTCCCAGATCAGCGTGATGACGGCTGCACCGAGCAGCGCGTGGCGGACGCGGGTGCGGCCGACCGGCAAGACGATGTAGAAAAATGTCAGGATCAGGACTTCGGCCGCCAGCCCCAGCCCGTAGAAAGCCGGGCCGGAGAGGCGCTGCAAGGGCCACTCAACCCCGAACAGATAGAGGCTTTCCTGCGACAGGCTCTGGATGAGGACCGACAGGATGGTGATCCCGAACAGCGCCACGCCGACCAGCAGGACCAGGCTGTAGGGGAGCAGCGCGACAACGAGGGCATGGCGTTTTTTGGTGGCGTGGCGATGGGCAAAAATCCGCGCCATCGCGCTCTGGAGGATGGAAAAAGTCAGCGAACTGAAGAACAGCATGGTGCCGAGCAGGACGACGCCTATCGACACGCCGTTGTCGATGAAGCTGGAGACATCGGCGAGCACGGCGGCAGCCTGACTCGGCACCAGCCATTCGAGATAGCGCTGCAGGGTGGCCAGCAACTCGGCCTGATCGACCCAGTGCGACAGGCCGAGCACGGAGAGCGTGATGAGCGGCAGCAGCGAGAGCAGCGCGTAATAGGCCACGGCGCCGGCCAGCATCAGCCCCTGGTTGTGGCCAAAATTGCGCAACACCGTCAGGGTGAAATCCAGGGGGTGGAAGATCAGTTGGTGATCTGTTTTGGAGAGAATGGGCATGGGCACCAGGGAAAAAGGCAGCGGAATCCATCGGCGATGACAGGCAGTTATATCCTACCCGGGTGGCGCCGCATGTAACAATTTTCGACTGTCACGCCTCGTGCCCGGCGCCGCGCAAACCGCTACACTGCCCGCTCCTCGCCCCTTCATTCAAGCCATGGAAAACCTGCTTTACTGGATCGGCCTGGCCGCCGTCGCCGTCAACGCGCTGACTGGCGTGCTCGACGCCGGGCGCAAGAACATGGACCTGGTCGGCGCCGTCATGGTCGGCAGCGCCACCGCGCTGGGCGGCGGTACGGTGCGCGACGTACTGCTCGACCGGCCGGTGTTCTGGATCAGCGACCAGACTTACCTGCTCGTTGCATTCGCGACGACCTTGATCATCTTCTTTGCCGTGCGCGGCCTCAAGCTGGCGCCGCGCCTGTTCCTGATTCCCGATGCTATCGGGCTGGCGCTGTTTACCATCGCCGGCACGCAGGTGGCGCTGGAATGGCACGCGCCGTGGCTGGTCGCCAGCCTGCTCGGCGTCATTACCGGGGTGGTCGGCGGTGTGTTGCGCGATGTGTTGTGCAACGAAGTACCGCTCGTTTTCGTGCGCGGCGAGCTTTATGCGTCGGCGGCCTGGGCCGGGGCGCTGGCGCTGGTCGGGCTGCAATATCTTGGTGTTTCGTCGGTGATTGCGGCGTGGGTCGGCATGGGTGTTGTGCTGTCCGCCCGCCTTCTCGGCATGATCTTCCGGATTACACTGCCGACTTATTCGGAGCGGGAATAGGCAGGGGACGACTCTGGCTCCTCCTCCCTTATGTCCCGCAGAGACATAAACCTTGAAACCTCGGTTGGACGTGGCAGATGGTGCGCCGGGGCGGGATGGCCGGCGCCAAGCGACGCCGCAGCAGGCTCATGCCGGCAAGAAGGCGCGACAAAACCGGGCGCCCGACCAGGCGTGCCAGCGGCCGCGTCGCGCTGTCAGCCAAGGGGTGAATCGCCTCGAAGGCGCAAAGGCCTGTATGCAGGCGGCTGGCCAAGGCTGGATAAGCGGTCAACTGAGGTTTCAAGGATAAAGGGGGAGGCTGGGATAAGCAGAGACTTGGCCGCGGTTGTTTGGTGGCTTAGTCGGTTGCTAGTAGCTTCATCAGGGGGATGGGTTTGGCAACAGATTCAGCCAACGAAACCCATCCCCACCCCAGCCCTCCCCTTGAAGGGGAGGGAGTTCCCAGTTTGACCTGCTCGCCGTAATCGGCCAGCCACCCCAGCCCCCCTTGAAGGGGAGGGAGTTCCTGTTCATGCGACCACCTGGAAACACGTGCGACGGAATGCTCTTTGCCGTTGCCAAGCCATTTCATTTTTGGCCGTTTTTTCCGGTTGACCGTAACAATCCCCCTAACGGCTGCTTCCCTTCCAGTTCGCCACGCAGTTCTGGCGGAAATACTGCAAAGCGCGATCCATGTGGCTGTCCGGCATTTGCGGGTCGTTGTCGGCGAGATGGATTTCGGCGTCCGGCTGCAAATCCTGCGACCACATGAGCTTGAGGTCTTCGCGCTGCTCGAAAGGGGCGTGTTCTTCGATAAAGGCGAGCACCGCCTTGCTGTCGAAACCCTGGGTGCGGAAGGCGGTGATGATGCTTTTCGCCTCCTTGAGCAGGGCGGCTGCCTTCGGCGGATGGCCGGTGGCGATGCTGAGGAAAATGGTCGTCAGCACGGCCGGGTCGTCGGCGTTGCCTTTGGTGATGCGTACCCATTCCTTGGCGACGAGCTTGTCGTAGGCGACGACGTCTTCTTCGGGCAGGTCGCGGACGAAAAAGGCGCCCTGGGCTTCCGCGTGGAGAATTTCGTCGGGCGATTTTTCCGACGACTTGAGGCGCGGCAGGGCGTCATCGATGAAATCCTGCATGGCCTGCCGGGTCATTTCCTGGAAGGCATGCGGCGCTTCGCGCAGGAAAGCATCGACGGTGGCCGGCTTGGGCTTGAAGCTTTTCTTGCGCAGCGCCTCGATCAGCTGGACGAACTCGCGCTTCGACGGCATTTCCAGCGTCTTGGCGCCGACGTAGAGGAGCAGCATGGCCGAGCGGATGACTTCCTCGGCGCTGTAGTCCTCGCACTCGCCCGGCCTGGTGTTCAGTTGCCGGGCCAGCCAGCGGGCGAAATCGATGCGCATCTGGTTGGCCTGACACTGCTCGACCTGCGTGCGGTAAGCGGCGACGCTGAGCGGGAAGGCGAAGCTGCGCTCATTGACGAAGATTTTCTGGCCCTGGGCGTCCACTTTGCGCACGTGCAGGCTGGTTTCGCCGGGCATGGCGTGCAGGCGCTTGAGCATCTCCGAGCCACCGCGCGAATGCGAGAGCAGCGTGTTGTCGCGCAGGGACATGGCGGCAGCGCACAAATCGCCGTTCGAAAATTCTTCGAGATAGAGGCTGATCAGGTTGGCCATGCGCGTCACGGCGCTTTCCAGATCGGTGCGCAGATAGGCCGTGCCGAAATGGTCGGCGATCTGAACGATGCCCTTGGGCGCATCGGCTTCGATCCGGGACATGGTTTCACGCGTCAGAATGCCGTGCTCCAGGCCGAAGCGGATCGCTTTCTCGAAAAATGGGCGATCATCGACGACCGCGACTGTGTTGTTCACTGAAGCCATCCTTAGAGCGCCGATTCCTCGTCATCCACTGCCGCGACCGGGGCGGATTTCGGCTTGCTGTCCTCGGCTTCGCCTTCCTCGAGCGCTTCGACGCGGTGCTGCAGGCGGTCGCGCAGGGTGATGACGATCTGCTCGAAAATGTCCGACAGTTCGTAGCGCAGCACCCAGGCGGTTTCCTGCCAGTCGCGGTCGGCGATTTCGGAACGCGACACCTTGGGGCGCGAACCGGCGATGGAGTTGCCTTCATGCAACGCTTCGTCGATTTCTTCGATCTTTTCGTTGAGCCAGGAGATCGACTTCGATTCATGACCGTGCTCGGCGTCGAAATCCTCGGAGAAGACGCCGGACATGGCAAAGGCCAGCAGTTCGTCGTCGCGCTCGGCGAAATAATTGGCCAGCACTTCGTAGCCGCCTTCGATCTCGCCGATTGCCTCGAGGTACTCGGCGGCCATCTCTTCATCACGGTAAAGCACGGCGTTCATCATGCCGTGCAGGGCGGCGTGGGTCTGATCGCGGTAGCGCGTTTCAAGAATGACGGCGCGGGCGAACTGCTCGGGGGTGACGAGCATATTGACCACCGACTGCTTCGAGCCATCGAAGCCGCGCATGACGGCCAGCAGATCCTTCGGCGCGATATCGTTCATGACCTCGACCAGGGCGTCGTCGCCCTCGCTGTCGGCGATGTTGGCGAGCGCCGTTTCGGCGCCCTTGAGGTCGCCGGCCAGGATGAGCTGGGATGTCTTGAGTACAACGGGATGCTTCATGTCTTGCCTTATCAAATGGATCGTGTTCTGCGGGCCGAGGATCAGGACTTGATCGAATCGAAACCCTGCTCGCCCAGCCAGTCATTGCCGGCTTCGGCCAGGTCGCGATCGCCATCATCATCGTCGCGACCGTCATCGTCGTCACTGCGCTCGCGGTCCGCATCCTCGTCATCGTCAGACGCGGCCTGCGGTGCGCTGTGGTCGAACTTGCGGATGAACTCGAGGCTGACGGCCGTCACCATGAATTCCTCACCGGCCCGCTCGGTCAGCACGGCCGTCAGGTAGGGCGCCGCCCACGGGGCCACCGTAACGAGCGGGGAAACATGATCCCAGCCCGGAAAATCGCCGTCATCCGGCTCACTGTCGACCACCGCCGCCATTGCCTTCGGATTGGCGAAGGAAAATGCGTCGTAGAACACCGGCACGACCATCTCCGGGGCGAATTCGATCATCGGCAGGATGGACGCCAGTTCCTGACGCTTTTCCTTGAGCCGGGCTTTGAGCGCCGACTTGCCTTCCGAGTCGTTGAGCAGGTCCTGGATTTCGGCGTCGTACGAAGACGACAGTTCGGCAAAGTAATAAGATTTTTTCACTGCTGCATTTTTCCTAAATGACTGGACCAGATTTCGCGGGCTACGGCCAGGGGATCATCGATCAGGCTGGAGCGTCGGGTTTCGTCATAAACCTTGCGGCGATCAACATCCGCCAGCACTTCGTAAGCCTCCTGCACCTCGCG
This sequence comes from Azonexus sp., assembly GCA_030691385.1. GTDB lineage: Bacteria > Pseudomonadota > Gammaproteobacteria > Burkholderiales > Rhodocyclaceae > Azonexus. The sequence continues at coordinate 42,741 of JAUYEI010000031.1, forward strand.
GAACTTGGCCGCCGCATCGGGCGCCGGGTTGCGGTCGGGGTGAAACTGCGCCGCCTTCTTGCGGTAGGCCGTCTTGATCAGTTCGGTGGTCGCATCGGGCGAGACGCCGAGCAATCCGTAATAGTCTTTCATAGTCCCTTTGTCAGTGGTCAGGCCGGCGCATTCGCGCCGTGGTCAGCCCGCCATTTTACGCCACTCCGCCAGTCGCCCCGCTTTCCCTGCATCTGCCACGGTCAACGGGGTTTTTTGCCCAAAATCAGAATCTCCAGGAGTATGCCAACGATTCAGCAATTACTTAAGTGTTTAATAAAAACACGTGACTATTATTTATCAATGGCCCCGCCTAGCATTCAGTCCATAGTTTTCCCCGACGAATAACCAAGGAGACAAGACGATGGACCAGTCAAACCGTTACACCGACCTCAGCCTCAGGGAAGATGACCTGATTGCCGGTGGCCGCCACATCCTGGTGGCGTACAAGATGAAACCGAAGGCCGGCTACGGCTATCTCGAAGCGGCGGCCCATTTCGCCGCCGAGTCATCCACCGGCACCAACGTCGAGGTGTGCACCACCGACGAATTCACCAAGGGCGTCGATGCGCTGGTCTATCTGATCGACGAGGCGACCGAGGAAATGCGCATCGCCTACCCGATCGATCTCTTCGATCGCAACATCACCGACGGCCGCATGATGATCGTTTCCTTCCTGACGCTGGTCATCGGCAACAATCAGGGCATGGGCGACATCGAGCATGCCAAGATGGTCGACTTCTACATGCCGCCGCGCGCCATCCAGCTTTTCGATGGACCGTCCAAGGATATTTCCGACATGTGGCGCATCCTCGGCCGGCCGCTCAAGGATGGCGGCTATATCGCCGGCACCATCATCAAGCCCAAGCTCGGCCTGCGCCCGGAGCCCTTCGCCCACGCTGCCTACCAATTCTGGCTGGGTGGCGACTTCATCAAGAACGACGAGCCGCAGGGCAACCAGGTTTTCGCGCCGATGAAGAAAGTGATGCCG
>JAUYEI010000048.1 GCA_030691385.1 Azonexus sp.
GACCGGCGGCCGGCCTTGATCGCTGCCCGCCGGCCCTTGCTCTCCAGGCGGCGCTTGACCGAGCTGTGGGTCGGCTTGGTCGGCCGCCGCGCCTTGGGCAGCACGGCGACACTGTTAACCAGAAGCTCCAGCCGGCGCAGCGCCTCGGCGCGGTTCTTCTCCAGGCTACGGAACTCCTGCGCCTTGATGATCACTACACCGTCCTTGCTGATCCGCTGATCGCGCAGCTGCAACAGGCGCTGGCGAATCTCCTCGGGCAGCGACGAGGCGGCGATGTCGAAGCGCAGATGCACGGCATTCGACACCTTGTTGACGTTCTGCCCGCCGGCCCCCTGGGCGCGGATCGCGGTGATCTCGATTTCTTCGGGCGGGATGGTAATGACGGGGCGCATGCGGCTGACTGGATTGGCATAACGGGTGGGCGCCCAAATATAACAGCGCAGGCGATAATCGCCCCTTCCGATCCAGCGCCCTCCCCCCATGGCCCACTACCAGCACATCATTTTCGACCTCGACGGCACCCTCATCGACTCCGCGCCGGCCATCCTCGCCAGCTTCCACGAAGCCTTCGCCAACTCAGGCATCGCCCCGGCCCGCGCCATCGACGAAAGCATCATCGGCCCGCCACTGACGGAAACCCTGCAACTCCTCGCCGATAGCCATGACCCGGCCCTGATCGCCCGCCTGGCCGATGCCTTCAAGGCCAGCTACGACAGCGAAGGCTACAAGGCCACCGCCGCCTACGCCGGCATCGGCGCCATGCTCGCCGGCCTGGCCGCCGCCGGCATGACGCTCTCCATCGCCACCAACAAGCGCATCCACCCCACCCGTCTGATCCTCGAACACCTGGGCTGGCGCCACCACTTCACCCACGTCTACGCCCTCGACCTGTTCCCCGCCCGCCTGCCCGACAAAGCCGCGATGATCGGCCGCCTGCTGGCCGACCAGGCGATCCCGCGCGCCGCCGCCATCTACATCGGCGACCGCAGCGAAGACGGCGAATCAGCCGACGCCAATGGCCTGCCCTTCATCGCCGTCACCTGGGGCTACGGCAGCCTGCAGCCATCGGAGATGCGCCAGGATTGGCGAGTGGCCCCACGTCCTGAAAGGCTCAGCGAACTGCTGCTGGCAGCTTGAGCGACCGAGGGGACATAGTGTCCGGTGTGCTGGAGATCAGGCCACTGTCGCTGACAACCAATTTTCACGACAGCCGTGGAATGCTCTGCCGTCAGCCCGTGTTTGGTTTGCCCTCGGTCACTGGCAACGCTCAGCCGGGCCGAAGATTGCGGACCAGGCAATAAATTTACCGATCCAGTCCCGGCAACAAAAGACAAATGCCATTCAGCGCTGGCTGAATGGCATTTTGTTTAAAGCCCCTCACCGACCGCGGCGGTCGATCAGACGCTCGATTTGCGACGGCGCTTGACAGCTGCCAGAATGCCCAGGCCGGTGAGCAGCATGGCGAGGGTTTCCGGCTCCGGCACAGCCGTTACCGAGATGTTGTCGAGAGAACCGCCGAGGCTGTCGGAAAGACCAGTCGCTGCAAATTTCAGGATACCCAAGCCGTTTGCATCCGCCTGCACGTCATAGACATGATCAAGCCAAGCGGCGCCACCGTTACCGGTGATGCTGGCCAGCAACAGGTTGTTCCAGAAAACCTCGATGCCATTGCTGTTGGCGGCGACGCCTGAGCGCGGCGCGTAAGCAAAGGAGAGTTCCAGTGTCTGATGGGCATTGGTCTGGATGGTCTGGGAAATCCAGCTGTTGGCCCTGGTGTCGAGTTCGGCGAAGCGAACACCGTCGGCGGCAGTACCGGCAATGGCGTTACGGATTTCAACGCCCTGCGGCCCGGTCGTCCAGCCGTTGCCCGAGCCGAAGATGCTCCATTGACCTGGAGTGATCGAGGAGTAATCCTCGAAGCTGCCATTGACGATGAGGTTGGCTTGGGCAAGCGTGGAAGCGCTCAGCAGCGCGGCGATGGCAAGCATATTTTTCATGAGACAAATTCCTTAGGGAGCGATTTGGCACCATTCCAGTTGGCGCACGATGCGGCGAACGATATCCCGATCGGAGCAACGCTTACTGTGAAGTAATTCACCAAAGTGCTAAAGGCGCCGGCTTTCGCCCCATGCTGATGCCGAAGCGATTACGCCTCCGCGAACTTCCGGCCGAATTTGCTGACTATCCTCCAGTCACCCGTTATCGGAATCCCCATGCAAAATCTGCTCTTCAAGATCACCGGCCTGCAGGATGAACACAGCGTGCGCACGCTGGCCAATGCCATTCAGGATCTGCCAAATATCGGCCACATCGAGATATCGCCGGAGAAGGGCGAGGCAAGTGTCGAACATGGCCGTTTTGTCAGCCCGGAGGATATTCTCCAGGCCATCATCGATGCCGGGTTCGAGGCGGAGTTGATGGCGTAATTGCACGCGCCGACGGCGCAAAAAAAACCGGCGCGCGGCCGGTTTCTTCGGGGCGGATGAAACGCCTACTTGGCGACTTCAGCCTCACATTTTTTCATGAACGAAGTTTTGGCGGCACCAGCCAGCGGCTTTCCATTCTTGTCTACGGCCTTGTTGGCGCAGCTACTGGCGAGCGTCTCAGCCTCACACTTCTTCATGAAGGAAGTCTTGGCAGCGCCAGCCAGCGGCTTGCCGTTCTTGTCTAGGGCCTGTGCTTCGCAGGGGACTTCAACCGGGGTGGCCGGAGCTGGCGCTTGGGCATGAGCAACGCCGGCGGCGAACAGGACAACCAGGGCTGAGGCAAAGAACTTTTTCATGGCTGGGGGTACTCCTCTGAGTTGAAAGGCAGGGCGCCTTGGACATTCAACGCTTACCCGGAGCAAAGCGTTGACGTTCGAATAAATCTTTACCAACGCGGCGATTCTACGCCGCCCTCTTCTGTTGCGCCGCCGCTTCCTCCCGCACGCGACGGGCCTCGTCGAGCAGGTAGCGCTGGTAGTCGTCGAGATCGCCGTCGAACGGGCCGACGCCGCCGCGCGAGACGAGCCAGAACTCGTCGCAGACGGAGCGCAGCAGCGCCCGGTCGTGGCTGACCAGCATGACGGTGCCTTCGAATTCGTTGAGGGCGACGCCGAGGGCCTCGCGG
>JAUYEI010000050.1 GCA_030691385.1 Azonexus sp.
AATGATGCGCCCCTATCGGGGCGCGCTCGGCGGCGATGACCTTGTCCATCACTTCGTAGAGCTGCTGGATCAGTTCCGGACCGAAGGACTGTTCGATGATCTTGTACTGTTCGACGATCAGCGGGCCCAGTTCGGCGACCAGCTTTTCGCTCTTCGGTGTCATCCGCACGAGGACGCGGCGCTGGTCATCGGCCATGCGTTCGCGCGTGATCAGGCCCATTTCCTCCATGCGCGAGAGGACGCCGGTCATGCTCGGACTGAGGATGTGGCAGGTCTCGCAGATTTCCCGCGGTTCCATCTGCTCGTTTTCGGCCAGCGCGCGCAGGATGCGCCACTGCTGTTCGGTCAGGCCGAAGTGGGTGATGATCGGGCGGAAGTGACACAATAGCTCTTCGCGCGCTTTGAGGAAGAGCTGCGGCAGGTTGCGGTAGGCTAGCTTGCGTGACATGGCGGTGGTGCTCGGGTCGGGTTCAGGGGCGGCATCGGCAGTGGATGCTTTGGCTAAATGATACCAGTTGACTGGCTAATATGTTAGTGATTGAATCAGGAAGGACTGGAGCGGGACGCGCGCCGTTTCCAGTGACTTTGGCGAATCCGCGAGGAGGGTGGAGATGACCGGTGCACCGCTTCAGGCCATCCCCGATATCCATATCGGTCGGGTCTATGATCAGCGCGATCCTGAATGCGAGATCCACTACGAGACTTTCGCCCGCCTGGCCGATTTCTTCGGGCGCAACACGCCGCCGCATCGCCACTACTGCTTTTTCCAACTGCATATTCTCACCCGCGGCAGCATCCGTCTCAACCTGGACGACGGCGTCTATTGTGGTGATGCCCCGCTGCTCATCTTCACGCCGCCAACCTTGCCGCACGCCTTCTATTCCGAAGAGGATACCGACGGTCATGTGCTGACCGTGCGCCAGGAGGTGGTGCGCGACTGGTACCGCGCCATGCCCGGCCAGTGGCCGGAGACCTTGATGCGCGCGGCAGCCTTTGTCGAGTTGTCCCGATTGCCAGCCGCCAGCGCTGCCGATTTTGAAGCCCTGGTGCGCACCGTCGAGTTGCTGCAGCGCGAGGCCGAAGGCGACGGCAAGGGGCATTCGGCCCTGCTGCGGGCGCTCGGCGAAGGCGCCTTCATCCATCTCAGCCGCCTGCTGCTGGCGCACGAGCCGGCCGCCGTGGCGCGCAGCGAACGCAGTGAGGACGTCCGCCTGTTCCTGCAGTTCTGCGATCTGGTCGAAGCGCATTTCCGCGACCACCTGACCCTGACCGAATACGCCGGCCGTCTGTCGGTGACCGAGGCGCGGCTCAACGACATCTGCCGGCGGATGGCCGATCTGCCCTCAAAGGAGATCGTGCACGAGCGCCTGCTGCAGGAAGCACGCCGCCTGCTCCGCTTCTCTGCCGTGCCGGTCAGCGAGATCAGCTACCAGCTGGGTTTTGCCGACCCGGCCTATTTCTCGCGCTTCTTCACCAAGCGTACCGGCACGCCGCCGAGCCAGTTCCGGCTGGTCGGTCAGGTCTGAATCCCCGGTTACGAAAAGTACAAGTCATTTCCCCAAACGTCCATTCATTAACATCTTAGTAAAAGGTTTAATGAGCCTCATCAGAGAGCTGTCGCAAGGCAGTCGAAGAACGAGGAGCGAGACGACATGGCAGAAGGAAATTTCGACATCACGCGCAAATTCGTGCGCGTCATGCGCACCCTGCCCAACGGTTTGATCGAGTTCGAGTTCGCCATTGGCGACCCGGACGTGGCGGCCGAGCTGGTCATGCCCAAGGCGGCCTTCGACGAGTTCTGCGCGGCCAACCAGGTCGAGCTGTTGACCGGTGACAAGCCGGCGCCGGCAGATGCCGAGGCTGCCGACGCCGATTTCAACTGGAACCTGCATCAGGCGACGCATCAGCGTTTCCGCTAGGAATTTTCACTATTCGGCTGCGGCCCACCGCAGCGTTCGCGATTTTTGAGGAGACAAACATGGCAATCGATTTGAGGACGGCCAGCATCACGCCGCTGCGCCAGACCTTTTGCCACCTGGCCCGGCGCATGGGTGCCGACAAGCCGGCCTCGCGCTACATCGAAGCGACGATGGACCTGCAGCCGGTCGAGAACTACCACTATCGCCCGACCTGGGAACCGCAGTACGACATCTTCGACGAGACGCGCACGGCGATCGCCATGAAGGACTGGTACGCGCTGAAGGATCCGCGCCAGTACTACTACGGCGCCTGGACGCTGGCGCGCGGCAAGATGCAGGAAATCGCTGAAGGTGACTTTGACCTGGTCGACGAACTCGGCCTGGCCGCTGCCTATCCGGCCGCCGGCAAGGAGGAGGCGCTGAAGGTCTTCCTGCCGTTGCGCCACGTTGCCTGGGCCTCGAATCTGAACAAGGCTTACGTTTCTTCCTACGGCTACGGCATCGCCATTTCGCAGGCCGCTTGCTACGCCAGCATGGACCAGCTCGGTGCCGCCCAGTACGTCAGCCGCCTCGGTCTCGCCTTCAACGACCTTGACGCCCTGACGGCGGCCAAGACCGCCTGGCTGGAAGGCGCCGAGTGGCAGGAATTACGCCGCTACGTCGAAGACCTGATGGTCGAAAAGGACTGGTTCGAAGTGCTGATCGCTCAGGATTTCGCCCTCGAAGGCCTGCTCTATCCGCTGATCTACGAGCGCTACAACGAAAAGCTGAATGCCGTCTACAGCCCGGTGTTCTCGATGCTGACCCGCTTCCAGCGCGAATGGTTCGGCGAGACGACCAAGTGGATGGATTCCATCCTCAAGGTGGCGGCGGCCGACAACGCTGACAACAAGGCCAAGCTGGCCGAATGGATCAAGCACTGGCGCGAGCGCTCCATCGTTGCCCTGAAACCGGTTGCCACCCTGGCCTTCGGCGCCGATGCCGACGCCATCATGGACGAACTGGTCCAGAACCTGAATGCCCGCGCCGCCAAGGCCGGCATCACCCTGTAAAGGAAGTCGCATGTCCAACGCATTCATCGCATTCCAGAAGAACGACGACTCCCGCTGCATCGTCGAGGCCATCCTTGAAGACAACCCGGGCGCCATGGTCGTCGACCAGCCGTCCATGGTGAAGATCGACGTGCCGAACCGCCTGGTCATCAAGCGCGAGACGGTGACGGAGAAGATGGGTCGGGAGTTCGACCTGCAGGAACTGCAACTGCACCTGATCACCATCTCCGGCAACCTCGACGAGACCGACGACGAATTCACCCTGAGCTGGAATTCCTGATTCCGGCCGCCAAGGAGAGAACACCATGGATATGAAAGTTGCCAAGAAGCTCGGCCTCAAGGAGCGCTACAGCCTGATGACCCGCGATCTGGCCTGGGACACGACCTACCAGCCGATGGACAAGGTCTTCCCGCAGACGACCTACGAAGGCATCAAGATTCACGACTGGGACAAGTGGGAAGACCCCTTCCGCCTGACCATGGACGCCTACTGGAAGTACCAGTCGGAGAAGGAGCGCAAGCTGTACGCCATCCTCGACGGCTTCAACCAGAACAACGGCCACCTGTCGGTCACCGACGCCCGCTACATCAACGTCTTGAAGCTCTTCCTCGGCTCGACGCCGCCGCTCGAACTGATGGCCGCCCGTGGCTTCTCGATGATGGGCCGGCAGATGAACGGCGCCGGTCCGCGCGTCGCCTGCCAGATGCAGGCGGTCGACGAGTACCGTCACTTCCAGACGCAGATCCACTCGATCTCCAACTACAACAAGTACTACAACGGGATGGACGAGTTCGCCCACCAGCAATCCCGCATGTGGTACCTGTCCGACGGCAAGTCCTTCTTCGACGACGCGATCACCGCCGGCCCCTTCGAATTCATGGTCGCCATCGGCTTCGCCTTCGAATACGTGCTGACCAACATCCTGTTCGTCCCGTTCATTTCCGGCGCCGCCTACAACGGCGACATGGCGGCGATGACCGTCGGCTTCTCGGCCCAGTCCGACGAAGCCCGGCACATGACGCTCGGCCTCGAATGCATCAAGTTCATGCTCGAACAGGACCCGGACAACCTGCCCATCGTCCAGCGCTGGATCGACAAATGGACCTGGCGCGGCACGCGCAAGCTCGCTTCGGTCGGCATGATGATGGACTACATGCTGCCCAAGCGCATCATGAGCTTCAAGGAAGCCTGGGAAATGTACGTCGAGGAAAATGGCGGCGCCCTGTTCAAGGACCTCGCCCGCTACGGCATCACCATTCCCAAGTGCTTCAGCCAGACCATCGAGGAAAAGGAACACGTCTCGCACCAGTCGTGGATCGGTTTCTACATGAAGCCGCAGGCAACGCCCTTCCACACCTGGATTCCGACGCCCGACGAAATGGACTGGCTGTCCGAGAAGTATCCCAACACCTTCGACCAGTACTACCGTCCGGTGCTGGAATACTTCGACCAGCAGGAAAAGGCCGGCA
>JAUYEI010000066.1 GCA_030691385.1 Azonexus sp.
CTGGCCGGCTACTGCCTGGGCGGCACGCTGACCATGACCACGCTGGCCTACATGGCGGCCAAGAAGGACAAGCGCGCCAACTCGGCAACCTTCTTCACCACCATGCTCGATTTCTCCGAGCCGGGCGAACTGGGCATCTTCCTCGACGAAGGTGCGGTTGAGGGCCTCGAAAAGCGCATGGCCGAAAAGGGCTTCCTCGAAGGCTCCGAAATGGCCGGCACCTTCAACATGCTGCGGGCCAACGACCTGATCTGGTCCTTCGTGGTCAACAACTACCTGATGGGCAAGGATCCCTTCCCCTTCGACCTGCTCTACTGGAACTCCGATTCGACCCGCATGCCGGCCGCCATGCACAGCTTCTACCTGCGCAACATGTACCTGGCCAACCTGCTCAAGGAGCCGGGTGGCGTCACGCTGGGCGGCGTCAAGATCGACATCAGCAAGGTCAAGACCCCGTGCTACTTCATCTCGACCATCGAAGACCACATCGCCCCGTGGAAAAGCACCTACATGGGTGCCCGTCTGCCGTCCGGCAATACCAAGTTCGTGCTCGGTGGCTCCGGCCACATCGCTGGCATCGTCAATCCGCCGGTCGCCAACAAGTACGGTTTCTGGACCAATGACGCGACCGATGGCGATCTGCCGGAAAGCCCGGAAGACTTCCTGGCCGGCGCCACGCAGAATGCCGGTTCGTGGTGGACGCACTGGAATGAGTGGGTAACCGCCCTGCCGGGTGGTGATGCCAAGGTCAAGGCGCGCAATCCGGAAGACGGTGCGCTCAAGGTCATCGAGGATGCACCGGGTGCTTACGTCAAGTTCCGTCTTGATACGCAAAAGAAAAACTGAGGGCGATTTCGCCTGAAGGAAAAAACGGGAGGCTGCGGCCTCCCGTTTTTATTTCAGAACCATGATTGCCGCGGCCTGTCCTACAAACACAAGCCGAGAGGAGGCCCATCATGTTCGATTCTCCCGTCGTATCCGTTCATATTCCGCAGGTGCTGCGCAGTTTTGCCGGTGGCCACGAAGAGATCACCGCCAGCGGCGATACCGTGGGCGAAGTGCTTGAAGCCGTGGGGCATGAGTACCCGGCTATTCGTTCGCATCTGATGTCGGCGGAAGGAGATTTGCAGGCCGGCGTCGCCGTCTTTCTCGGGCCGCGCAGCATTCGTGAAATGCAGGGGCTGGCGACCCCCATCGAACTGGCTGAAACGCTCAGTATCGTGCCGATTGCCTGATTCGAGCGGATTTCAATTTTGGCCGGAATTTCCGGTTGACCGTGGGAATGCGGTCGGACCGGATAACGCCGGCCTAGTGGCGGAAAACCGGCAGGCTGGCTGAAAATTTCGGCCACTCCACCGCGTCGAGCATGTTCTTGACGATCAGGCCAAGCTCGGTATCGCCGGTAATTTCCAGTTCGCGGTTGAAGAACAGCGTGTCCGGGTCTTCCTGGCGGGAAAGCAGTTGCAGGTAGGCAGACAGGTGGGCGGCAAAGGCCAGGTCGGGTTCACGTTGCGGGCGGAAGACCGGGCGGAACAGGCCGTTGGCGTAGGTGTATGAGGCCTCGCCGCCGGTATCGAGGATGCGGACACGGAACAGCTTGCCTTCGAGCAAAGCGAGTTCGCTTTGCGGCAGCAGCTTCATCTTGAGCGCGGCGTTGAGGCCGGCGACCAGGGCCAGCGCATGCGGCCATTGCGGCAGCTTCTGGCCCAGGTTGGCGACGAAGGTGGGCAAGCGGAATTTGGGGATGGTGAAGCTGCCGTTCATGATCAGGCTCCGAGTTGTGCCAGGGCTTGTGTGTGGCGCTGGACGATGCCGGCATCGCCGAACCAGTAGCCATCGACCAGGCCGCTGGCGTTCCAGTTGCGACTGTCGACGTCCACCGCCTCGCCGCATCGCGCTGCATCGAAGGCGGCGATGATGGCGTTGATGTGGTCCTTCTGCGGGCTGATGCGCACGATGTCGATGCCCATTTTCAACAGGTCCGGGATTTCGTGCAGCAGATTGTAGCTCTGTGCCGACATCGTCTGGATGCCATTGATGCAGAGAAAGTCCTGGCCTTCGCGCGTCTTGAGGGTCAGCCCTTCGGCGTGGTCGAGGCACTTGAACTGGCAGTCGTCCTTGTTCAGGTCGTAGTGGCGGGCCGTGAAGCAGCGGGCCGAAAAGGCGAGCGGCAGCTTGCCGAAGGCGAATACCTCGGTCTCGACGTTGGTCGGTTTGCTGGCGTGCAGGGCTGCGATCATCGCCCGTGTGCCTTCGAGCGGCGGCACCCAGCGTTTGAGGCCAAAACGGGCAAAGGTGGCGAGCGTCGTTTCGTTGTAAATATTGAGGTGGGGGCCGGCGACGAAATCCTTGCCGTGTACGAGGTTGACCGCACCGAGGTCGTTGGCCTCGAGCCTGCAACCGGATTCATCAATGAGCCGGCGCAGCGCCTTGAGGTCGCTTTCCGATTCGAGCAGGGCCTGGGCCGAGACGACGACTTCCTTGCCGGCATCGGTCAGGTCGCGGGCCAGGCCGATCCAGTCGGTGGTGCGCAACTGCTGGCGGCGCGAGCAGACGACTTCGCCGACGTAGATGATGTCGAGAGCCGGGTTCTGCGCCATTTCGGCGTAGAACTCCATGACCTCGGCCTTGGGCCAGAAATAGAGGAGGGGGCCTAGTGATAGCTTCATCGTAAAATCTTTCACCGCAGAGACGCGGAGAGGCAGAGAAAAGCAGAACTGGAAACTCTCCGTGCCTCAGGGTCTCTGCGGTTCATTTTTTATCTCCACGGCCGGCTGTAGGCGCCGAGTGTCGCCTGGCTGCCTTCGGAAACTTTGGAAAGCTCGGCCTGCCAGGCCGGTTTGACGTGGAAGCGCTCGCTGCCGTCGCGCAGGGAGTCGAGCGCCGCGCGCAGGGTGCGGGTGACCTGCGCGACGTAGGTCGGGCTGCGCTGGCGACCTTCGACCTTGATGGCACGGACGCCGATCTTGAGGATGTCGGGCAGGATTTCCAGCACGTTGAGGCTGGTCGGCTCTTCGAGCGCGTAATAGGTTTCGCCCTGGACTTCGAAGCGGCCCTTGCACAGCGTCGGGTAACCGGCCGGCTCGTCATCGCCGAAACGGTCGATGAGCACGCCGTTGAGCCGGGTTTCCATGGCGCCCGGCTTCTTGTCCCACTTCACGTACTTGGCCGGCGAGCAGGCGCCGACGGTGTTCGGCGATTCGCCGCAGGCATACGAGGAAAGCCAGCAGCGCCCCTCGTTCATGACGCACAGGCTGCCGAAGCCGAAAACCTCGATTTCGACCGGCGTGTTCTTGATGACGTTCTCGACCTGAGCCAGCGTCAGGACGCGGGGCAGCACGGCGCGGCGGATGCCGAATTCACGCTGGCAGAAATTGATCGCTTCGTAGCTGGTTGCCGAGCCCTGCACCGACAGATGCAGGCGCTGGCGCGGGTGGCGGTGGCGGGCGTAGTCGAGCAGACCGATGTCGGCCAGGATGATGGCGTCGACACCCTGGTCGACGGCGGCATCGACCGCCTTTTGCCAGTCGGCGACGCGGCCGGCCTGCGGGAAGGTGTTGATGGCCAGCAGCACTTCGCGACCCTTGGCATGGGCGTAGCGAATGCCGTCGGCCATGGTCTTGGCATCAAAATTGAGGCCGGCGAAGTTGCGGGCGTTGGTGTCGTTCTTGAAGCCGAGATAGACGGCATCGGCGCCGTTGTCGACGGCAGCCTTGAGGGCCGGCAGGCTGCCGGCCGGGCAGACGAGATCGGGTAGGGAGGTCATGGCAGACATCCGGAATATCAAGCGCGCGAGTATAGCCAGCGCCGCCGGCTTGCCATTGATCCTGGTCAAACGGATGGCTCGTGCTAGGATCATGCTTCGCCGATGACTGGCTCGCCAAGGGCGATCAGCAGCGGATTGTGCGATGATTTTGGCCGGTGGCTGCCGGGAAAAATGAAGCTTGATGCGGGAAGGCTGATGCATGGATAAGGAGCGTGTTCTCGTCGTCGATGATGAGGAGTTGAACCTGTTCATTATCGAAGAGTTTCTCGAGCAGCAACAGATTGCGCTCGAGATGCACAGCGATCCGCTGGCGGCGTGGGCCAGTCTGATGGCGCCGGAGAGCAATTTTTCGCTGGTCATTCTCGACCGCATGATGCCCGAACTGGATGGCATGGAATTCCTGCGCCGCATGAAGCGCGAAGCGCGCTTTGCCGACATCCCGGTCATCATGCAGACTGCTGCGTCGTCTCCGGATCAGGTCAGGGAAGGCCTCGAAGCGGGCGCCTACTACTATCTGACCAAGCCTTACAAGCCGGAAGCGCTGATTTCCATTGTCCGTGTGGCCATGGAGGAGCGTCGGGCGCGCAGTCAGTTGTGCAGTCGGGCGGCGCGTCTGGAGGAAGCACAAAAGCTCATTCGCACGGTCGAATACCGTTTCGTGACATTGGATGACATCACCAGCCTCGTTCCCGTGCTGGCCGCCATGTGCCCGGCGCCTGACGCGGTGGCGCCCGGGCTTTCGGACCTCATGGTCAATGCCGTCGAGCATGGGAATCTGGGTGTCAGTTACCAGGAGAAATCGCTGCTCAAGTGGGAAGGCGACTGGGAGGCGGAAATTCATCGCCGGCTCGCCCTGCCACAGTTTCGCGAGCGCTTTGCGACGATTCGGCTCGAACGCACAGCGGAGTCGGTGGTGTTTACGATTACCGATCAGGGCCGCGGTTTCGAATGGAACAGGTTCCTGACTTTCGATCCGGCGCGGGCTTTCGACCCGAATGGCCGGGGCATCGCCATGGCCCGGATGATGAGTTTTTCCAGCCTCGATTATCAGGGTTGCGGCAACGTGGTGGTGGCCACGACGCTAACAGAGCGTTAGCGCGTGACGATGGTCGGCCGGTAACCGAGCGCAGCGCGGATTTTTTCGGCCACCCGGTCGGCATCGCCGCGACTGGGGTAGGGGCCGAGGTGAACGCGATGAATGCCGCCGCCCGGATTGACCCGCATGCTTTCGGTCAGCCAGTCGAGTTCGCGCAGCAGGTGGTTCTTGAGGTTTTCTGCGTTGTCGGCGCTGGAAAAGGCGCCGAGTTGCAGGTAGATGCCTTTGGCTGCACTGGCGTCGCTGGTTGTGCCTACCACGGGCAGCGTTTGCACGGGTTGCTCCTCGAGCGCCATGCGTCTGGCCAGTTGCTCGATTTCGTCCTTTTCGGCGTTGCTGGCGACCCGCGGCGGCGGGGTGACCTGAGCGTAGGCGGTAGCGGCCAACTCGCCGGGAATGATGGCCTCGACCTCGACCTGGCCGCTGCCGCCGTTGATCAGGCCGAGCTTGTAGGCGGCGGTGTAGGAGAGGTCGATGACGCGGTCGGCGTGGAAGGGGCCGCGGTCGGTAACGCGGACGATCACCGACTTGCCGCTCTGCACGCTGGTGACGCGGGCGTAGGAGGGCAGGGCCAGCGTGGTGTGGGCGGCGGTCATGGCAAACATGTCGTAAGGCTCGCCGATCGAGGTCTTCTGGCCGTGGAACTTCTTGCCGTACCAGCTGGCGATGCCCCGAGCCTTGTACGGTTTCAACGCATTGTTCGGGATGTATTCCTTGCCGAGCACGACGTAGGGTTTGGTCGCCGGCTTGTGCAGCGGTTCCCACTTCGGTTCGGCGTCGGGAATGTCTTCCAGGCCATCCGGAATATCGTCGGCCGGGCCATCGTCCTTGTAGAAACCGCCGCCGCGCTTGAGTACGGCGGTCGGCTTTCTGGTCGGCGTCGGCGATTTCAAATTTGGCTGTTTTTCCCGGTCGACCGTGGAAGTCTGCAGCGGGGCGGGCGGCGTGCTGCCACAGGCGGCGAGCAGGAGCAGCAGGCCGGCGAGTAAGCCCAGGCGCTCGCGACTAGCGACTCCCGACTCAGGACTTGCCTTCATTTCTTGACCAGCATGCGGTGAGTCTGGATCGACATCAGCATGCCGATGCCGAGAAACAGGATGACCATCGCCGTGCCGCCGTAGCTCATGAAGGGCAGCGGCACGCCGACGACAGGCAGAATGCCGCTGACCATGCCCATGTTGATGAAGGCATAGGTGAAGAAGCCGAGCGTAATGGCACCGGCGAGCAGGCGCGAGAACAGCGTCGGGGCGCCGGAGGCGATCATCATGCCGCGCCCGATGAGCAGCGTGTACAGGAAAAGGAGCAGGACGTTGCCGAGCAGGCCCCATTCTTCGGAATAGACGGCGAAAATGAAGTCGGTATGCTTTTCCGGGATGAATTCGAGGTGGGTCTGCGTGCCGTTCAGGTAACCCTTGCCAAAGGCGCCACCGGAGCCGATGGCGATGGTCGACTGGATGATGTGGTAGCCCGAGCCGAGCGGATCGGTGGTCGGGTCGATGAGGGTCAGGATGCGCTTGCGCTGGTAGTCGTGCAGCATGCCCCAGAAGATGGGCGCGGCCGAGCCAACGGCGACGAGCAGGCCGGCAATGACCTTCCACGGCAGGCCGGCGAAGAAAATGACGTAGAAACCGGCCGAACCGACGAGCAGCGCAGTGCCGAGGTCAGGTTGCTTGGCGATCAGCGTAAACGGGATGAAGAGCAGCAGGGCGGAAATGAGGTAATGCTTGAGCTTGAGGGCTGCCTCGTATTTCTGGAAATACCAGGCGAGCATGAGCGGCATCGCGATCTTCATGATTTCCGACGGCTGGATACGCGTGAAACCGAGCGACAGCCAGCGCTTGGCGCCGTTGACCGTGATCCCGAACAGGAAGACGGCAATGAGCAGGATGATCCCGAAGACATAGAGCGGGATGGCGAAATTCATGAGCTTCTGCGGCGGCAGGCGCGAGACGAACCACATGACGACCACGGCGATGCCCATGTTTCCAGCTTGGGAGAGCATGCGGTGGTTGCTGTCCCAGGTCGCTGAATTGACCGTGGCCAGGCCAACACCCATGATCGCCAGGGTGATGAAAAAGAGCGGGAAATCGATGTGGGCGATCAATTGCTGCCAGGCACGGCGAAGGGTGCCAACGATGTCAATCATTCTTCGTGACCCTCCTCAATGGCCGCCGGGTCTTCCTTCGCCGCACCACCCGGCAGTTTGCCGAGCAGGTAGTAGTCGATGACCATGCGGGCGATCGGGGCTGCCGAGACAGCGCCAAATCCGCCATTTTCGACGAGCACGGCGAGGGCGATTTTCGGGTTGTCGGCCGGGGCGTAGGCGATGAACAGGGCGTGGTCGCGCAGCTCTTTCTTTGTGCTGCTTTCCTTGTACTGCGCACCTTTCAGCGAAAATACCTGGGCCGTGCCGGTCTTGCCGGCCGATTCATAAGGGGCGCCGGCAAAAGCGCGGGCACCGGTACCTTCCTTGTTCACGCCAACCATGGCCCGGCGGATCACATCGACATTGCTTTGCTTCAGTTGCAGGTCGCGGATGGGTTTGGGCTCGACCGGACGTTTTTCGCCCGTCCTGGTATCAACCAGATAGCGCACGAGGTGCGGCCGGAACATCACGCCATTGTTGGCCAGCGTCGCCGTGGCCTGGGCCAGCTGGATCGGCGTGTAGGCGTTGTAGCCCTGGCCGATGCCGATCGAGATCGTTTCGCCGGCATACCATTTCTGCTGTTCGGGTTTCTTGAAACGCTGCTTCTTCCACGCCTGCGAGGGCAAAACGCCCTTCGACTCGCCGGCATCGTCCTTGCCGAGGTCGATGCCGGTACGCTGGCCGAGGCCGAACTGGCCCATGAACCTGGAGATATTGTCGATCCCCATGTCGTTGGCCAGGATGTAGTAATAGGTGTCGCAGGAATGGACGATGGATTTGTACATGTCCACCATGCCATGTCCGCCCTTCTTGTCGTCGCGGAACTGGTGGTTGCCGAAATTGTAGTAGCCCGGGTCGCTGATCGCCTGGCTCGGCGTGCGCTTGCCCATTTCCAGGGCGGCCAGGGCCATGAAAGGCTTGAAGGTCGAACCTGGCGGATAGGCGCCGTTGATCGCCCGGTTGACCATCGGCTTGTCCGGATGCTCGTTGAGCTCCTTCCAGTTGTCCGGTGTGATGCCGTCGACGAACAGGTTGGGATCATAGGTCGGCGTCGACACGAGGGCCAGGATGCCGCCGGTTTGCGGGTCGATGGCGACGAGCGAACCCTTGCGGTCGCCGAAAGCCTGCTCGGTAATTTGCTGCAGCTTGGCGTCCAGCGTCAGGGCCAGATTGTTGCCGGAAACCGGCGGAATGCGCTTGAGGCTGCGCAGGGCGCGGCCGCCGGCATCGATCTCGACTTCCTCGTAACCGGTTTCGCCGTGCAGTTCGAATTCGTAATGTTGCTCGAGGCCGGTCTTGCCGACATGATCGGTGCCCTTGTAGTTGGCCTGGCGCTCCGATTCCTCGATCCATTTGAGGTCGCGTTCGGTGATCCGGCCAATATAGCCAATGGCGTGCGAGGCGATTGCACCCAGCGGATACTGGCGGAACAGCCGCGCCTTGACCTCGACACCGGGGAAACGATACCGATGCGCGGCAAACTTGGCGACCTCGGTATCGCTCAGGCGAGTGCGAATCGGGATCGATTCGAAATTCTTCGCCTCGTCGAGCAGGCGCTTGAAGCGCTTGCGATCCTTGGGCTGGATATCGATTATTTCGGCTAGCGCATCGATGGTGGCCTCGAGTTGACCGGCCTGGGAGGGCGTTATTTCGAGCGTGAAGGCCGAATAATTGTGGGCCAGCACGACACCGTTGCGATCGGTAATGACGCCCCGATTGGGCACGATGGGGATCAGCGCGATGCGATTGTCTTCGGCCCGCGTCTGGTAGAAGTCATGCTGGATGACCTGCAGCCAGACAAAGCGGCCCAGCAGCACGCCAAAGGCGAGCAGCACGAATATCGCGGCAAAACCCAGGCGGAAGCGAAAACGGTCAACATCGGCTTCCGGATTGGTGAAATGGGACACGTACTGCCTGCCTCGGTCTTAAATCGGGCGATTGGGATCCTGCTCGACCGGCCGGTATTGGGGCAGGAGCAGGATGAAGGTCGCCGGAATCCAGAGCAGGGTTGCCACGACAGGGCCGATAAAATAGCCCCAGCCCGGTACATCGGCGCCGACAGCAAGGCGCATCAAGGCCTGGAAGACTTGTGTGGCAAGTAGCAAGGGCAGCACCTGCAAGGCCTGCTGTACCAGCGGGAACCACAGGATGCGCCGCGACAACGCCGCAGATGTGTAGGCGAGCAGCACATAGGCGAAGCAATGCTGGCCGAGGACGGCACCATCGGCGACGTCCATGAGCAGGCCGAGGACAAAGGCCCAGCCCATGCCGACGCGGCGGAACTCACGAATACACCAGAAGCACAGGACCAGTGCGACCCAGTCGGGAACGCCTGGCCAGTGAGCCGTTGGCAGAAAATTGAGGACGACGGCGCCGGCCAGGCTGAAGAAAATGAACCAGGGCTGAACCGGCTGCAGGATGCGCGAAGAGGAAAAGGTCGGTTGCATCAGTTTCCTTTGGCCATGGTTTTCTTTTTCTTGCCACCGAGTCCGGGCTTGTCGCTGCTGCCGGGTCGGCCGGCCGATTCCGGCGGGGCTGGGGGCAAGGGCTGGCGCGGGTCGAGGACCATGACCTCGCCGAAGTTTTCGACACCGGCGATCGGCACACAGAAGATGCGGGCGAATGAATAGGCGCTGTCGCGTTCGATATTGACGATCCTGGCAACCGGGAAGCCGGGCAGATAGATGCCGTCCAGCCCTGAGGTGACGAGGACATCACCGATCTGGATGTCGGCATTCGCCGGCATGTAGCGCAGTTCGAGCTGGCCGTTGCCGAGACCGAAAACGACCGAGCGCTGGCCGCTGCGCACGATCTGTACCGGGACCACCTGATCCTTGTCGGTAATCAGCGTGATTTCGGCCGAGAACGGAAAAACGCGGGTGACCTGACCGACGACGCCAGTCTCGTCGATGGCCGGCTGCCCAGCCACGATGCCGGCCTGCTGGCCCTTGTCGACAATGATCTTGCGCGAGAAGGGATCGCGCGCCGTGTACAGGATCTGGGTGACCTGGCCGTTGGCTTTCTCACGCTCCTTGACCGACAGCAGTTTGCGCAGTCGTTCATTTTCGGCTTCGAGCTGAGCCAGTCGCTGCAGGTTGGGGGCGGTGGTCAGCTGGGCGTGCTTGAGCTCGTTGTTTTCGTGTTGCAGGCCGCGCATGCCCTGCAGATAACTGGCGGCATAGTCGACCAGGCTACCTGGCGTCTGGGCGACGCGCTGTACCGGGTCGACGACCAGCGCGATGCTCTGGCGCAGCAGGTCGAGGCTCTTGAAACGCAGGTCGACGACAAAGATCGCCAGCGAAACGGCGATATAGAAAGTCAGAAGGGCCAGCGGCGCTGGCCCTTGCTTGAAGAACGGTGGAGGAGCGTGGTCGATGCCGGCCATCGCTTAAACCTGTCGTGCTGCGGTCAATGGTCAGTCCGAGGCAAAAATGCTGCCCAGCTTGTCCATTTTTTCCAGCGCCATGCCGCAACCACGGGCCACGCAGGTCAGCGGCTCGTCGGCGACAATGACCGGCAGGCCGGTTTCTTCCATGAGCAGACGGTCGAGATCGCGCAACAGGGCGCCACCGCCGGTCAGGACCATGCCCTTTTCAGCGATGTCGGCACCGAGTTCGGGCGGGGTCTTTTCCAGCGCCGACTTCACGGCGGAAACGATCTGGTTGAGCGGGTCGGTCAGCGCTTCGAGGATTTCGTTGGAGGAAATCGTGAACTTGCGCGGGATGCCTTCGGCCTTGTTGATGCCGGAAACTTCCATTTCCCTGACTTCGGCGCCCGGGAAGGCGGAGCCGATGTGCTTCTTGATGTTTTCGGCGGTGTTTTCGCCGATCATCATGCCGTAGTTGCGGCTGATGTAATTGATGATCGCTTCGTCGAGCTTGTCACCGCCGACGCGCACGGAGCCGGCATAGACCATGCCGCCGAGCGAGATGACGCCGACTTCGGTGGTGCCGCCGCCGATGTCGACAACCATTGAACCGGTTGCTTCGGAAACCGGCAGGCCGGCACCGATCGCGGCAGCCATCGGCTCCTCGATCAGGTAAACCTGGCTGGCGCCGGCGCCGAGGGCCGATTCGCGAATGGCGCGACGTTCGACCTGGGTCGAGCCGGAAGGCACGCAGATGATGATGCGCGGGCTCGGGCTGAACAGCTTCGAGTCATGCACCTTCTTGATGAATTGCTTGAGCATCTGCTCGGTGACGGTGAAGTCGGCAATGACGCCGTCTTTCATCGGGCGGATGACGGTAATGGTGCCCGGTGCCTTGCCAAGCATGTTTTTGGCTTCACGGCCGACGGCCTGGATGGTTTTTTTGGCGTTGGGGCCGCCTTCGAGGCGGATGGCGACGACTGACGGCTCGTCGAGGACGATGCCGCGGGCACGCACATAGATCAGCGTATTGGCGGTGCCGAGGTCGATGGCGAGGTCATTCGAGAAGTATTTGCTGAGGAAACCGAACATGTATGCTCCGCTTGGGGGGTGCGGTAGAGAAAACTTTTATGATACCTTATAACGCTTCCCATTTTAAGACTTTGTGCACTGCAAAAAAGTCTTTGGACCCCATGTCGCTCACATTAGAACAGGTTAAACGCATCGCTCATCTCGCCCGGATCGAGATCAGCGATGCCGAAGCGCTGACCACCCAGGGTCACCTCAATGGCATCTTCCAGCTGATCGAGGAAATGCAGGCGGTCGATACCCGTGGCGTCGAACCGATGGCCCATGCTCAGGATGTCAGCCAGCGCCTGCGCGAGGATGCCGTCACCGAAGGTGACCGTCGCGCCGCCTACCAGGCTGTCGCCCCGGATACCGAAGCCGGCCTCTATCTCGTGCCGAAGGTGATCGAATGATCAACAAGAGCCTGAAGCAGTTGTCGCAGGCCTTGGCCGCAAAACAGATTTCGAGCGTCGAACTGTCGACGCTCTTTCTGGATCGCATCGAGCGCCTGAATCCGACGCTCAACGCCTTTGTCACGGTCGACCGGAAAAAAAGCCTGAAAATGGCATTGGCTGCCGATGCCCGTATTGCCGCGGGCACGGCCGGCCCGCTGACCGGCATCCCGATCGCCCAGAAGGACATCTTCTGCGCCGAAGGCTGGACGACAACCTGCGGCTCGAAAATGCTGGCTAATTTCGTCTCGCCCTATGACGCGACGGTCATTCACAAAATGCACGCCGAAGCCGGTCTGGTGTCGCTGGGCAAGACGAACATGGACGAATTCGCCATGGGTTCGTCGAATGAAACCTCGTTTTTCGGCCCGGTGCGCAATCCGTGGGATACCAGCCGCGTTCCCGGCGGCTCCTCCGGGGGCTCGGCGGCTGCGGTTGCTGCCCGTCTGGCGCCGGCGGCGACAGGCACCGATACCGGCGGCTCGATCCGCCAGCCGGCCGCACTGTGCAATCTGACCGGCCTGAAACCGACTTACGGCGTCGTTTCGCGTTACGGCATGATCGCCTTCGCCTCGTCGCTCGATCAGGGCGGCCCGATGGCAGCCAGTGCCGAAGATTGCGCGTTGTTGCTCAATACCATGGTCGGCTTCGACGAGCGCGATTCAACCTCGCTGGATCGTCCGGTCGAGGACTACACCCGCGATCTGGAAAAACCGCTCAACGGTTTGCGCATCGGCCTGCCCAAGGAATTCTTCGGCGAAGGCTGCGATGCCGAAGTGATGACTGCCGTGCGTGCCGCGATCGCTGAATACGAAAAGCTCGGCGCGACGACGGTCGAAGTCTCGCTGCCCAATTCGCATTTGTCGGTCCCGGCCTATTACGTCATCGCGCCGGCCGAGGCCAGTTCCAATCTGTCGCGCTTCGATGGCGCGCGTTACGGCTATCGCGCCCCCGAGTACGATAATCTCGAGCAGATGTACGAAAAGACGCGGGCGCAGGGATTTGGTGCCGAGGTCAAACGGCGCATCATGATCGGCGCCTATGTGTTGTCGCACGGTTATTACGATGCTTATTACCTGCAGGCGCAGCGCATCCGTCGCCTGATCGCCAACGATTTCGTCGAGGCCTTCAAGTCCTGTGACGTGATCATGGGGCCGACCTCGCCGTCGACCGCCTTCAAGCTCGGTGAAAAAGCGGCCGATCCGGTCCAGATGTACCTCTCGGACATCTACACGATTGCCGTGAATCTGGCCGGGCTGCCCGGCATGTCGATTCCCTGCGGATTCGCCGGCGGCTTGCCGGTTGGCCTCCAGTTGATCGGCAATTATTTTGCCGAAGGGCAATTGCTCAACGTGGCGCACCGTTATCAGCAGGCGACCGACTGGCATCAGCGCCGGGCGGCCATCGAATAGGCATGTGGCGGCGTCTGCTGCTGGTTGTCGTTCTGGCAGCGGCCGGTTGTGCCGAGGTCGAAAAGCAGCCGGAAATCCTTGCTGGCGACGAGCCGGTGGCCGAGAAGCAGGTGACTGAAAGCAAGGAGCCGAAGTTCAAGAACTCGACGCTCAAGTATCTGGCCAATCGCAACCTCAAGCCGCAGCCGACGCGGCCGCTCAATGTCCGCTCGCGCTGTACGCATCGCGATGCCATCGGGACGCAGACGCGGCTCGACCTGCTGGTCAAGGAGGCCCAGGTCAAGACCTTCGTCGCCCAGGTCAGCATGAAGGGGCACGGCACCTGCCGCTTTGATCTAAACGAGTTCGAGCAGGTCGAAAAAATGCCGCAGGCCTTGCTGCGCCACAAGAAACAGTCGGATTGCCTGGTTCGCATGTGGGAGCAGGGTCCGAAAGTAACGATTGCATTCAACAGTTGCCCCAGGTCCTGCGACGGGCAGGCCTTCGAGTATCTCTGGCCGATCATGGTCGAGGCGAAGAGCGGGCAGTGTTTCTGAAACGGATGAAGCGATGAATCAGTGGGAAGTAGTGATCGGTATCGAAACGCACGCGCAACTGGCGACGGTTTCGAAGATTTTCTCGGGCGCCTCGACGGCCTTTGGCGCCGAGCCGAATACGCAGGCGTGCGCGGTCGACTTGGCCTTGCCGGGCGTCTTGCCGGTTCTCAACAAGAAGGCGGTTGAGTGCGCCATTCGCTTCGGCCTGGCCATCGGCGCCGAAGTCGCCCAGAAATCGGTTTTCGCCCGCAAAAATTACTTCTATCCCGATCTGCCCAAGGGCTACCAGATCAGCCAGATGGACCTGCCCGTCGTCGTCGGCGGCAACATCACGCTGCAGGTCGGCCAGGGTGACAAGGCTTACGAGAAGGTTGTTCGCCTGACGCGCGCCCATCTCGAAGAAGATGCCGGCAAGTCACTGCACGAAGACTTCCAGGGCAAGTCGGGCATTGACCTCAACCGCGCCGGCACGCCCCTGCTCGAAATCGTTTCCGAGCCGGACATGCGTTCGTCAGACGAAGCGGTCGCCTACGCCAAGTCGCTGCATGCGCTGGTGCAGTGGATCGGCATCTGCGACGGCAACATGCAGGAAGGCTCCTTCCGCTGCGACGCCAACGTTTCGGTGCGGCCGAAGGGTCAGGCCGAATTCGGTACCCGGCGCGAGATCAAAAACCTCAACTCCTTCCGTTTCCTCAAGGAAGCCATCGACTTCGAAGTCCAGTGGCAGATCAACGAAATCGAGGAAGGCCGCAGGATTCAGCAGGCCACCGTGCTGTTCGACCCGGATAGCGGCGAAACACGCATGATGCGTAGCAAGGAAGACGCGCACGATTACCGTTATTTTCCCGATCCTGACTTGCTGCCGCTGGTTATTTCGAGCGAATGGATCGCCCGCGTCCAGGGCGAGCTGCCGGAATTGCCGGTTCAGATGCGCGAGCGTTTCGTCAGCGAATTCGGGCTGTCCAATTACGACGCGACGACGCTGACTGCCAATTCCGAAATTGCCGCTTTTTTCCAGTTGACCGTGGGAATCGCTGGAAAGCAGAACGCCAAGCCCTGTGCCAACTGGGTCATGGTCGATCTCGCTGCCCGCCTTAACAGGGATGGCAAGGAAATCGCCGAATCGCCGGTGTCGGCTGCCCAACTGGCCGGTCTGATCCTGCGCATCGCTGACAACACCATTTCGAACAACATCGCCAAGAAGGTGTTCGAAGCCTTGTGGAATGATGAGGGAGCAACGGCCGACGAAGTCATCGACAAGCAGGGTTTGAAGCAGATCACCGACAGCGGTGCCATCGAGGCGCTGGTCGATGAGGTGCTGGCGGCCAATCCCGCCAACGTTGCCGAGTTCAAATCCGGCAAGGAAAAGGCCTTCAACGCCTTGGTCGGTCAGGTCATGAAGGCGGCCAAAGGCAAGGCCAATCCACAGCAGGTCAATGACCTGCTCAAGCAGAAACTGGCGGGTTGATCAGCGGATTGGCGCGGGCGTGGCCGGTAGCGGCCGGCGCGTCAATTCGAAATAGCGCTTGCGGTCCGCGTCATACTTGGCCTTGATTGAGTCGAAATCGCGCTTCTTGATATCAAGCAACTCCTGCTGGAGCTTGATCTCGTGATCGATGGCGCGCAAGTCTCGCTCAAGGTCTGGCGGCAAGGATTTCTTCTTGTAGAACTCGGCCTCGTCCTCGAATTTCTTGCGCTTGGTGCGTGCCTGGTCGATGCGTGCAATCGTTGCCAGAATGGCCAGGTTCACATCAGCCTCGGCCTTGCGCTGGGCAAGGTCGATGTCTTCAGGCATGGCATAAGTGTCGAGCAGGGCCTGGTCACGCCGGCGCTGCTCGCGGCTGGCATCTTCAAGCTGCTTGCGCCGCTTGTTTTCAAGAGCCTGCTCGGCTTTTTGCTCCGGCGTCAGTGCCGCGCCAACTTCCTTGACAATGTTGCCGCCACTGTCCAGTACGCGATAGGCGCGTCCCCGGCACTGTTCGGGCAATACGTCGCCGCACACCCGGCGGCCGTTGCTCGGGTCGTTGCAGCAGTAAAACTCGCCCGCCGCCTGCGCCGAGCCAAGCGACATCAAGAACAGAGGGGCGAGGAGCAGCTTACGCATGTATGCCGTACTGCTCCCGATAGCGGGTAACGGCATCGCGGTGGACAGCAAATTCCGGATGGTGGGCGAGGAAAGACATCAAGTCGCTGAGCCCGGCCACGGCGATGACCGGAATGTCATAGTCGCGCTGGACTTCCTGAACCGCCGACAGTTCGCCCTGGCCGCGTTCCTGACGGTCCAGCGCAATCAGCACACCGGCCGGGGTGGCGCCGGCGGCGCGGATCAGTTCGACCGATTCGCGCACCGAGGTGCCGGCCGAAATCACGTCATCGACAATCAGTACGCGGCCGCTCAGCGGCGCTCCGACAATGTTGCCGCCTTCGCCGTGATCCTTGGCTTCCTTGCGGTTGTAGGCAAAAGGGAAATTCTTGCCGCGCTGGGCCAGGGCAACGGTGATCGCTGTGACCAGCGGAATGCCCTTGTAGGCCGGGCCGAACAGCATGTCGAACTGGACGCCGCCGGCTTCAGCCGCTTTCGCGTAGAATTCGGCGAGACGGCCGAGCGAATTGCCGTCGTTGAACAAGCCGGCATTGAAGAAATAGGGCGAGAGCCTTCCCGCCTTGGTTTTGAATTCGCCAAAGCGCAGTACCTGGCAGCTCAGCGCGAAATCGATGAAATCCTGACGAAAATCCATATTGTTCCATTCTATTCGACCGGGAAAACCGGGCCGATCATTGCACAATGTTACGCATCATCTCCCTGAATCTCAATGGCATCCGCTCTGCCTGGAGCAAAAATGTCCTGCCCTGGGCCGTCTCGCAGAATGCTGACATTTTTTGTCTGCAGGAACTGAAAGCGCAATTACCGGACTTGACACCGGAAATGATGGTGCCGGACGGCATGCATGCCTTCTATCACTGTGCCGAAAAGAAAGGTTACAGCGGCGTCGGTATCTGGAGCAAACAGCCACCGGACCGCGTGGTCGAGGGCTTCGATGGTGGCGAGTTCGACGCCGAAGGGCGATATATCCGGGCCGATTTCGACAATCTGTCGGTTATCTCGCTCTACCTGCCGTCGGGCTCGTCGTCGCCAGAGCGGCAGGAAGCCAAGTTCCGCTTTCTCGACATATTTTTCCCGGAAATGCTCGCGCTGCGCGCCGAAGGTCGGGAAATCGTCCTGTGCGGTGACTGGAACATCGCACATCAGGCCATCGATCTGAAAAACTGGAAGTCGAACCAGAAAAACTCGGGCTTTCTGCCCGAAGAGCGCGCCTGGCTCAGCCGGGTCTTTGACGAGCAGGGCTGGGTCGACGTCTATCGGCGTCTCTACCCGGACGCGGGTGAAACTGCCTACACTTGGTGGAGTAATCGCGGCCAGGCCTGGGCCAAGAATGTCGGTTGGCGGATCGACTACCAGATCGCCACGCCGGGTATTGCCGCGTCTGCTGAAAAGGCTGAAGTCTACAAGGCCGAGCGATTTTCCGATCATGCGCCGCTGATCATTGACTACAACTACAAATAAGCATTCAATCTGAATTGATTTCGCTGCACAGTAGGGATAATCTGTACTTCTGCTTAACTCACCAACGAGGTTGAAAATGTCCGAAGAAATGACTGTTGCCAACAAGGAAAAACTGGTCACCGATCTGAAGGTAGTGATCTCCGATACCGAAGAATTGCTGCGTGCCACCGCCGGTGCCGCTGGCGAAAAGGTGAGTGAACTTCGTGAACGTCTGGGCGTTCGCCTGCGTGACACCAAGGAGCGCGTTCTCGATCTCGAAGCCGCTTTGGTCGACAAGACCAAGGCTGCCGCGCGTGCTACCGATGATTTCGTGCACGAAGAGCCCTGGAAAGCCGTCGGTGTTGCCGCGGCGCTGGGTCTTGCGCTTGGCGTGCTGATCGGTCGTCGCTAAGCGAATGGCCGAACAGGCAGGCGGTGAAGCGGGCCGCGAAGGCCTCTTCGCCGCACTGAAAAACAGCGCCGCGACACTGATCGCGATCGGTAAGACGCGTGCCGAACTCCTGGTTACCGAGCTTGAGGAAGAGAAACTTCGCCTCATGTCGCTCTGGTCGAAGGCGATCGGCGCGGCGTTCATGCTTGCTGTGGGCGTTGTCCTGGCCATATTTTGCCTGGCGCTGGCTTTCTGGGAGCACCGGGTTATTGTTTTCGGCATCTTTGCGGTGCTGTTCATCGGTGGTGCCCTGTTCCTGATCGCTTCGCTGAAGCGGCAGACGGCGCAACCGAGCAAGATGTTCCGGGCGAGTTTGTCGGAGCTGGAAGCTGACATGGCCCTTTTGCGTCGCCATCGCAAGAAGTCGGAATGAACCCGAAATTACTGGAACTAGCCACTCGACACGGCGCACTTAAGGCGCGTATTGACGAACAGCGCCGTACTTTGGCGAGCCATTCGGTTCCGCTTGAAGCGGCGCTGGCGCGGGGTGATACCGTTCTCAAGGGCGTTGACTGGCTCAAGCATCATCCGGCAGCGGTCGGCGTCGCCGTGTTTGTCGCCGTTGTGGCTCGCCCGCGGCGGGCTTGGCGTTGGACTCGGCGCGGGCTTTTCCTTTGGCGAGGCTGGCAGGCCATCCGCAGCTCGCTGGTTGGTGCACGTTGATCGTGGGTGAGTCAGGGGCCGAAGAGGCCGCACTGCCGAGCTGGTGGCAGCAGATGGTTTCCTCGCAACGGCGGCAGGCGCGCCGGGTTCTGGCCGAGCTGATGGCGACGCGCGGCATCATGCCGCTGTTGATGAAGGTTCGTAACGGTGGTCACTGGACGCCGGATGAAAAATTGGAACTGGTCCGGCATTTGCGCCGCATGGTTCGTTTGTCGCCCTATCTGATAGCCTTGGTCCTGCCCGGTTCCATACTGTTTCTGCCCATTTATGCCTGGTGGCTGGACAGGCGCCGAGTCAGGCGGGGCGACTAGTATTTGCTGTGGTTTCGTGCCATGGCGCGACTTTCAGCAATAGCACCATTCCCGGCACAGCCAGCGCCACACACAGCCAGTAAAAGTTGCTCCAGCCCAGGGTTTCGACCAGCCATCCAGCCGAAGCATTGATAAAGGTACGCGGCACGGCGGCCAAGCTCGTGAAAAGAGCCATCTGGGTGGCCGTATAGGCCGGGTGCGTCGAGCGTGCGATGTAGGCGACGAAGGCTGCTGTCCCCAAGCCGACCCCCAGCGCTTCGAGGCTGATGACGAAGGCCAGCGCGATGCGCTCTTCTGCTCCGATGCTGGCATAGTGCCCTTGCGAGGCCAGCCAGACGAAACCAAAAATGGATACTAGCTGTACTACGCCGAAGAGCCAGAGGGCACGGTTGATACCCAGGCGGATCATCCACAAACCGCCGAGCAGGGCTCCAATGACAGCCGGCCATAGCCCGGCGTGCTTGGCGATAAGGCCGATATCGGTCTTGGTAAAGCCCATGTCGAGATAAAACGGGGTGGCTAGTGCCGTGCACAGACTATCACCCAGTTTGTAGAGGAAGATGAAGCCGAGGACCATCACGGCCCCGCGCCAGCCTTGCCGGCCAATAAATTCGTGAAATGGTTCGGTAACCGCCTGGCGCAGGGTTTTGGGAGCCCCCTTGACGAGTGGTTCGCTGACCAGCCAGGCCATCACCATGCCGGGGATCATGAAGGCGCCGGTGATCCAGAAGACTTCGTTCCACGGGAGGCGATCAGCCAGGATCAGCGATAGCGAACCTGGAATGAGGCCGGCAATGCGATAGGCGTTGACGTGGACGGCATTACCCAGGCCCAGTTCGTTGTCGTCCAGAATTTCGCGTCGGAAGGCGTCGACTGCAATATCCTGCGTGCCCGACAGGAATGCCAGCAGTGCAGCGAGCCACAGGATGGGCCAGATGCTCTCTTTCGGATCCAGTCCGCCGAGTGAGCCGATGACGAATAACAGGCCGATCTGGGTCAGCAGCATCCAGCCCCGGCGTCGGCCGAATCCGGGAACGCTGAAGCGGTCGAGGAGCGGTGACCATAGAAATTTCCAGGTGTAGGGAAACTGGATCAGGGCGAAGAAGCCGATGGTCTTGAGGTCCACACCTTCGCTGCGCAGCCAGGCGGGCAGCAGGTTGAGCAGCAGGTAAAGCGGCAGGCCCGAACTGAAGCCGGTAAAGATGCAGATCAGCATCTTCCTGCTGAGCAGGGCAGCAAGCCAGACCGGCATCAGCGGTTCTGCGTCAGGCGATAGACCGCCAGGCTGCCGAGAAAGTTGACCTCGCTGGTGACGGGATTGCCTTCTTCATCAAGAACACTGCGCTCGCGGATGATCAGCCCCATTTTGTCGCACAGTGCCTCGAAGTCGAGCAGGGTGAAGAAGCGCACATTGGGTGAGTCATACCACTGAAAGGGCAGGTCCTCCGAAACCGGCATGCGCCCATCAAGTACCGAACGCAGGTTTTTCCAGTAGGCGAAGTTGGGGAAGGAGACCACGGCCTCGCGCCCGACGCGCAGCATTTCGCGCAGGATTCCCTCGGTGTGACGCACGGTTTGCAGCGTGCGGGACAGCACGACATGGTCGAAAGCCTGATCGGCGAACTCGTCGAGGCCTCGCTCCAGGTTGCCCTGGATCACGTTGATGCCATTCCTGATGGCGGCGAGCACATTGGCGTCGTCAATCTCGACGCCGACACCCTGCACCCCGCGCTGACCGATCAGATGCTTGAGCAGCGTACCGTCGCCACAGCCAAGATCGAGCACGCGATGGCCCGGTTCGATCCAGCCGGCAATCAGTTCGAAATCAGGGCGCCCCAGTGTATGCGTCATGGCTTGATATTCCGCAGATAGGCATCGACTACGCCGTGATAGTGGGGGTCTTCCATCAGGAAGGAGTCGTGACCGAAATTGAGGTTGATTTCGGCGTAGGAAACATTGCGTCCATTGGCCAGCAAGGCTGAAACGATTTCCTTCGAGCGCGCTGGCGTGAAGCGCCAGTCAGTCGTAAATGAGGCAATCAGGAAGTTCGCCTTGCTGCGCGCCATGGTGGTGTTCAGGTTGTCGTTGTCCTCGCGCGACGGGTCGAAATAGTCGAGCGCCTTGGTCATCAGCAGGTAGGTATTGGCGTCGAAATAACCAGCAAATTTGTCACCCTGGTAGCGCAGGTAGGATTCGACTTCGAATTCGACATCAAAACCGAATGAAAACGCACTATTGCGTAGTTCGCGGCCGAATTTTTCACCCATCTGATCATCCGACAGATAGGTGATGTGACCGAGCATCCGGGCCAGGCGCAGTCCGCGTACCGGACGGGTGTTGTGTTCGTAATAGTTGCCGCCGTGGAAATCCGGGTCGGTCAGGATGGCCTGGCGGGCAACGTCGTTGAAGGCGATATTTTGCGCCGACAGCTTGGGCGCAGCCGCAATGACAATCGCATTACGTACGCGCTCCGGGTAGGTGATGCTCCAGCGCAGCGCCTGCATGCCGCCCAGACTGCCGCCCATGACGGCCGCCCAGCTATCAATGCCGAGCATGTCGGTCAGTCTGGCTTGAGCGTGCACCCAGTCATTGACCGCAACGATGGGAAATTCGGCGCCCCAGGGCTTGCCGGTAGCCGGGTTGATCGAGGATGGCCCGGTAGAGCCGTGGCAACCGCCCAGATTGTTCAGGCCGACGATGAAGAATCTGTCCGTATCCAGCGGCCGGCCCGGGCCGATGATGTTGTCCCACCA
This sequence comes from Azonexus sp., assembly GCA_030691385.1. Taxonomy (GTDB): domain Bacteria; phylum Pseudomonadota; class Gammaproteobacteria; order Burkholderiales; family Rhodocyclaceae; genus Azonexus. The sequence goes on from JAUYEI010000066.1 coordinate 21,566, forward strand.
GCCGATATTTTCCGGTTGGTCGGCGTAATGACCGGCGACATGATGATGCCCGGAAAGGGCATGGCAAACCAGGATGGCGTTGGATTTCGCCGCATTGAGTGTGCCATACGTCTCGTAAACCAGATCGTAGGCGGGCAGAATCCCGCCGCTGCGCAAATGCAATGGCTGATCGAAGTGGGCGCGCTGCGATTCGACGGCACCGACGGATTGTCCTGGCATGCTGTTCCTGAAAACAAAAACCCAGTTGGCCTTAAACGTGAACTCGTCGGGCGAACTGGGTGGTTCCCGTTTTAGCTGAATTTATTTGGCGCCCGCAATCAGAGCTCAAATCGGCGCGGCTGGAGGGTTTCCAGCGTCTGCAAACAATACCGAGCAGGCCGCTAAAAGTCAATGTAACGATCTCCTTATGCAATAGGTGGTACGGTGCTCAACATTTGCTAAAATCCCCAGAAAACAAATTTCCAGAAAGCTTTGGCCACAATGCTGGATCAACGGCGGCATCAACGAATTCGTTTCGGTAACTTGCCTAAAGTCAGTATCGGCTTTGGGGGAGCGATCGGTGAAGGGTTGATCGAAAACCTCTCCTTGTCCGGCCTGATGGTGCGAACCGATATGCCGCTCGAAATTTCGCACAACATCGGCTGCGAGTTTCGGGTTTTTGGCTCGCCAATGATTGATGTTCCGGCTACCGTCGTCAGCCGCGTCGGCAATCTGTTTGGCGTCCGTTTCCAGACGGGGCCGATCAACCAGATACTTATCGACGATGCCATCAGCTCGGCGCTGGCTTCGGGAAATGCCTCGATTCTGGCCGTGCGCGAGCTGGGTGGCAAGAAAGTCATGCGGATCACCGGCGGCCTCGGAAACTCCCTGCGCAATGATTTCATGCATTCCTTGACGAGGGTCGGGGTGGATGAAATAGATCTCGAAGGCGTTACCGTGGTCGATCAGGCTGGGCTGGCTTTGTGCCTGGTGGCCTGCAACCGGCATGGCGTGAAGCTCGGTGCACAGTCGCCATGTTTTGCCGAGGCCTGGAAGCAGGCACTGGCGGTGCCGGGGGAGATCGAAAAAATGGAGGCGCCGGGGTTGTGATCGCTAAAGCAGGCAATTTGCCGTACGCCTCCTTGGTCATCGTGCTGACGGGTGTGTGGATGAGCGGCAAGGCCTGGGCGGCGGATGAGGATGCGTACTTTAGCGAATTGCCGATTGTCGCTTCGGTCAGTCGTCTGCCGCAGAGACTGGCGGATGCGCCAGCTGCCGTAACGGTTGTCGACCGAGAGATGATCAAGGCCTCCGGGGCGCGTGACCTCAACGATATTTTTCGCCTGGTGCCCGGGTTTCAGACTTATCCGAACAATACTGAGGCGGCGCGGGTAACTTATCACGGCCTGGGCGATGGCGATTACGCGCCACGGGTCCAGGTGCTGATCGACGGTCGGTCGATGTTGTCGCCGCTGTTCGGTAGCGGCGTCAATTGGGCCACCTTGCCGGTAGCGCTGGAAGATATCGAGCGCATCGAAGTAGTGCGCGGGACAAATGCTGTTTCCTTCGGCAGCAACGCTTTTCTTGGCGTGATTAATATCATCACGATCGATCCAGCGCTGGTGCGCGGGTTTTCCGTGTCCACCCGCTACGGCAACCAGAATGTTCGCGACTACACATTCAGGACTGGCGGCAAGATAGGAGAGGTCGGCGACTTTCGCTTTACCTATCGACACCAAAATGACGACGGGTTGACCGATCGGCATAACTGGATCGACTCCTATAGATCCCGTTTGTTTGATTTTCGAGCGGACTTTGTCCTGAGCGAAAGAGACAACCTGCAAGTCAGCATGGGGCAAATTGAAGGCGTAACCCAAAGCGGCCGCTTGAATAAAAATACCTTGCAGCCGGACCCAACGAATCCGTTTCGGGATGTACAGCAAACCAACAGCTACGCTCAATTGTTGTGGCGTCGCGCGATGTCGAGAGATTCGGATGTGCAGCTTCGTTATTCCTACATCATAGACAAGTCGAGTGACGCGTTCTCTGTTGCTTTGCCGGGTTTGCTTCCGATAACGGTTAACCAATCGGGCGATGAGGGGGTGCGGCACGAAATTGAACTTCAGCACAGCTTGCGCGCTTTTGAGACGGCACGACTGGTTTGGGGGGGCAGTTGGCGATCTGACGCGCTGCGCTCGGAGTGGGCGCTGCGTAACCTGGGAACGGTGCGGCGTGATGTTGGCCGAGTTTTTGGCAATGTCGAATGGAAGCCGGTCCAATGGTTCACCGGCAATTTTGGCCTGGCCGGCGAGACCGATTCCCTGGCCGGGACGCACACTTCGCCGCGCATCAGTACGAACTTTCACTTCAATAGCCAGAATACGGTACGTCTCGGCATTTCGCGTGCCTACCGGACCGGGAGCATCCAGAACTATCGCGGGCATGAGGAAACACCGATCCCGAATGTAGCCCCGTACCGACCTTATTACGAATTTATCTACCGAGGGAATCCTGACATGCCGGCGGAACGGCTGGATACGGTGGAAATTGGTTATCTGGGTGACTGGCGTGATTGGCGCACCAGTCTGGATGTAAGGTTGTTCAGCGAGCGGGTGCCCAATCGCCTGTACAGGATAGATCTGGGTGATGCGAATGTGCCCAAGTCGACCGTGCCGATTCAGGATGTCCGAATTGCAGGCCTGGAGTACCAGTTCAAATGGCAGCCTTTCGAGTCGACGCGACTTGTCTTGAATCAGACGTTTGCGCGGATTACCAGCGAATTCTTGCCATCGGCCTTGGATTTGCCGAATTCCGAGTTGACCACATCAACGCAACGAATAATGGAGTTTACGAATAATTCCATGCCAAGCCGCTCGACATCGCTGATGTGGATGCAAAAACTGCCACTTGGTTTGGAGTTCTCGCTGATGGGCTACGCGCAACAGGCGATGAGGTGGTCAAGTCGGACAGTTGCCTTGAAATATCGTCGGTTTGACACTCGTCTAGGTTACCCGTTCCGTGTTGGCCAGATTGGTGGGGAAGTGGCCTTTACCATCCAGAGTCTGAATGGCGCTCATAACGAGTACCAGTGGCCTGAGCCAGAGGATCCAATGCAAAAGGGCGGACGCATTGTCGAACGCCGTCAATGGCTCAGCCTGCGCCTCGATTTTTGATCGGCATTCCCGGTCAGGCCGAGCGCATGACGGCGCCCTCCAGCCAGACTTCAAAGGGTTCGCTCGGGGCGATGGCCTTGCCTTCGGCAAAGTCGATTCCCAGGCTGCGCAGTTGCTCGAGGGTATCCTGATCGTCAACGCCGTCGGCGATCGTGTGGATATTCTGATCGGCGGTGATTTCCTGAACGGCTCTCAACAGCGCGGTCGATGCGCGATTTCCGCCCAATTCGCGCGTCAGGCTGCGGCTCAGTTTGACGTAACTTGGCGTGATGCTGCGCAAGTGGGTGAATGACGACAACCCGCCGCCGAAATCGTCCAGTCCGATCTGACAGCCAAGCGCGCGCATCTGGCGGGAAAACTCCATCGCCTGGCTGGTCAGGAGCGTCAGGGTATCTTCGGAAAAGACGAAGCACAGCCGGTTTCCTGGCAGATTTCGGCTGCTCAGGCTGCGCGTGATGAAGTCGACGGTGTCGCGGTTGCTGACCGAGGCGCGGGAAAGCGGAACAAGGCAATGCAGCAGTTTCTGCTGATTCTTGGCGCGCGCCAGGGCGGTGATGGCGGTTTCGATCAGGCGCTGGTCGATGGCTGGCGCGAGGTCATAGCGTTCGGCCGCGTCGCTCAGGGCGGACAGGGTGACTGGCGGCTGGCCGGGCTCGTTGAGTCGGGCCGTAAGTTCAACGAGATGGCTGCCTGATGGATGCTGGAGGGCGCGCAGCGGCATGGCTTCGACAAGAAGCCGGTCATCGGCCAGGGCGTTGGCAATCCGACTCGCCCAGTTGCTGGTTTCCTGACGACGGTCCGGGCTGAGTTGCGCTTCCTGCTCGCAAACGCGGTTGCGGCCACTTTCCTTGGCGCGATGGCAGGCGGCATCGCCGGCCGCGAGCACTTCGTTGATGTTGCGAACCTTGCGGTTGACCGTGGTCAGCCCGATGCTGGTGCCGATGGCAAAAACCTTGTCCTGCCAGATAAAACGATAGGCCGCGGCCAGTCCGCAGATGTCTTCTGCCACCTGGTTGGCGCGCGGGCCGCTGCAATTGGCCAGCATGATGCTGAATTCGTCGCCACCGAGACGGGCCAACGTATCTTCTTCGCGCAGCCGCCCCTGAAAGAGCAGGGACATCTGGCGGAGCAGTTCGTCACCGGCCAGGTAGCCACAGTTATCGTTGACCTGCTTGAAGCGGTCGAGGTCGAGAAAGAGCACCGCGAACTCCTCGCAGCCGGCCTGAACACTGGCCAGCGCTTTCTCCAGCCGGTGCTCGAATTCACGCCGGTTGAGCAGGCCGGTCAGCGCATCGTGCCGGGCCTGGAAGGCAAGTTGGGCGGTGGCTTCCTCGATGCGGGATTGCATCGAGAAATGCACTTCCTCGATGTGCGTGGCCATTTCGTTGAAACCGTTTTCGAGGATGCCGATTTCGCCGCTTGAGTTGGCTGGAACGCGCGTGTCGAGGCGGCCGGACGACATGCCGTGGATGGCCTGGACCAGACGCATGACCGGCCGGGCAAGATTGTCGGCCATGGCGATGGCGAGCGCGGCCAGAATGAGCAGGCCGGACAGCACGATCATCAGTCCGCGCTGTAGCAACTGACGCTGCCGGTTGGCCAGTTCGCTCTTGTCGAATTCAACAAAAACGTGGCCGATGATTTCCGGGGGGAGGGACTTGCTGCTGGCGCTCGGTTCAAATAGCACATCGGATTCGCTGATCGAGCGTTTGACCGGGGCGCCGAAAGCAATCCAGTGCTCGGTTTCGCCGATCTGCGTGGGTTCGCTCATGGTACGCCGCAGTTCATCGGCAGCCAGCGAGACGCGACCGCTGACGGCGATGGTTCGGCCCCTCTGGTTGACGATGACGGCCGCCTTGACCCCCGATTCCTGGACCGTTGCCTGGGCCAGGCCGTGCAGGCTTTCGAACTGCCCGGCGATGATGCCGTACTCGCTGACTGGCGCCAGATAGCGGACGGTGGCCATACCCTTGGCCTGCAACTCGCCCTCGAGTGTGCGGATGCCGCTGTAGGTGAAATAGCCGACGAGTACGATGGCGATCAGCGCGCTGGGCAGCAGCGTCAGCAACAGCAGGCGGTGGCGTAGGGTAAGGTGGCTCATCGAACCTCCCTGTCGGTGATCATGGCACGCCGGATAGCGGCCTCATCGGAAATGTTGAGGCCCAATGACTGAGCGACATTGCCGTTGATGGCGATGGCGAACTGACTGGGGGCGGCTGGCGGTGGCAGGTTGGTGCCATGGGCGACAATCGTGTCGGCCGTCTGGCGGGCGATCTGGGCGGGCGTGCTGTGCAGCGCGGCGAGGGCGCCGGCGTTGACGAAGGCGGGCGAGTAGCCAATGACCGGCCGCTGGTAGCGGAAGGCCGTGATCAGGATGGGCTTGATGTTGTTGCGATGGTAAATCTTGCTGTCGGGAACGGCGATCAGGACATTGACCCGGCCAAGCAGTGAATTGAGCGCTGGCAGCAGCGTATGTTCGGTGTCGGCATCTTCGTTGTCCAGGGTCAGGCCGGCGCTGCTGAAAGCCTGGCGGTACTGCCCGGCGACATTTCTCGTTTCGTTGCTGACGAGCATTCCGGTCCGTTTCAGGCCGGGGAGCAGATGATTGATGAATGCGGCCTGGCGCGCTGGTGGCTGGTCGAGGTAGATGGCGGTGATACGACCGGGACGACGGAATTCGGCGAGTATTTTTTCGTAACTTTGCCGCGGTAGCAGGGTGGCGATGATCGGCGGATTGTCGCTGCGGCCCAGCGTTTTGCGCAAGGCTTCGCTGCCGACGGTGACGACCAACTCGGCCTGGCCAGCCAAGGAGGGCAGAGCATCGGCCTGATGTCTGGACGAAATGTTCCAGGTCGTGCCAGCCAACGCCTCTTCCAGTGTCGAGGAGAAGTCGGCGTAAGCGCCCCCGCGATCGCTCATGACCAGCGCAATACTGCCTCCCCAGGCCGGCAGGACTAGCGAAAACAGGGAGATGAGCGCAAAAAGGGCAGACCGCAGCATTGTCCGCATATTGCCTTAGCGACTATGCCAAAGCAATTGTGGTTTTGCGCAATTCAGGGATTTTTGATGAAGTTTCTGATCTGTTCCGTGATATTCGTCACGGGCATGGCAAAGGCGAATTTCTTGATGAACGCGCCATCCGGGCCGAGCAGGATCATGCCGGCCGAGTGATCGACCGCGTAGCGATCCGGCGCGGTACCCGGTTCGCGTACTTTGGCGTAGCGGATCTTGAAATTGTCGGCGGTGCGGCGGACGAGGGCCGGCGAGGCGGTCAGGCCGAGAATGCGGGGGTCGAAAAATTCGGTGTAGGTTTTCAGGATTTTGCCGGTGTCGCGTTCCGGGTCGACCGAGATGAAGATGGGCTGGACACGGCTGGCGTCCTCACCTAGCTGTTTGAGGATTTCCGCCATTTCGACCAGCGTGGTCGGGCAGATATCCGGGCAGTAGGTGTAACCGAAGGAAATCAGCTGGAAGCGGCCGCGGAAATCCTCGTTGCTGACGGAGCGGCCGTTCGGGTCTTGCAGCAGGTAGCGCGGGATGATTTCCGCTTTCGCCTCGTTGAGTAGCTCAAGGCTGTGGGTGGCCTGGGCGAAAGCCGGGCTGGCGCAAAGCAGGGCGAGGAGTAGCGCGCCGCGGCGGATCATTGGGGCGCCGGGAAGCTGGCCTGCAGTCGCTTTTCGGCGGCGGCCATATTGCTGGCCAGTGATGCCGCATCGGGGCAGGTCGCGCCTTTGCCTTGTTCCAGATAGGCGGCGTTGGTGGCGTTTTCGAAGATTTCCCCGTAGCCGCGGGTTTTCGGGGCGATGGTGATCACGGCGTTGCGGGCGCGGGAGACCAGGGCGGGTTGCTGGCAGGCGAGGGCGATGCCGTTGAGGCGGCCGATGGCTTCGACGGCGGCAGTGCCTTCGTCGGCGGCCAGGCCCGATTGGGCGAAGGAGGCCAGGAAGAGGGCAAACAGCGGGGCGGCGATTTTCATGGCAGGAGTTCCTTGGGATTGTCGGACGATTATAGGCAATCTCCGCGGCCCGACCTTTTCACAGATCAAAAATGGCGAGTAATTGTGGCAGGCCTTCGCTGATCGCCACCGGTCCGGGGGTCAGGATGATGGCCGATTTGATTTCATGCATGTTTTTCCGGTTGACCGCGGGAATGGCCTCCCAGCCCGGCCGGGCGGCGACGCGTTCGGGGCGGAAGTGCTTGCCGCACCACGAGCCGATGATGATGTCCGGGGCGCCGGCGATGACGGCTTCCGGCGTCGGCCGGCGGTCCTTGGCCAGCGGCGAGCGGGCCTGTTCGGCGAAGATGTCTTCGCCGCCGGCTATTTCGATGAGTTCGGAGGCCCAGCGGATGCCGCTGATCAGCGGTTCGTCCCATTCCTCGAAATAGACGCGCGGCTTCTTGCCGGTTCTGGCGACGCGTTCGGCGGCGATGGCGCGGGCTTGGGCGATCTGCGCTTCCAGGCCGGCGACGATTTCCAAGGCCTTGGCTTCGGCGCCGACCAGCCGGCCGAGCGTTTCGATCATGCCGAGAATGTCCTCGACGCTGCGCGTGTTGAAGGCGTAAACCGGCACGCCGGCCTTGATCAGATCGCGCGAAATCTCGCTTTGCAGGTCGGAGAAAGTCAGCACGAGGTCGGGCTGGGTCGCCAGGATCTTGTCGATGTCGCCGCTCGTGAAGGCGAAGACCTTGGGCTTTTCCTTGCGCGCCTCGGGCGGGCGGACGGTGTAGCCGGAAATGCCGACGATGCGGTCCTGCTCGCCGAGGGCGTAAAGCACCTCGACGGTTTCCGTGGTCAGGCAGACGATGCGTTGGGGCAGGCGGGTCATTTGGCCGGCCTCCGGCTGCGCGCGACATCGAGGTGGGCGCAGAGCTTTTCGGTGCCGTCGAGGATGCGCGGCGTGTGACGCTGCATGATGTCCGGGTTGATGTGGAACAGGTTGCCGCGTTTGACGGCGGTCATCCGCGTCCATTTGTCCCAGTCGTGCAGCCATTCGGGCTTGGCGTCGCCCATGCCGGTGGCGACGATGGCTTCCGGGTCGGCTTCGAGCACGGCTTCGACCGTGACATTGGGCGCCATCTGCTTGAGGTGACCGAACACGTTTTCGCCACCGCACAGCTTGATGGCGTCGCTGATGATCTGCGGGCCGCCGACGGTCATCAGCGGTGTTTTCCATATCTGGTAAAAGACGCGCACTTTGGGCTTGCTGCCGTTGCTGGAGCGAATCGCGGCGAGGCGTTTGCGGAACTGCTCGGCGGCTGCGTTGGCAACGGTTTCCGTGCCGGCCAGCTGGCCCAGACGTTCAAGCTGCTCGGCGACGTGTTCAATGGTGTTTGGCTGCGATATATAAACGGTCAGGCCGAGCGTCCTGAGTTTGTCGACCTGCGTCATGTTGTTGCCGCTTTCCCAGGCCAGCACGAGATCGGGCTTGAGGGCGGCGACGGCTTCGAGGTCGATGCGCGAATAGCCGCCGACGCGCGGCACTTTCTTCGCTTCCGGCGGGTAGTCGCTGTAATCGACGGTGCCCACCAGCTTGTCGCCGGCGCCGGCCGCGTAGAGGCTCTCGGCGGCATGCGGGGCGAGGGTGACGATGCGCTTGGCCGGCGCCTTGAGGCGGACTTCCTGGCCGGTATCGTCCTTGAAGACGAGATCGGCGTGGGCGGCGGTGGAAACGAGCATGGCTACGGTCAACCGGAAAAATAGGCCAAATTTCAAATTGTTCTCCAGGCGGAAAGGGTTTCGCTCAGGCGCTGCCAGCCGGCTTCGTCGCCGGGCAGGCCGAAGCGCAGCAGCGGTTGCTGGTCGAAATGGCGGGTCAGGATGCCCTGGCGGGCAAGGGCATCGTGCAGCTCGGCCGAGCGGGCGCTGGTCAGCGTGGCGAACAGGGCCGTCGATTTGACCTCGCCGAGCGGCGCCAGCAATTCGTGCAGGCGGGCGCTGGCGGCGATCAGGCGGGGGCGGGCGGCGGCCTGCCAGGCGGTGTCCTGCAGCGCCAGCCGGGTGACTTCGCGGGCCGGGCCGCTCACCGTCCACGGCCCCATCGCCTCGTTCATGCGGTTCAGGATGTCGGGCGCGGCGAAGACGAAACCGACGCGCGCCCCGGCCAGCCCGAAGAACTTGCCGAGCGAGCGCAGCACGATGAGGTTGGGCGCATCAATGGTGCCGGCCAGCGGCGTCAGGCTGTCTTCCGGCGTCGGGTCCATGAAGGCTTCGTCGATGATCAGCCAGCCGCCGCGTTTCTTGAGCTGGTGGGCGGCGTCGAGGGCGATATCGCGCGGGTGGCGGTCGGCCGTCGGGTTGTTCGGGTTGCAGAGCAGCACGTAGGGCGTCGCCGTGGCCAGGGCGCGCGGCAGCATGGCGTTCTGCAGGAAACGCACCTTGTGTCCGGCGCGCTGCCAGGCCTGCGGGTGTTCGCTGTAGATCGGCGAAATGCACGCGACCACGGCGCGCGGCAGCAGGGCCGGCAGCCAGTGGATGGCGGCTTGCGAACCGGCGACGGCGAGCAGGTTGGTGTTGCCGTAGTAATCCGCAGCGGCGGCCTCCAGCCCGTCGTTTTCCTCGGGCAGGCGGTGCCAGGCTTCGGGCGACAGCGCCGGCACGGGCCAGCCTTCAGGGTTGATGCCGGTCGACAGATCCAGCCAGCTTTCCAGCGGAATGTTGTAGTGCGCTGCGGCTTTGCGCAGGCAGCCACCGTGTTCAAGCATTGGCAAATCCAATCACGAAAAAGACACCCAGCCACAGCCACAGGCTGCGCTGGATCAGGCTGATCGCCCGGCTGAGGTCGGCGGCGACGGGCGCCGGGCCGGCGCCGAGCGGCGGGCGGATTTCTTCCTGGCCATGATAGATCGCCGCACCGCCGAGCAGTACGCCGAGACTGCCGGCGCCAGCCGACATGACCGGCCCGGCATTCGGGCTGTCCCAACCCGGCGCCTGCGCCCGCCAGCAGGCCAGCGCCGTGCGCGTGTGGCCGAGCAGGGCGTAGGTCAGGGCCGTCAGACGGGCGGGGATGAAATTCAAGGCGTCGTCAAGGCGCGCGGCAAAGCGGCCGAACAGGTTGAAGCGTTCGCTGCGGTAGCCCCACATCGCGTCCAGCGTGTTGGCCAGCCGGAACAGCACGGCGCCCGGGCCGCCGAGCAGGGCGAACCAGAACAGGGTGCCGAAGATGGCATCGTTGCCGTTCTCCAGCACCGATTCGACGCCGGCCTTGGCGACGCCGGACTCGTCGAGCGCAGAAGTTTCGCGCGAAACGATCCAGCCGACGCGTTGCCGGGCCTCGTCTAGCCGCCCTTCGCGAAGGGGGGTGGTGATGGCCTCGACGTGCTCGCACAGGCTTTGTGCGCCGAGCGCGAAGTAGAGCAACACGACATCGACGGCAAACGGCGCCCGCGGTCGCAGCCAGAAAGCCAGCGCCACCCACGGCCCGACGACGAGCAGCCAGGCCAGCACGCCGCCGGCAATCGAGCCGCGGTTGAGCCGCTTTTCGATGGCCGAGGCCAGATTGCCGAAGCCGACCAGCGGGTGAAAACACGACACCTCGCCGAGCAGGCGGTCGAGCAAAACAGCGCACAGGGCGGCCAGCGGCATGGCGAAGGCGTCGAAACCCAGAGTCATTTCGGAAAAACGCCCTTTTCCTGAATATCCGCCTGCAATTCAGCCAATGCCACGGTCAACGGGAAATTTTGCCCAAAATCGGAATCGCCCCACTGCTCGAAATAGACCAGATCGTTGATCGGCAGACGCGGCAGCCAGCCGGCTTTTTCGAGCTCCGGCTTGTCGTTGAAATGGCTGACGTAGCCGATGCACAAATAGGCAATCGGCACGATGTGGTGCGGAATGTCGAGCGCGTCCTGCAGCGCCTTCTCGTGGAAAATGCTCACCCAGCCAACGCCCAGCCCCTCGGCCCGCGCCGCCAGCCACAGGTTCTGCACGGCGCACACGCTGGAATACAGGTCCATCGTCGGCATGTGCGTGCGGCCGATCACCACCGGCCCGCTGCGCGAACGGTCGCAGGTAATGCACAGGTTGATCGGCGCTTCGAGAATGCCCTGCAACTTGAGCTTCGAATAAATCTCGCGCTTCTCGTCCGGAAACATGCGTGCCGCCTCGTCATTGGCCTCGGCGAAAACGCCATGGACGCGCTGCTTGACCTCGTCCGAACGGACCAGCAAAAAATTCCACGGCTGCATGAAACCGACCGAGGGCGCATGGTGCGCCGCCATCAGCACGCGGCTGAGCAGATTGTCGGGAACCGGCGTCGGTAAAAACTGACCGCGCACGTCGCGCCGGCTGAAAATGGCCTGATACACCGCCGCCCGGTCGGCGTCGGAAAAAGCCTGCGCCTGCGGCGCGGAAAGGTTTTCCATGGATTCCCCTTCTGGAAAAACAAAGGCTGCGGTCCATGCAGCCTTCAACGATCTCCTGGCCGGTCTTCTGACTCGGGGTCGTCCGGCATGCACGCCTTCCCGCGCTTGCGCGCAGTGGCCATTGTGCATCCGTCCCCCTCACAGCGTTGGGCACGTGGCGGGATCACACCGCCTTCCCGATTCTCCGTTCAGCGTGGCTGAACAGCACCAAGAGATATCAATGATTTTGGATATGCAATTTTAGGACAATTGCCATTCCCCGTGATCGACTGAATCAACAGCCATAACGTTCGATGTCAAATATAATCCGGCCAATCTTTGGGCAGCCATCACCGGTGGGCAATATCCCAGATGCTGAACCTGTTTTTATATACAGTATAATTAAGCGGGAAGCCTGCGTGTCGACTGGGAATGCTTATGGCCTATGAACTGACTAACGAACAACGTGATCGCTATCGCGCAACCGCAATCCGATCCCAACTGCGGAAGCGGGAGCTACTGCGATTCCATGACGAAGATGCTGAAGTTGATGATCTCCATCGCTTTGGCGAACGCTTGGATGTCAGCGATTTGATGCCGATGCTCGCTTCCAACGCGCTGACTAGTCTCTCCCTGTTTTCCGGCGGTGGAGGACTCGATCTTGGCTTCGAACGTGCCGGATTTGGACATGCTGCTTCGTTTGAAATTCTTGACATTTGCGGCGAAACATTGCGTGCCAATCGGCCTCAATGGGAAGTGAGCTCAGGAACAGAAGCTGGAGATGTGCGGGCTGCGCGTTTCACCCCTTTCCGTGGGGTCGATGTCGTGCACGGAGGTCCGCCTTGTCAGCCTTTTTCTGTTGCGGGGAAACAGGCTGGTGCTGAGGATCCTAGGAACATGTGGCCAGATTTTGTCCGGTGTGTACTTCAAACCCGCCCGAGAGCTTTCGTGGCTGAGAACGTACCAGGGATCTTGGATCGAAAATTCAATGAATTTGTCAAAGCAAACATTTCTGCGCCGCTAGAAAAATATTACAGGATTTTCAAGTTCAGGTTGGCTGCACATGATTTCGGCGTTCCTCAAAGTCGGCGAAGGGTTTTCTTTGTCGGTTTCCGTTTGAAGCGCGATGCTGAGCGTTGGGTGCAGCCGGAGCCTACCCATGGAGAAACAGCAACGCTCTTTGGCACAGTTTTACCGTACAACTTTGCGCGCCAGAGCATAGGCTTGCCCGATATTGGTTTCGATCAGTTGGCGCCCACGCTACGTTCGGGATTCACTGGGCCGCGCAACACAACCGGGATACTGAATAGCAAGGCATCATTAACTGTATGGAATCGTCTCCGCGTCTGGCCGAATGGGGTGCAGCCAACGCACTCAATGGCGCGGGCCTATCCTCCTGAAAATGGTCACTTCCGACTGTCGGTAGCTGACTGCGCACTCCTCCAGGGATTTTCGGCCGACTGGAAATTTAGCGGCGCTGTTTATCAGGCGCTTGGTCAGATCGGAAACAGTGTTTGTCCGCCAGTTGCCTATGCGGTGGCACGTCAGGTTGCACGTGCTCTGGGAGTAGCTTGATGTCAGTTCAGGACGACGAACGAGAGCGCGAACTTGTCCGGATGTTCAACCTCCACTGGGACCCCAGCCACCAGCGTGGAGGTGTCGATGCCGTACTGGATGTTGCCTACGAAGGAAGAAAATATCAGTTTGAAGTTGAGGTGAAATCGACTACCGGAAACACCGTATCAACTGCCCGTGACGTTGGCATGGAGCATATCCAGAAATGGCGAAGCAAACTATTTATCATCGGTTTTTACTCTAAGGAAGCTGGGCGCCCTGAACTTCAGCGCTCTCTTTGCCTTACTCCTGTCGATATGGAGCCATGGATCGCTTCAATCGAGAAAAAAATCCTGATCGACTTCAAGCTGGCCGCTTGCGCCTCACGACGACTCATTCTGGGTGATTTGTATGAGGTATGCGGCCAGCAAGACTCCTATTCACCGGATGACGCAAAGCGACTCCACAAGCAGCAATGGTCGGCAGATGAATACGCTGCAGCCCTGGATAGCGTTGTGGATGGCAAGCCACGTGTTTCCAAAGAGAAAATGTTGGAAATCCTGCACCTGCGTTCCAAGTACATTGCCGAACGTGGCGCTACGTTGAATAATCCGCATATTACCAAGACGCACCTTGATCGTTTTGCTGGGTCAGCTAGAGAAGTGTCGGGGCCGAATTGGGCCGAGGCGATTCGGCTTGCTGCTATCTCCTTCCTGCAAGCTAATCCGACGCACGTTGCCGTCCGAGAGTTGCAGTAACCACTTCCAGTCTTTGCGTATATCCTGTTCTACCCTCATGGTCCAAGGGACCACCTCCGATGCCGGCAAGACGACGCTGGTCGCTGCCTTGTGCCGCATCCTGCAGCGTCGCGGCGTGCGCGTCGCGCCGTTCAAGCCGCAGAACATGGCGCTCAATTCTGCCGTGACCGTCGATGGTGGCGAGATCGGGCGGGCGCAGGCGCTGCAGGCGCTGGCTTGTGGTCTGGCGCCGCATACCGATTTCAATCCGGTGCTGCTCAAGCCGACCACCGACAAAAAAGCGCAGGTCATCATTCATGGCAAGGTGGCGTTTGACCTCGATGCCAAGGCTTATCACGAGTACAAACCGCGGGCGATGGGAGCGGTGCTTGAATCGTGGGCGCGGCTGACGGCGGCTTACGATTGCGTGGTGGTCGAGGGAGCCGGGTCGCCGGCCGAGATCAATCTGCGGGCGCGGGATATCGCCAACATGGGTTTTGCCGAAGCGGTGGATTGTCCGGTGATCATCGTCGCCGACATTGACCGGGGCGGGGTTTTTGCCCATCTGGTTGGTACGCTGGAGTTGCTCTCGCCGACCGAGCAGGCGCGGGTCAAGGGCTTTGTCATCAACCGTTTTCGCGGCGACATTGCGCTGCTTGAATCCGGCCTGACTTGGCTGGAGGAGCGCACCGGCAAGCCGGTTATCGGCGTTTTGCCCTATCTGCACGGCCTGATGCTCGATGCCGAGGATGCCATTGCGACTGCTACGGTCGACCGGAAAAAAGCGCCAAAATTGAAAGTCATCGCCCCGGCTTACCCGCGCGTTTCCAATCACAACGACCTCGACCCGCTACGCCTGCACCCGGAAGTCGATTTCCGCTGGATAGCCCCGGGCGAAACCCCGCCGGCGGCCGACCTGATCGTCCTGCCCGGCTCCAAGGCCGTGCGTGCCGACATCGACTGGCTGCGCGAACAGGGCTGGGCGACGGCGATTCACAAGCACCTGCGCTACGGCGGCAAGGTGGTCGGTCTGTGCGGCGGCTACCAGATGCTGGGCCGGATGATCCACGATCCGCAGGGCCTGGAAGGCCAGCCAGGCAGCACGCCGGGGCTGGGCGTGCTGGATGTCGAAACGACGCTCGAAGCCGAGAAGCAGTTACGGAATGTGAGCGGTCACTTGTCGCTACCGGGCCGGCCGGCGATGACCGGTTATGAAATTCACCTTGGTGTGACGCGGGGCGAAGGGCTCACCCAAAGTGCCGTCGAACTGGCCGATGGGGTCAGCGACGGTGCCATTTCCGCCGACAACCAGGTCTTCGCCACCTACTGCCACGGCGTCTTCGACCACCCGGAAGCGCTGACCGCGTTACTGAGCTGGGCCGGCATGACGGAAAGCGAGCAGGTCGATTTCGCCGCCCGGCGCGAGGCCGACCTCGAGCGCTTGGCCGATTCAGTCGAGGCGGCGCTCGATTGGGAAAAGATGGATGTTCTGCTGCCGCGTCACGCCGGCGGCTAGCCCGGATTTGCTGCTCAATCCGTAGCCAGCCCGGCCGGCGGCGCATCTTCGTCATGCCTGATGCGCGAGAGGGCAACCTGGCGCTGGATTTCCCGAAAATCCTTTTCCCGGCCATGCAGCGCATAGAGCGTTCGTGCCGCGCTGAAAGCCTTTTTGGCATCGGGGCTGGCCATGAGCTGCCCGGATTGCAGGTCGGCCAGTTGATGGTCGTCGAGCGACAGTGCGGCGCGCATGATGTCGAGGCGGGTCGTGGTGTTGAACTCGGTGACGAGCATGGCCGGGCGCAGGCCGGCGAAGCGGATTTTGCCCTTTTCGACTGAGCTGATGGCCAGCAAGGCGGCAAAACTGGCCTGTTCCATGAGCCCCATTTTCTGTAATTCGGAATCGCGGATGCCGAGCAGCACTTTTTCGGCCGTGATCTTGTCGCCGGCGTTGATGTGGCTACGCGCCGTGGCCAGGCGGTCTTCGGCCGAAATGGCGCCGGGCATGCTGTCATTGGCGATGACATCGGCCATCGCGGCCAGCGCGGTCCCGGTATCGCCGTTGAGCGTCGCGGCCTCGGCCAGCAGACGCTTGCGCAGATAGTTGCGGGGCGTTTTCTTGGCTATTTCGTCGAGGATCTGTTGCGCCTCGGCATGCTC
The DNA here is from genome assembly GCA_030691385.1 of Azonexus sp. GTDB lineage: Bacteria > Pseudomonadota > Gammaproteobacteria > Burkholderiales > Rhodocyclaceae > Azonexus. Next base: position 37,506 of record JAUYEI010000066.1, read on the forward strand.
GCCCTGGGCCATGCAGATGCAGGCCTTGAGGTCGCCGGCATCGAAGAAATGCGGCGTGCTGGCGACGACCCGGTCGATTTCCTCGCGCGCTTCCTGCAGGCGATTTTGTTTGTGCAGCGAACGGGCAACGCCGGCGCGGGCCCACGGAAATTCGTAGTTTTCGAGGATGCCGCGGTAGGCGGCTTCGGCCGATTTGACGTCGCCGCTGGCAAGAAAAACCTCGGCCCGCTGGCGCAGGATTTCGAAGCGGTAGAGCCGCCCGGCTTCGCTCTCGCGCGAGGCCTCAAGAATGGCCAGGGCGCTGGCGTACTCCTGCTTGCGCTTTTCCTTGTAATAGCCGGCAAAGAACAACTTCTTGGCGACGATGCGTTCGAGGCGCAACAGCAGCTTGTCCGGCGAAAACGGCTTGATGATGTAATCGTCAGGAATCAGCTCGACGGCCGATACGACCTGTTCGTAGGACTGCTCGCCGGTGACCATCATGAAAATGGTTTCGTCGGGCAGCAGGTTGAAGCGCCGCAACTCTTCCAGCAACTGCTGGCCGGAACGCCCCTCGCCCAACATGTAGTCGCAGAGGACGATGTCCGGCATGTTGTTGCGGATGCGGAAGATGGCATCCTGATAATTGCTGGCGAACTCGACGGCAAAGGCGCCCAGTTGCTGGGCGACGGTACGCAGGGCATCGCGGGCCTGTGACTGGTCGTCGATGACGAGAAAACGTTTCTTGCTGTAGTCCGTCATTATCCTTGAAACCTCCAGATGGTGCGCCTGGGCGGGATGGCCGGCGCCAAGCGACGCCGCAGCAGGCTCATGCCTGCAAGGAGGAGCGACAAAGCCGGGCGCCCGACCAGGCGTGCCAGCGGCCACGTCGCGCTGTCTCCCAAGGGGTGAATCGCCTCGAAGGCGCAAAGGCCTGTATTCATGGGGCTGACCAAGGCTGGACAAGCGGTCAACTGAGGTTTCAAGGATTATGGCAAGCGAAGTTCGAAGCGGGCGCCGCCCAAGGCGCCATGGTTGCTCAACAGCAGGCTGCCCTGGCGTTCGTGACGGTGGTGGAGTTGGGCCAGGCGCTCGGCCACCATGAGTCCGGTGCCGGTCGCCGGGGGTAGCGTGGCGAAGCCCGGGCCGTCGTCGTCGACGTGCAGGCAAAGCCAGCCATCGTCGGTCGCGGCACTGAGATGCACAGCCTTGCCGGCGAAACGGCCGGCGTTTTGGACGGCGTTATTGAGCATGTCGGTGACCAGATCGCGGTCGAGCGGCCATTCGTCGAAGACCTGGCAATCGACGCTGAGCGCGATGCCGCGCTCGGCCAGATGTTTCTTCTGGGCGAGCATGACTTCGTCGCAAACGTCGCCGACGATGGTCGGCGTGACGGCCGCCGCGGCGTCGTGGCGCATCAGGTGGTAGGCGGTCAGCGTTCGCGACAGCCGGTTGGCGGCCGACTCGATGGCATAGCGCGCTTCGCCGAGCGGGATGCCGTGCGCCGCTTCGGCCGCGGCGATCATCGATTCGGCGATGAATAGCTGGTTCTTGGCGTCGTGGACGCCGGAGGCCAGGATATCCAATAGTTTGTGCATGCTTTGTCTCCACTTTTTTAGTGAAGCATAGCTTGTTCAGCCCGTCGAGCGCAGCGTATAGGCCAAACAAAGGCGCAGCGGAATCGCGGCGGCGGTGAACAGATCGGTCAGTTCGCCGGTGCTCAGGGTGGCCGGCATGGCACTGACCCGGCCGTTGCCGACGTCGAAAACCGGGGTTTCGAGCAAGGACCGCCGGGCCGATTCAAGGGCGGCGATGGTCTCGCCATCGAGATTGGTGCTCGACAGCACGAGAAAGTGAATGGCCGGGGCGGGGGCGCTGATCAGCGGGTCGTTGTCGGCCGAACGCGGCAGCGGCGTGCTGCGCACGCGGGTATCTTCCTCGATGCGCCAGGGCCAGATGTAAATGCCGGGAGTGTCGTCCGGCCGGCTGATGCGGACGGGCAGGGTGGCGTGCCTGGCGATGACTTCGCGCAAGGCGGTGAGGCGGGTGAAAAGTGGCATGGCGGACTCCTGAACGTGCTGGGTGGCTGTTCAGGCTAGCACAGCGCAGCTTGCTTGGCCGGGCAGTTTCAGGCTGAGCGGCAAACCGGCGGCGACCAGCGTGACCTGATCGCAGACCGCCGCGACGCGCTGGTTGAGGCGGCCCTGTTCGTCGGCGAACAGCCGCGACACCGGATGCATGGGGACGATGCCCCAGCCGACTTCGTTGGAGACAAGAATGATGTGGCCGGGCAGGCTGGGCAAGAGGTCGATCAGCGCGGCGGTTTCGGCCCGGAACAGCGGGCAGTCGATCGCCTCGCCGGCTTCGGCCTGTGTCGCGGCCTGGCCGGCGAACAGCAGGTTGGACAACCACAGCGTCAGGCAATCAACCAGCACGCAGGTATCCGGCGCCGCCAGTTCGCGCAGGCGGGCGGCGAGGTGCAGGGTTTCTTCGGTGCAGCCCCACTCGGCCGGCCGGCGTTCGCGATGGTGGGCGACGCGGCGGGCCATTTCGCCGTCGAGGGCCTGGGCCGTGGCGAGATAAACGACCTTTAAGCCGGAATCGCGGGCGCGTTGTTCGGCCAGCAGGCTCTTGCCCGAGCGCGCACCGCCGAGGATCAGTTCTTTCATGGGGATGCATTGTCGGCGAACGGGTCGGTATAATCCACCCCGATTCGACGAAACGGAACCCGGTTTGAATCCGGGGCGGGCCCGCCGCTGTAATCGGGGACGGAGGCTGCAACAGGCCACTGGCAAAGGGGAAAACCCGGCCGGGAAGGCGCAGCGCTCCGGCTGATCCGAAAGCCAGAAGACGTGTCGAGTCCTCTTGGGAAGCCTGTGGACAGGGTTTCGCGGCAGTGCGTGGGCAAATTTCGCCAGGCATCGCCGCGAGGCCCTTTTTTCTTTTGGAGAATCGGATGCATTCGTTGGACTTCAAGATCACTGCCCCGGATCGGGGAATTGAAATTTCGCTCAAAAATCGGGTTGACCGTAAGACCAAGCCGCTCGGCGCACTCGGCCTGCTCGAACGCACGGCCATCCAGATCGGCCTCATTCAGCAGACGCTCAACCCGGTGCTGAACAACGCGCAGATGTTCGTCTTCGCCGGCGACCACGGCGCGGCCAGGGCCGGTGTCTCGGCCTACCCGCAGGACGTGACCTGGCAGATGGTCGAGAACTTCCTGGCCGGCGGCGCGGCGATCAACATCTTCGCGCGCCAGAACGGGCTCGGGTTGAGCGTCGTCGACGCCGGCGTTGCCCACGATTTCGGCGATGGCCGGGCCGGGCTCATCGACGTCAAGATTGCGCCGGGCACCGCCAACTATCTCGAAGAACCGGCGATGACCGCCACCCAGTGCGCCCAGGCCATCAGGCAGGGCGCCGGCATCGTCCGTGGCCTGGCGGCCACCGGCTGCAACGTCGTCGGCTTTGGCGAAATGGGCATCGGCAACACCGCCTCGGCCTCATTGCTCACCCACTGCCTGACCGGTCTGCCGCTGGCCGAATCCGTCGGCCGCGGCACCGGGCTCGACGATGCCGGGCTGGCGCGCAAGCAGGCGCTGCTCGAAACGGCACTCAAGCGCTATCGCGCTGCCGACGGCAACAACGACCCGCTGGCCGTGCTCGCCGAATTCGGTGGTTTCGAGATCGCCACCATGGTCGGCGCCATGCTCGGCGCAGCGGAGGCGAAGATGACCCTGCTCATCGACGGTTTCATCGTCGGCTCGGCGGCGCTGGTCGCCAGCCGTCTGGCCCCGGCCCTCACCGATTACTGCGTGTTCTGCCACCGCTCGGCCGAAGCCGGCCACGCCGCCCAACTCAAGGTACTCGGCGCCGAGCCGCTGCTCGACCTCGGTCTGCGTCTCGGCGAAGGGACCGGTGCCGCGCTGGCCTACCCGCTCGTCCAGGCCTCGGTCAGTTTCCTCAACGAAATGGCCAGTTTCGAATCGGCCGGGGTATCGGACAAGGAATGATCCGTCGCGAGCTGGCCACCTTCTCCGCCGCCCTCGGCTATTTCACCCGGCTGCCGGTGCCGGGCTGGGTCGGCTATTCGCCCGACGGGCTGGCCCGGGCGGCGCGCTACCTGCCGGCCATCGGCCTGCTCGTCGGCGGGGTGGGTGCGCTGGTGTTCTGGCTGGCAATGCACCTCTGGTCCCAACCGGTGGCTGTGGTGCTCGCCATGGTCGCGACGATTTACCTGACCGGTGCCTTCCACGAGGATGGCCTTGCCGACACCGCCGATGGTCTTGGCGGCGGCTGGGACAAAGCGAAAATCCTCGCGATCATGAAGGATTCGCGGGCCGGCAGTTACGGCGTTGTCGCTGTGGTCCTCGCCCTGCTCGGCAAGTTCGCGCTGCTTGCCACGTTGCCGGCCGGGCAGGTGGCGGTGGCGCTGATCGCCGGCCACGCCGTTTCCCGCTTCTGCGCCGTGAGCCTGATGGCGACGATGGATTACGCCCGCGACGACGAAACCAGCAAGGCCCGTCCCGTCGCCGCCCGGCTTGGCCTTGGCCCGCTCCTCTTTGCAGCGGCTTTCGCCGGCCTGCCGTTACTGCTGTTGGCGCCTGCGCCGGCACTGACCGCCGTCGCCCTGGCGGCGCTGGCCACCCTCTGGCTCGCCGCCAAGTGTCGCCGCTGGCTCGGCGGCTACACCGGTGACTGCCTCGGGGCGGTGCAGCAACTGGCCGAGATTGCTTTCTACCTCGGCTTGGCGGCGCGGATTTAGTCAGCCAACGGGAAAACACCATTCCCACGGTCAACCGGAAATTTTGCCCAAAATTGAAAGACCGGCGGTGGCAGTCCCTCGGCCGATTTGCCGTTAAGCTTCCGGCATCGCCCGAATGTCGCCCATCATGGAAAAACCCCACGCCCCCTCCACCGAAAAGAACCGCGAGCCGATTCTCGCCGTGCTCCGCGAAGTCTTTGCTGACCGCCGGCAGGTTCTGGAAATCGGCAGCGGCACCGGCCAGCACGCCATCCATTTCTGCGCCCACTTGCCGCACCTCACTTGGCAGACCTCGGACCGCCCGGACTGCCTGCCCGGCATCCGCGCCTGGCTAGCCGAAGCCGCCCTGCCCAATGTCCTCCCACCCGTCGAATTCGACGTTCTCGGCCCATGGCCGAACGGCCGCTACGACGCGGTGTACAGCGCCAATACCCTGCACATCATGTCCTGGGAGGCGGTCGAAGCCTTCTTCGCCGGCCTGCCGACCGTGCTGGAGCCGGGCGGCCTGCTCTTCATCTACGGCCCCTTCATGTTCAATGGCCGCCACACCAGCGACAGCAACGCCGCATTCGACCGGTCGCTGAAAAAAAAGGCGCCGCATCAGGGCGTGCGCGATGTGGTCGCCGTCGATGCGCTGGCCCGGCAAAGCGGGCTGGAACTGCTCGAGCAACGGGAAATGCCGTCGAATAATCTCGCCGTGCTCTGGCGAATGAGTGAAGCGTGCGCCTCCACCTGATCCGCCACCCGAAGCCGAGCATCGAACCGGGCATCTGCTACGGTCAACTGGATATTTCGGCCAAAATTGAAATGGCCGATGTCGCCCGCCTGCGTGCCGAATTGCCGCCCGGCCTGCCGCTGTGGAGCAGCCCGCTGCTGCGGTGCCGGCAACTGGCTGAACAGCTTCACCCGCAGCCGATCATCGATGGCCGCCTGGCCGAAATGAATTTTGGCGATTGGGAAGCTCGATCGTGGGACGACATTCCGCGCCACGAGCTTGACGCCTGGGCCGCCGACGTCGCCGGCTACGCGCCGCCCGGCGGCGAATCGCCCGCCGCGCTGCAACTGCGGGCGCTGGATTTCGTGGCGGGGCTCGACGTTCCGGAAGCCGTGGTCGTCACCCACGCCGGTATCATCCGCACCTTGCTCGCCCGCTGGCAGAACTTGCCGCCAGCGCGCTGGAGCGAGCTGAAAATCGGTTTCTCGACAGTGACGAGCGTGTCCATCTCGCGCGACAGCGCCGACCTGATCGGCCTGAATCGGTAGAATGTCGACTTTCGTATTCGACGACCGCCCTCTGTGACGCAAAACTCAAGCTCGGCCTATTCCAACAGCCAGATTTATCGCCGCCTGCTGACCTGGGTCCGGCCGCACTGGCGCGTTTTTGCCCTGGGCGTGCTCGGCATGGTGATGACCGCAGCGACCGAACCACTGTTCCCGGTGCTCATGAAGCATCTGCTCGACAGCGGTTTCGTCGCCAAGGACGAGAAGGACATCATCCTGATTCCGGCTGCGATGATCGGCATCTTCATCATTCGCGGCATTTCGACCTATGTCAGTGGCTACTCGATGGCCTGGGTCGCCGCCAAGGTCGTGCTCGATCTGCGCCAGGCCATGTTCCGGCGCCTGCTCTCCCTGCCGACCAAGTTCTACGACGACCAGTCCACCGGCACCCTGATTTCCAAGGTGGCCTACGACGTGACCAACGTCACCCAGGCCGCCACCGGCGTGCTGACCACCGTCATCCGCGACACCCTGACCATCCTCGGCCTGCTCGGCTTCCTGCTTTATCTCGACTGGAAACTGACGCTGATTGCCCTGACCGTCGGCCCGGTCATCCTGGGTGTCATCAAGATTTTCAGCAAGCGCCTGCGGGCGGCCAGCCGCTCGGGCTATTCGGCCATGGGACTGATCACCCACATCCTCGAAGAAGCCGTCGGCGCGCACAAGGTCGTCAAGATCTTCGGCGGCCAGAAATACGAAGCGGCCCGTTTCGACGGGGCGACCAACGTCTACCGCCGGGCGACCATGCGCGAGGCCGCCGCCGCCGCGGCCACCGTACCGCTGACCCAGGTCGCCGCCGCGACCTCGGTGGCCATCATCACCTACATCGCCCTGCGCCAGTCGGCCGGGCCGAACGGCACCACGGTCGGCGAGTTCCTCTCCTTCGTCACGGCCCTGCTCATGCTGCTCGCCCCGGTCAAACGCCTGACCGACGTCAGCAATCCGCTGCAGCGCGGCCTCGCCGCCGCCGAAAGCGTCTTCCAGGTGCTCGACGAAATGCCGGAGGACGACACCGGCGGCGTTGAACTGCAGCGGGCCAGCGGCCACCTCAAGTTCGACCAGGTCAATTTCAGCTACCCGGGCACCAGCCGGCCGGCGCTCGAAGACATCAACCTCGACATCCTGCCGGGCCAGACGGTGGCCCTGGTCGGCGCCTCGGGCAGCGGCAAGACGACGATGGCGGCGCTCATCCCGCGCTTCTATCACCTGACCACCGGCCGTCTGCTGCTCGATGGCCACCACGTCGACGAACTCAAGCTCGAAAGCCTGCGCAACAACATCGCGCTGGTCAGTCAGGATGTCGTGCTGTGCAACGACACCGTCCGCGCCAACATCGCCTACGGTTTCGCCGGCCAGTCCACCGAAGAAGAAATCATCGCCGCCGCCAAGGCGGCGAACGCCTGGGAATTCATCGGCCAGATGGACAAGGGCCTGGATACCGAAGTCGGCGAAAACGGCGTCAAACTCTCCGGTGGCCAGCGCCAGCGCCTCGCCATCGCCCGCGCCTTCCTCAAGAACGCCCCGATCCTCATCCTCGACGAAGCCACCTCTGCCCTCGACACCGAATCCGAACGCCTGATCCAGGCCGCCCTCGATACCTTGATCGTCGGCCGCACCACCATCGTCATCGCCCACCGTTTGTCTACCATCGAACGCGCCGACCTGATCGTCGTGCTCGAACAAGGCCGCATCGTCGAACGTGGTCGCCATGGCGAACTGCTGGCGCAGGATGGTGTTTATGCCAAATTGCAGCGTATCCAGCGTGAATCGGTTACCGCCGAAGGATAGGCTCCTGATGAAAGCTCAAAAATCTATGATGTCGGACCAGCAAAGCTCTTCAGTTAAGCCCGTAAATGAATTGGTTGATGCGGTATTTGTACTTTCCGTCAAAACTTTGTCAGCGCGCATCCAGCATATCGAATCAGAACTGGCCAGAAAGGGAATCGTCTTTTCGTTCATGTTCGAGCACGATGCGGCCGAATTGAGCGAGGATAGGCTGACTGAAATATTTGGGCCTTCCGAGATGAAGCTGACCCATAAGTCGTTGGTCATGAAGAATATACAGGTCTGGAAAAACTCGGTAGCTCAAGGCTATGAGCGGGTTCTGGTATTTGAGGACGACGCCGTGCTTGGCGATAATTTCATGGCAGGTTTTACTGAGGCCATGGTTGCTGTCGAGAAGTTGCCGCCGGGCTGGCTAGTCTTTCTTGGCGGACTGGATACCAAGGTGCCTGACAGTTATTTCCTGGCGCCCGGCCCTCTGGTCGAGTTGCCGATCGCGACGACCGAGGCGTGCGTTTATGACAAGCAAGCCATGCTGCGCCGGTTGAACTGGCTGGAAAGTAACAAGGTGACGTTGTCGGTCGATCACCTGATGAGGCATATCGATGCGGTCATGAGGTCGCCTCAGTATTGGCTACGCCAGCCGATCGTGGAGCAGGGCAGTGTTATAGGGGTGTTTGACAGCTTGCTTGATGGCGGTCGCCAGAAGCACGGGCGGACATTCAACGTGCTGCGCAATCGCTGGAACAAGTTTCGCCGTCGCCGTCTGCGGGAGTGGCTGGTCAAACTCAAGTCGCTGGTCCACCAGGACTAGGCGCTTCTCAATTGCGTTACTGGAAACGACATGAAATTCTTTGGCAAGTCCTACGATAGTCACGCCGTGGCATGCGTTTTGATGAGCATTGTCGGAATCTCGGTGCTCTTTTCGCCGCCCGTCATGAACCTCGCGGCGCTCCTGTTGCTCGCGGTCATCCTGAGTTCGGGGGAACTGCGCCAGTCTTTGCGGGCCACCTGGCGGCTGCCAATGGTGAAATTTCTTCTGCTTTTCTACGCCATCATGATCGTTGGCACGGCGTATAGCATTGCCCCGAAAGAGGTCGCCGTGCGCATGGCTATCGGTTGGAGCAAGCTGTTGCTGGTTCCGATTGGTTTGTCCCTGTTTGCTGACACCCGCTGGAAGTCCCGTTTCCTGAAGGCTTTCGTTGGCGTGCTTACTGTCTGTGCAGTGGTTTCCTTTGGTTTGTGGTTGTTGGAGATCGACCTGCCAGTGGCAAGTCGCGAACGCGGCGTCTTCCTCCGCAATCATGCGACGCAAGGGATGGCCTTTGCTGTTGGTGCCTTCAGTGCCTTTGTTCTTGCCGTGGAGAGCGGGGCTGGCCGTTTGAGGCGCCTGTATGTGCTGTGTGCTCTGCTGCTGCTCGCCAATATTGCGCTGGTAACGACGGGTCGCAGCGGATATCTGGTGGCGATGGTGTGCGCTGTTGGGGCCGTGTCTGGCTATGTTTTTTTCGGCCAGCGCCGTCTTGGAACTCGGGGAATCGTCGGGGCCGTGCTGCTGGTCATCGGTGTTGCCGGCATCCTGCTCTTGGCACCGACTTCCCGTGAGCGCATGCTGCAAGGCGTACAGGAAGTCGAGAACTACGATCAGGCGAAGGAAGTCACCTCGATGGGTATTCGCGTAATTTTCTGGAAAAACACCATCGAAATGATCCAGGCCCAACCCTTGCTGGGTTACGGTACCGGCGCTTTCGGGACTGCCTATGATCGCAAGGTTGCCGGGAAAACGGGAGTCGCTGCTACGTCGGCCGGCGATCCGCACAATCAGTACATGAAAATCATGGCCGAGAATGGCGTAGTTGCCCTGCTGGTCTTTCTGGGTTTTCTTGTTGCTGCGGCTCGCCAGCGGTGTGCCGCGCCATGGCGTCTGCTCGGGCTATGCGTGCTGGCTTCGTGGTGTGCGACCAGCCTTTTCAACTCGCATTTTTCGACCTTCAATGAAGGCAACTTCATCTACGCCTGGCTGGGGATCATGCTGGCACCACCAGTAGTCGGCGCCGAATCAGTTTAGGCGGCCAGCGCTTCCCGGGCGGCCTCGACGACCTGCTCGACGCTGATGTCTTGCAGGCATTTGCTGACACTGTCGAGATGGCGGTCGCAACCTTCCAACAGGCAGGGAACGCAGTCGCCGGGACCTTGAATCAGCCAGACATTTCCCTGCTGTTTGCTGCCGACAAATGGCCAGGGGCTTTCGTGGGGGGGGTAGTCTTTTGGCCACGGCCCCCATTTGACCGGATTCGACGGCCCGAACAGGGCAAGCGTCGGGATGCCGATGGCTGCGGCGAGGTGGGTGACTGCCGTGTCGGGGCCGACAAACAGCCTCGCCTGTTTCAGCAATTCCGCTGTTTCTGCCAACGATAGCTGGCCCGCGAGGCAACGACAACCTTCCGGCACCTTGGTGGCGATATCTTGAACATAGGCCGCTTCGCTTGGGTCGCCACTGCCGGTCAGCAAGACGTCGAGATTTTGTTGTCTGAGCCATGAAACAAGCGCAATCCACTTGCCGCTATCCCACATCTTGTAGCGAAATTTTGGATTGGGGTGGATGACCACGTAGTTCTTGATTCCATCCAGGCCCAGTTCCTTCAACCGCTCAAGCCAGTTGTCGGAGATGACCCGAGGTGACTGAACATGGCTGATTGCCGGGATGCCCAAAGCTTCAGCAAGCCGCAATCCCATGGTGACGGTGTGCGTATTGAGGTTGTCGAACGGGACTGCGATATCAAGCAGGTGTCGCTTGAACCATGAGGCTTCTTCACCGGTAACGAAGCCGACCGTCCTGGCCGAAGCGGCCCAGGCAAATATCCGTGCCCTGTCGCTTGGGGTTGCTGCCACGGCCAGGTCGTAGCGTCGCCAGACACGAGCCAATTGGGCAGTTTTCTCGCGCCACCCGACACGTTGCGGAAAGATCAGGATCTGGTCGACATCAGGGTTGCCTTCAAGGATGCCTTGCGTGCCTGGCAGGACGAGAAAGTCGAGGCGTATTTCCGGCCAGGCTGTCTTCAATGAATGGGCCAGAGGTGTGGCCAGCAAAACATCGCCGATCCGCTGGGTACATACCAACAAGACATTACGGGGGTGACAGGCTGAAGGCTGGGAGGGAATGGCGGCGGACAAGAGTGGGAATGATCGGCAACGGTAAAGAATTTATAATACACCGCCCACCTGGCCGACCTGAATTGAAGAAGCTGCGGGAGCGCATCAATTGAACCGTCTCTGTGCTTGTCGGGGACTCCGTCCGTATTGAAAAGGCCTGCATGAAACTCTCCGTCGTTGTCATCACGAAAAATGAAGCGCATTGCATAGGCGACTGTTTGCGCTCCGTTGCGTTCGCCGATGAAGTGATCGTCCTGGATTCAGGGAGCAGCGATGGGACCGTGGAGATTTGCCGGGGACTCGGGGCTCGCGTCGAAATCACCGATTGGCCAGGCTTCGGAGTGCAGAAGAATCGTGCGCTCGATTATGCCAGCGGGGATTGGGTGCTATCGCTCGATGCCGACGAGACAGTCAGTGAGGCCTTGCGCGATGAAATTCTCAAGGTTATGGAATCCGGGAAATTCGAGGTTTACGCCCTGCCTCGCCTGTCTTCCTATCTCGGGCGTCCGATGCGTCATTCGGGCTGGTGGCCAGACCATGTCGTGCGTCTTTTTCGGCGCGGCAGCGCCAGATTTTCGCCGGATCTGGTCCACGAAAAACTGGTGTTTACACGGCCCTCTGGGCGTTTGCGTGCCCACCTCGAACATGAGGCTTTCACCAGTCTTGAGGAAGTGATCGACAAGATCAACCGCTATTCCAGTGCCGGCGCGGAGATGGCGCGGCAGCGCGGGCAGGAGTCGTCACTGGGGTTGGCTGTGGTGAAGGGGCTGGTTGCCTTTCTCCGGACCTATGTCATCCGCGCAGGATTTCTCGATGGCCGCGAGGGCTTCATGCTGGCAGTCTCCAATGCCGAAGGAACTTATTATCGGCAACTGAAGCTCGTGCTCCTGAACGACAAGAGAGCATGAGATTTTCCGTCATCGTCACCACCTACAACCGGCCGGATGCCTTGCAAGCCGTGTTGCGCTCGCTGGCGGTGCAGGTAGACAAGGCGTTTGAAGTCCTGGTCGCCGATGACGGCTCGCGTGACGAGACGGCATTGGCCATTGCCGAGGTGGCGCGGGACTTCCCGGTGCCATTGGTCCATCTCTGGCAGGAAGACGACGGGTTTCGTGCTGCGGCGGCACGCAATCTGGCAGTGGCGGCAAGCCGGGGCGATTACCTCGTATTCGTCGATGGCGATTGCGTGCTGCCTCCCGATTTTGTCGCGCGACATCGGGCGCTGGCTGAGCCGGGCTGGTTCGTCGCCGGAAACCGTGTTTTGCTCAGCCAGGATTTCACGGCCAAAGTGCTGCAAACGCCGCTTGTCGAGTTGCATGGCGACAGCCGGTTGAGCTGGCTGGGCCGTCGGTTTTCCGGGGCGATCAATCGCTGGTTGCCGCTCTGTTTCGTGCCGGGGCATGGCTGGCGCAAGCGGCAGCCGCAACGCTGGCAAGGCGCGCGGACCTGCAATCTGGCGATGTGGCGGTCCGATTTCGATGCCATCAACGGGTTTGACGAGGCTTTCCAGGGTTGGGGTCATGAGGATGCCGACCTCGCCATCCGCTTGCTGCGTGCCGGCGTGCAACGCAAGGACGGGCGCTTTGCGACGGCCGTCCTGCATCTCTGGCACCGCGAGAACGACCGCAGCAATCTGGCCGAGAATGAACGCCGGCTGGCAGAGATCCTGGCGGCCGACCGGCGACGTGCGGCGGTCGGTATCGACACCTACGATGCCGAACGGGTCAGCGCGGCCGTAATTCAGAAATTTGGCAAAATTTCCGGTTGACCGTGGGATTGATCCAAAAGCCTTAGTGCGCCGCTTCCCAGTTAGGTCCGACGCCAACTTCGACGACCAGCGGCACCTTGAGCTCGGCGACCTGACTCATCAGGCGGGGCAGGTGGGTGCGGATTTCCATCAGTTCGTCGTCCGGCACTTCGAGCAGCAGTTCGTCATGCACTTGGAGCACCAGCTTTGATTTCAGCCCCGATTTTTCCAGCCAGTTCTGCACGGCGATCATCGCCAGCTTGATCAGGTCGGCAGCCGTGCCCTGCATCGGCGCGTTGATCGCGGCGCGCTCTGCCCCCTGGCGGCGGTTGCCGTTGCTCGAACGGATTTCGGGGAACCACAGGCGGCGGCCGAAGGCGGTTTCGACGTAGCCTTTCTGCCGCGCCATTTCCCGTGCCTCTTCCATGTAGCGGGCGACGCCGGGGTAGCGGGCGAAATAGCGGTCGATGTAGTTTTGCGCCGCGCTGCGCTCCAGCCCGAGCTGGCGGGCCAGGCCGAAGGCGCTCATGCCGTAGATCAGGCCGAAATTGATGCTCTTGGCGACGCGACGCTGGTCGGGGCCGACTTCGAGCGGCGTGACACCGAAGATTTCGCCGGCGGTCGCGCGGTGCACGTCCTCGCCGTGGGAGAAAGCGTGGAGCAAGCCTTCATCGCCGGAGAGGTGGGCCATGATGCGCAGCTCGATTTGCGAGTAGTCGGCCGAAACGATGCTGCTGTCCGGCGGGGCAATGAAGGCGGTGCGGATTTTCCGGCCTTCCTCGCTGCGCACCGGGATGTTCTGCAGATTGGGATCAGTCGAGGCAAGGCGCCCCGTGGCAACGGAGGCCTGAGAGAAGTGAGTATGCACTCTCCCGGTATGCGGATTGACCATGCGCGGCAGCTTGTCGGTGTAGGTGCCCTTGAGCTTGGACAGGCTGCGATGTTCGAGCAGCAGCTTGGGCAACGGGTAGTCGAGGGCCAGTTCGGAGAGCACCTCCTCGTCGGTGGAGGGGCCACCGGACGGGGTTTTTTTCTTGATTGGCAGGCCCTGCTTTTCGAACAGGATATCGGCCAATTGCTTGGGCGAGGCGAGGTTGAAGGGCTGGCCGGCCAGTTCGTAAGCCTGCGCTTCGAGGGCCATGATCTTCTGGCCCATCTCGTGGCTTTGCCGGCTCAGCACATCGGCGTCGATCAGGATGCCATTGCGCTCGATCTGCCAGATGACCTGGCGGGCCGGCATTTCGATGTCGTGGTAGATGCGCGACAGGCCGGGTTCGTCGGCGAATTGCGGGTGCAGCATATTGTGCACGCGCAGGGTGACGTCGGCGTCTTCGGCGGCGTAGGTGGCGGCGCGTTCGATGTCGACCTGATCGAAGCTGATCTGCTTGGCGCCCTTGCCGCACAGGTCTTCGTAGGCGATGGTGGCGAGGCCGAGGTGGCGGGTGCATAGCTGGCCGAGGTCGTGGCCCTTGTCGGACTCGATGACGTAGCTTTGCAACATGGTGTCGTGCGCGATGCCGGCCAGCGTGATGCCGTGATTGGCGAAAACGTGTTGGTCGTACTTGGCGTTTTGCAGCACTTTTTTCCGGTTGACCCTAGGGCCAGCCGTTGATTCTGTGGTCGTGGATAGCCAGGGTTTGAGCTTTTCCAGCACTTCATCGCGTGGCAATTGGTCGGCGACGCCGGGGGCGGTGTGGGCGAGCGGGATGTAGCAGGCTTCGCCCGGTTTGACCGACAGCGAAATGCCGACGATGCGGGCGGCGAAGGAGTCGAGGCTGGTCGTTTCGGTGTCGAGCGCCGTCAGCTCGGCAGCCTCGATTTTGGCCAGCCAGGCATCGAATTGCGGCCAGCTCAGGACGGTTTCGTAGTTTCGCGGAAGATTGGCTCCTCCCCCTTCAAGGGGGAGGCTGGGAGGGGGATGGGTGGCGGTTCCGCTGCCTGACCCATCCCCGCCCCGGCCCTCCCCTTGAAGGGGAGGGGGTGGGGCGTCCAGTTCGCCCAGCCATGAGCGGAACTGGTAGCGGGTATAGAGCTCGCGCAGCGTGGCGACATCGGGCGGCGTGGCGTTCAGCGTGGCCGGTGCCGGCAAATTCGAAAGATCGCAGGCGACGGTGACCAGCTTTTTCCCCAACGGCAAAAAGCCAAGGTGATCGCGCAGGTTCTGGCCGACGACGCCGCCGATTTCGTCGGCATGGGCGACGATCGCGTCGAGCGAGCCGTATTGGGCCAGCCACTTGAGAGCAGTCTTTGGTCCGCATTTGGCGACGCCGGGTACGCCATCGACCGTGTCGCCCACCAGCGCCAGATAATCGACGATCTTGTCCGGCGGCACGCCGAACTTGGCTTCGACGCCGGCTTCGTCGAGCAGCTCGTTGCTCATCGTGTTGTACCAGCGGACGAGCGGATTGACCAGTTGGGTCAGATCCTTGTCGCCGGTCGAAATCAGCGTATTTATCCCGTCCACCGCGGCATTCGTCGCCAGCGTGCCGATCACGTCGTCGGCTTCGACGCCATCGACCATCAGCAGCGGCCAGCCAGCGGCCTTGATGGCGGCGTGCAGCGGCTCGATCTGGCCGACCATTTCGGGCGGCATCGGCGGGCGGTGGGCCTTGTATTCCGGATACCAGTCATCGCGGAAGGTCTTGCCCTTGGCATCGAAGACGACGGCCTTGTAGTCTGCCTTGTAGTCGCTCTCGAGACGACGTAGCATGTTCAGAACGCCGTAGATGGCGCCCGTCGGCTCGCCGGCCTTGTTGCGCAAGTCGGGCAGGGCGTGGAAAGCGCGATAGAGATAGGACGAACCGTCCACCAACAACAAGAGAGGCATAAATTGACCGAGAGCGACAAGCTGGTAATGGGCGTCGAGACCGAGGCCCTGCTGAAAAACGCGACGGCCCGCGAGTCCTGGCGGATTTTCGGCATTATGTCAGAGTTCGTCGAGGCGACTGAACGCCTGGCCGCGATCAAGCCGGCCGTGACCATGTTCGGCAGCGCCCGCGTCCGGCCGGACTCGCCGTATTACATGCTGACCGAGCAGACCGCCCGCCTGCTGTCCGATTCCGGCTTCTCGGTCATTTCCGGCGGCGGTCCGGGGATCATGGAAGCGGCCAACAAGGGCGCCTTCTTCGGCAAATCGCCCTCGGTCGGCCTCAACATCCAGTTACCGCACGAGCAGCAGAACAACCCCTACCAGGATATTTCGCAGACCTTCCGCCACTTCTTCGCCCGCAAATACATGTTCGTCCGCTTCGCCAGCGCCTACGTCGTGATGCCCGGCGGCTTCGGCACGCTCGACGAGCTCATGGAAGCGCTGACCCTGATCCAGACCGGCAAGGCGCGCAAGATTCCACTCATTCTGGTCTGTTCGGAGTTCTGGGGCGGCATGATGGCGTGGTTCAAGGACAGGCTGGTCAGCGAAGGCATGGTCGATGCTGAAGACATGAACCTGATCCAGCTCATCGACGAGCCGGAAAAAGTGGTCGAAGCCATCTTCAAGCATTACGAGGCGCGTCCCTTCGGCCCCTTGCCGAACGAACACGAGATGCTGCTCAACCTGTAAAATCAAAGCATCGTCATCGAGGAATTCAACATGCGCCGCCTTCTTTCCCTCCTGCTTCTAGCCGCCTTGCCTGTCTGGGCGCAGAAAGGCGATCTCCAGCCCTTGCCGGCCGTGCCGCCCCCGCCGCCGGGCATGGAAGCCTTCGACGAGGCGCTTGAGCCGCAAGTGACCATCGTCAAGCGCGAGACCGAAACCCGCGAGGAATACCGCATGAAGGGCAAGCTCTACATGGTCAAGGTCACGCCGGCGGTCGGCCCATCCTACTACCTGGTCGATAACCAGGGTGATGGCCAGTTTATTCAGGCCGACATTACCCATCCGGTGACCAAGCCGCCGATGTGGATCATTCATAGCTGGTAAATCTTGTCCGTCTATACCAAAGTCGGGCGCGATGAGCTCACCGCCTGGCTGCAGCCACTCGGGCCGGGTGAGCTGATCGACTACGCCGGTATCGCCGCCGGCATGCAGAACTCCAACTATTTCGTGATGATGGCCAGCGGCCGTTTTGTGTTGACGCTGTTCGAGCGCATCGAGACCTCATCCCTCGATTTTTACCTGGCCCTGCAGAATCGCTTGGCGCACAGCGGGATTCCCAGCCCGCGGCCGGTGGCTGACGGCGATGGCCGCCATTGGCGCTGGCTGGCCGGCAAACCGGCTGCATTGCTGACCTGTTTGCCGGGGGCGGCGCTGGAGTCGCCGGGCGCCGAGCACTGCTGCGCCGTCGGCCAGATGCTGGCCCGCCTGCACCGCGCCGCGGCTGATCTGCCGAATCCCTTGCCCAACCCCTGCGGTGCTGCCTGGCGCCAGGCTGTCGGCAAAACCTTGCTGCCCTTGCTCGCGCCGGATGAGCATGATCTGCTGGCCGACGAGCTGGCCTTTCAGGCGGCTCAGGATTATTCGGCATTGCCGCGTGGCGTCATCCACGCCGACCTGTTCCGTGACAACGTGCTGTGGGATGCTGCCGGCGGACTGTCCGGCGTGCTCGATTTCTATTTTGCCGGCGAAGATGCCTTGCTCTTCGATCTGGCCGTCGTCGCCAATGACTGGTGTTCGGACGACGCAGCACTGGCCGCGCTGATCGCCGGTTACGCCAGCCAACGTCCGCTGACCGAGGCGGAACGCGCCGCCTGGCCGGCCATGCGGCGTGCCGCAGCCTTGCGCTTCTGGCTGCTCCGGCTCGAGGTCAGGCACCAGCCCCGTCAGGGCGAAGTGGTAACGATCAAGAATCCCGACGACTTTCGGCACCTGCTGACACGTTTTCGCCTTGCTCCGGAAGCGCTGCCCCGTTAGCATCCGCGCATCATCCTAGAAACTGCAGTTGACCGCTTGCTGCTACAACGAATGCCAATGAAAACCGGACGCTCCGACTTCGATAACCATCACCAGCCAAGTTTGTCCGCTACGTACCCGCTGGCACGCCCGGACGGGCGCCTGGTTTTGTCGCTCCTCGTTGCAGGCGTGAGCCTGCTGCCTGGTCGCTTCGCACCAGCCACCCGCCCGATCGCACCAGCGGGCACGTCCAACTGCGGTTTCCAGGATGAGTGAAACGCCTGTTTTTCCGATGGCCCCGACCCGATTTACCGGCGAGTGCCGCGAAGTCGATCCCGGCGCCTGTTTTGACTGGCTGCGCCAGGGCTGGGCCATGTTCCTGGTCAATCCCGGCGTGTGGATTGGCTGTACCGTCCTGCTGCTGGTCATGTTGATGGCCATATCCATCGTGCCGCTCTTCGGACAGATCGCCGCACATTTGCTGCTGCCGCTCTTCGGCGCCGGCATGATCAAGCTGTGCAAGCGCCTGAATGATGGCGAAGAGCCTGAAATTGCCGATCTTTTCGCCGGTTTCCGCCACAACGCGGGGCAACTGGTCATGGTCGGCGTATTTTTCGCGATGGGTATTTTCGGCATCGCCTTCCTGGCTTTCATGCTGGTCAGCGGTGGCCTGCTCGGTGGTGTCGTGACTGGCAAGGTCGCTGGTTTCGGCATTGCGCTCGGTGGCGTCATGCTGGCTGGCCTGCTCGTCATGGTGCTCTCGGTGCCGATCATCATGGCGACCTGGTTTGCACCGGCGCTGGTCTTCTTCCATGACATGCAGCCGCTCGATGCGATGAAGGCGAGCTTTGCCGCCGGGGCCAGGAACTTCCTGCCGATGGCGATCTTCGGCATTTTCCTGGTCGTTGCCCTGTTCTTCGCCATGTTGCCCGTCGGCATGGGCCTGCTCCTGCTCCTGCCCGTGGCTTCCGGTGCAGTTTTCGCGTCCTATCGCGACATTTTTGTGGGAAGCTGACCATGCGCGCCCAAGCACTGTCGCCCGCCGCCGGCTGGCGCTGGATTCTGACCGGTTTCGCCATTTTCCGGCGCAATCCGATCGTTCTTGGCATGCTGGTCCTCTCCTACTGGTTCACGGTGATTTTTCTCAATGTCCTGCCGTTTGTCGGTACGCTGGCCGCTTCGCTGGTCATCCCCGGCCTCTCGGTCGGCCTCATGCAGGCCGCCCGCCAGGTTGAACGTGGTCAGGCTATCGGCGTGCAAACGCTGTTTGGCAGCATGAAGGAAAACGCCCGCACCTTGCTTGCCCTCGGCGCCCTCTACCTGTGCTGCACGCTCGGCGTTCTCGGCCTGTCCACGCTGTTCGACGGGGGCGACATGTTCAAATTCATGATGGCCAGTAACCGGGCCGAACGGGCAGATCTCGAAGACGCCGATTTCATCACGCCGGCGCTGTTCGTCATGGCCTTGATGACCCCGGTCATGATGGCCTACTGGTTTGCTCCGGTGCTGGCTGCCTGGCACCGGCTGACCCTCGGCCGCGCCCTGTTCTTCAGCTTTGTCGCGTGCTGGATGAACTGGCGGGCTTTCCTGGTCTATGGCCTTGGCCTGGTGCTGGTGGCCGGTGTCGTGCCCGGCGTCCTGCTTGGCGTGTTGCTGCTGATCTTCCCCGGTGCCGCCAGTTTCATTACCGCCATCGTCACCATGCCGCTCGTGCTGGTCATCGCGCCAACTATTTTCGCCAGCTTCTACACTTGTTACCGCGACATCTTCGGCATCTCCGAAATTGTCTGAGCCGCTTGGCCTCTTCGGGGGCACTTTCGACCCCGTGCATTTTGGTCACCTCCGGCTGGCCGAGGAGGCCATCGCCCACCTCGGCCTCGGTGGCGTGCGCTGGATCCCCGCCGGCCAGCCGCCGCATCGCGGCACGCCGCAAGTGACCGCGCAGCAACGTCTGGAGATGGTGCTACGGTCAACCGGAAATAATGCCCGATTTTCAATTGATGCCAGCGAGGTCGAAGCCGCTGCGCCAAGCTACACGGTGCATACGCTCGAACGTCTGCGCCGCGAACTCGGCACCGGGCAGTCGCTCGTCCTGCTCGTCGGTGCCGACGCCTTCGCCGGACTGGTCACCTGGCACCGCTGGCGCGATATTTTTGCCCTGGCCCACGTCGCCGTCTCGCATCGCCCCGGTTTTCCCGTCGAAGCGAGCAGCCTGCCGCATGAGCTGGCGACCGAATTCAACGACCGTCGCCTGACCGATGTCGGCGGGCTCAAACGCGCTCCGGCCGGGGGGATCGTCACTTTTGCCATGACCCAGCTCGCCATTTCGGCGACGCAGATTCGCAAGCTGCTGGCCAACGGCCTGTCGGCGCGTTATTTGCTGCCGGATAGCGTTCTCGACTATATTCACCTTCACCAACTCTATAAAAGTACCTGATGGACATCCGCAAGCTGCAAAAAATCATCGTTTCCGCCCTTGAAGACATCAAGGGCAAGGATATCGAAGTCATCAACACATCCAAGCTGACGTCGATGTTCGATCGCATCGTCATTGCCACCGGCGACTCCAATCGTCAGGTCAAGTCGCTGGCCCAGAATGTTGTCGAAAAGGTCAAGGAAGCCGGCGGCGAGGTTGTCTCGACCGAAGGCGAAGATGGCGGCGAATGGGTGCTGGTCGATCTCGGCGACATCGTCGTGCATGTCATGCAGGCCAACGTGCGCGCCTACTACAACCTTGAAGAACTGTGGTCGGCGACGCCGGCCCAACGGCGCAAGGCCGTGGAGCAGGCCCGCGAAGGATGAAACTTGGCGTACTTGCCGTTGGCCATCGTCAACCCGCCTGGGTGAACGAGGGCTGCGCCGAGTACCTCAAGCGCATGCCGCGCGAACTGCCGGCCAGCGTTAGCGAAATCAAGCCCGAACCGCGCGGTTCGAAAACCCGCGAACAATTGCTGGCCGCCGAGAAGGGCCGCATCCGCGACGCCTTGCCGGGCAGTTGCCGCCTTGTCGTGCTCGACGAAAAGGGCGACGACCTGACCACCCTCAAGCTGGCCAAACGGCTTGAGGTGTGGATGCAGGACGGCCGCGACGTGGCGTTGCTGATCGGCGGGGCAGACGGGCTCGATGAGGAATTCAAGCAACAGGCCGACGACAGGCTGCGCCTGTCGAGCCTGACGCTGCCCCACGGCATGGCGCGCCTGCTATTGTGCGAGCAGCTGTACCGCGCTGTCAGTGTCCTCAAAAACCATCCATACCACCGGGAGGGATGATGCGTCTCTACCTCGCCTCGCGCAGTCCGCGCCGTCGTGAATTGCTGCACCAGATCGGCATCGATTTCGATACCGTCGTTTTTCGCGACGGCCTGCGCGCCGACAGCGAAACCGACGAAACGCCGATGGCGGGCGAATCGCCCGTGATCTACGTCGAGCGCGTGGCGCGCGCCAAGGCGATGCATGGCCTGAAGATCGTCGAGGAGCGCCGCCTGCCGATGCGCCCCGTTTTGGCCGCCGACACGACGCTCGAACTCGACGGTGAAATCATCGGCAAGCCGGTCGACATGGCCGATGCCGCCGCCATCCTGCGCCGCCTGTCGGGACGCACGCACCGCGTGCTGACCGGCGTCGCCATCGACCATCAGCGGCGTACCGAATATCTGTTGTCGACCAGTGAAGTCCGTTTCCGTCACATCGATGATGAGGAAATCCGTCACTACGTGATCAGCGGCGAGCCGATGGACAAGGCCGGCGCCTATGGTATTCAGGGCCGCGCCGGGCTGTTCGTCGAGCATCTTTCCGGCAGCTACAGCGGCGTGATGGGCCTGCCCGTCTGCGAAACCGGCGAATTGCTCAAGAAGCTCGGTTTCCGCCCGATTTAACCTTGAAACCGTGCTTATCCGGTTAGCACCCAAAACAAGCGGCTCGTCCCACTTAATGCCCTGTTTCGAGGAAAGTGCTTGCGATTCGGCCATGCACGAGGCCCCAAGCAGGAGCGTAGCTCCACTTTCGGCCGAAAAGTAAGCCGCCACTTCCAATTTGGGTTCTAACCGGATAAGCACGCTTGAAACCTCCGTTGGACGTGCCAGCGGCCACGTCGCGCTGTCAGCCAAGGGGTGAATCGCCTCGAAGGCGCAAAGGCCTGTATTCAGGCGGCTGGCCAAGGCTGGATAAGCGGTCAACTGAGGTTTCAAGGTTCAAGCGGCGCCGGCGTAGTCAATGATGGCGCGCGCTGCCTGCGCAATGCCATCGGTTTCCGGTATCGACGATGGTGATCGCCCGAGAACGCTTTCAAGGGCTGCCGCGAGCTGCCCACATTCCAGTGCTGCTGCACCGAGTTCGAAACAGCGGCCGTTTTCGTTCAGCCAGTCGATCAGGCAGTCCTGCTCCGGCCAGTTTTCGCGCCGCTGGTAGATGACCGGCGTGCCGTTGCAGGCGGCTTCGGTGAAGGTGCCGTAGCCGGGCTTGGTGATGACGGCATCGACCGAGCAGAGCAGGTCGGTGAAATTCAGGCCGAAGGATTCGCTGGTGATGGCATCGGGGTGCCGGCAGTGCCAGGCGGCCGGCACCAGCCAGCGGATGCCGGGCTGGCGCGGCCAGTTTTCCACCGGCAGGCGATGGGCGATGCCGCCCATGGTGATGAGGATGGTTTTGTCGCCGCTCAGGCCGAGGTTGCGGCGCGTGCCAAGGGCGGCGATCGGGCCAACGGTTTGTACATTGTCCAGCGCATCCATCGCCATGCCCGGCGTGACGCGCAGGAAGGCTTGTGCCGAGCGGTAGGCGGCGAGCATCTCGGTGTGGATGGGTTGGGCCCAGGGCTGGTCGCCGAAATAATGGTCGAACAGGTCGGCCCAGTTCAGTGAACACAGGCTGAGGGCCGGAATCCCGGCCTGGGCAGCGCCGGCCAGCGGCTGGTAGCTGACGTTGGCGAGGACGATGTCTGGCTTGAGGTCAGACAGAAAGCGGGCTTCATCGGCAACGCGGGCCGACCAGTTTTCATGTGCCTGACGATAGGCGGTGGCGCTGGCTTCGAAATCGACGCGGGTGGCGTCGATCATCACGTAACCAAAATCGGTGGTGTCGGCGATCAGCGTGTAGGGCGTTTTGATGCGTTGTTGCAGCTTGCCGCCGGGCAGGGCGCTGCGGATGGTCAGCCGGAAATTCGGGGCGATTTTGGCGATGGCGTTGAGCACCGGCGCCGTGATGGCGAGGTGGCCGAAGCCGTGGCTGGAAATGTCGACAAACAGGTGCATGCGGGCTGCTTCGGGCGGTTATCGGGCATTGCCACGGTCAACCGGAAATTTTGGCCAAAATTGAAATGCTCCGGACGCCTCGGCGGGCGCCCGGATTCGATGAGACGGCCGACGTACTCAGCGGTTCTTGAACGTCGCCTTGCGCTTCTCGGCGAAGGCCGCCATGCCTTCCTTCTGGTCTTCGAGGGCGAAGGCCGAATGGAAGACGCGACGCTCGAAGAGCAGGCCTTCGTTGAGCGAGGATTCGAAAGCGCGATTGACCGATTCCTTGATCATCATGACCACGGGCAGCGAGAAGCTGGCGATGGTCGTCGCCGCCTTGAGCGTTTCTTCCAGCAATTGGTCAGCCGGGATGACGCGGGCGACGAGGCCCGACTTTTCCGCTTCGGCCGCATCCATCATGCGTCCGGTCAGGCACAGGTCCATCGCCTTGGCCTTGCCGACGGCGCGTGGCAGACGTTGCGTGCCACCGGCCCCGGGCAGGGTGCCGAGCTTGATTTCCGGCTGGCCGAACTTGGCCGTGTCGGCGGCGTAGATCATGTCGCACATCATCGCCATTTCGCAGCCGCCGCCCAGGGCAAAGCCGGCCACCGCCGCGATGACTGGCTTGCGCGTCGTCTTGATGCGCTCCCAGTTGCGGGTGATGAAATCCGTCTTGTAGGCGTGCATGTAATCGAAATCCTTCATGAAGCCGATATCGGCCCCGGCGGCGAAGGCTTTTTCATTGCCGGTGATGACGATGCAGCCGATGTTCTCGTCAGCTTCGTAGGCGTCAATGGCGGCGCCAATGCCGTCGACGACATCGTTGTTCAATGCATTCATCGCTTCCGGGCGGTTGATGCGGATCAGGCCGACTTTGCCGATGATTTCGGTGAGGACTACTGGGGTCATGTTGTTCTCCAGAATGTTGTTCAGTGGGCGAGGGCAATCCAGGCCAGGCCGAGCCACTCGTGCAGGGCGTAATAGGAAATTTGCAGGGCTTTGGCCTGCGGCAGGAAATCGCTCAGCAGCCAGTCGAAGCTCGGGTGGCTGAAGAAGGCGGTGGGGGCCGGGATGACTTCGAGTCCGGCCTGCTCGAACAGCAGCCGGGCGCGCGGCATGTGGAAGGCGTGGGTGACGAGGACGATGCGCTGAATGCCGGCGGCCTTGAGGATGGGTGCCGAGCGCGCGGCGTTGCCGGCGGTATCCATCGATCCGGCTTCCTGCCAGCGCGCTTCGACAGCGAATTCGCTACGCAGTATGTCGGCCATGACTTCGGCTTCCGAGCGCTCGTCGTTCAGCAACTTGCCGCCGGTGACCAGCACGGGAAGATCGTAGCGCCGGGCCAGGGTGGCGCCATAGCGCGTGCGAATCAAGGTGCGCTCGTTGGCCGTATCGCCGCCGTATTCGGCGGCATCGGTGGCCAGACCGCTGCCGAGGATGACGATGGCGCCGGCCTCCGGTTTCGGCGCGTTGGGCGCGATGGCCGCCGACTGGTTTTCCAGTGAGGCGATCAGCAGACCGGCGACGGCCGGCAGGCATTGGGCCAGCGTTAGCGCCGTAGCCGCCACGGCCAGCCCGAAAGCCCAGCGCCGGCGCCGGAAAACGCCGGCCACGCCGAGCAGCGCGAGGCCGTTGCCGGGCGGCAGAAGCAGGGTGCTGATCAGCAGTTTGAGAATCCAGGCGAAGGACATGATTGCGGTGGCTGGGTTGGTTCAGGGCGTCGAGTTTGTCCGTGTCATGGCGCCGCGTCAATCGGGGCGGGAAAGTGTCCGGTCGATGACAGTTGCCCGCCGGCAAATCCTGCTATCTTTGCCGATCAATACAGAACAAGACCGAGGAGACAAGATGACCTACGCGATCGATCCGCAACCGCTGTGGACGCCCAATCCCGCCACCGTCGGGCAAACGCGCATGGCGCAGTTGATCAAGGCCAAAGGCAAGGCCAATTACGCCGAGCTATGGCAATGGTCGGTCGATGAGCCCGAGGCATTCTGGTCGGAACTCTGGGACTTCTGCGGCGCCGTCGGTGAAAAAGGCACGAAAATCGTCGTCGACCGCAACAAGATGCCCGGCGCCCAGTGGTTTCCCGAAGCCAAACTGAATTACGCCGAAAACCTGCTGCAACAGCGCGACGACAGCGAGGCGCTGGTTTTCTGGGGCGAGGACAAGGTCAAACGGCGGATGAGCCGGGCCGAACTGGTCGCCGAGGTCACCCGCTTCCAGCAATTCCTCATCGACGCCGGGGTCGGCGAGGGCGACCGTGTTGCCGGCTACCTGCCCAATCTGCCCGAAACGCTGGTCGCCATGCTGGCCGCGACGGCGCTCGGTGCCATCTGGTCGTCGGCCTCGCCGGATTTCGGCGTGCAGGGCGTGCTCGACCGTTTCGGCCAGATCGAGCCGAAAGTGCTGATCTGCGTCGATGGCTACTGGTACAACGGCAAGCCGGTCGATTGCCTGGCCAGGAATGCCGAAGTCGTGAGCAAAATGCCGTCGCTGCTCAAGGTGGTCGTCGTCCCTTACCTCGATGCCGCACCGGATGTCAGCAAGATTGCCGAGGCGGTCGTCTGGAATGACATTCCCACGGTCAACCCGAAAAAAGCGCCGATTTTCAAAAGAGTCGGCTTCGCGCACCCGCTCTACATCATGTTCTCGAGCGGCACGACCGGCGTGCCGAAATGCATCGTCCATGGCCACGGCGGCGTGCTGCTCCAGCATCTCAAGGAACACCTGCTGCACAGCGACGTGCGCCCCGGCGACCGGCTGTTCTACTTCACGACCTGCGGCTGGATGATGTGGAACTGGCTGGTTTCCGGCCTGGCCTGCGGCGCCACGCTGCTGCTCTACGACGGCTCGCCGTTCGCCGGTGGCGGCACGGTGCTCTTCGACTACGCCGCGGCCGAGAAAATGACCCACTTCGGCACCTCGGCCAAGTTCATCGACGCCGCCGCCAAGCTTGGCCTGACACCGGGCAAGACGCACGACCTGGCCGCCCTGCGCGCCATGTTCTCGACCGGCAGCCCGCTGTCGCCGGAAGGCTTCGACTGGGTCTATCGCGAAATCAAGCAGGACATCCTGCTCGCCTCGATTTCCGGCGGCACCGACATCGTATCCTGCTTCGTCCTCGGCAATCCCGTGCTGCCGGTTTATCGCGGCGAAATCCAGTGCCGCGGGCTGGGCATGGCGGTCGAAGTCGTCGACGACTTCGGCCAGCCGGTGCGCGGGCAAAAAGGCGAGCTGGTGTGTACCGCCTCCTTCCCGGTCATGCCGGTCGGCTTCTGGAATGATCCGGATGGCGCGAAATACCATGCCGCCTATTTCGAGCGCTTCCCGAACATCTGGTGTCACGGCGACTTTTCGGAGCTGACTGCGCACGACGGCATGATCATCTACGGCCGCTCGGATGCCACGCTCAACCCGGGCGGCGTGCGTATCGGCACGGCCGAAATCTATCGCCAGGTCGAACAGCTACCGGAAATCCTCGAAGCCCTGGTCATCGGCCAGGACTGGCCGCCGGGCAGGAGCGACGACGTTCGCGTCGTGCTTTTCGTCAAGCTGCAGGAAGGCCATACCCTCGATGCGGCGCTCATCGAGCGCATCAAGAAGCAGATCCGCGACAACACCACACCGCGCCACGTCCCTGCCCAGGTCGTCCAGGTGCAGGACATTCCGCGCACCAAGTCAGGCAAGATCGTCGAACTGGCCGTGCGCAACGTCGTGCATGAGCAGCCGGTGAAGAATGTCGAAGCGCTGGCCAATCCCGAGGCGCTGGAATTCTTTCGTGGCCGGCCGGAGCTGAGCGCTTAGGCGCGGCCGAGTACGGCGCGGCGGGCCAGTCGTCCGGCGCGCTGGGCCAGTTGCCAAAGGCTGGCCGACAGCCAGCCCAGCGCGGCAGTGATGCGCTGGCTGGCGGCCGGGCTTTCGACCCAGCGGTAGAACAGCGTTGCCGCAGCAATGCTGGCCGCCCAGGCCAGAACCAGACCGGTCATGGCCGACAGCGTCGACGTCAGGCCAAGTTTGGCGTAGAGGCCGTTGGCCAGCAACAGGACGGGGAAGTGCACGAGGAAAATCGAGTACGAGATCTGGCCGAGGAAAGCCAGCGGCCGGGCGTTCGGCCATTGTTCGAGGAGGCCGCTGCGCCGGCCGAAGCCGAGCAGCAGGGCGACGCCCAGGGCCAGCCCGATACGCAGGCGGAAATCGATGATCAGCGCGGCGATGGTGATGGTGGCGATGACGCCGAGCCAGGCCGATAGTTGCCGGCGGTCGGAGGCCCACCAGGCGGCAGCGCCGAGGCCGTAGGAGCCGAAGAAGTAGATCGCCCAGTTGTCCCAGCTGGCATCGCGGTTGAACCAGAACAGCGAGGCCAGGGTAGTGGCCAGAACGAGCGCCGGGGCGACGATGTTGCGGCGGCCGGCCCAGAGCAGCACGACCATGAGTGCGAAAAGCTGGAAGTCGATGGCGATGTACCAGACGCCGGCCGATAGCGCGTCGTAACCGAGCACGCCGTGCAGCAGGAAGGCGTGAGCCAGCCACTGTGCCACGGTGGCGCGGTCGGGAATCGCCTCGTCGTCCATCCAGTGGTCGGCGATGGCGGCTGCCATGATGGCCAGGCCGATGGCGGCGAGATAGGGCACAGCCAGCCGCAGGTAGCGCTTCCAGATCAGCGGCAGCGGCGAAACGGCCAGCGCCTGGCCTTGCGAAGACAGGCCACGGGCGGCGAGAAAGCCGGCGATGACGAGGAAGACCTGGACGGCCATGCGGCCGTATTCATAAAACCAGCCGAACAGGCCGGGCAGGGCCTCGCGGGCCGCGGCAGCGAGCGGGCCGTAGGAGGAATAATGGTTGAGCAGGACGAGCAAGGCCGCGATCGCCTTGAGGGCGTCGATCAGCGGCATGCGGTTGGAAATTGTGCTCATGACTTTGAGTCTACACTGTTTGCTGCAGTGCACCAAATTATTGATCGGCTTGTTTTGTAAGGATTAGTTAAACAAAACGCGCGACGAAGGAATTGGTGTACGAGGCCGGCAAATCAATCCACACCCGATGGCCGCTGCCGGGCGCCACGGTGACCGGCTCGCCCTTTTTGTTTTCCATGCGGGTCAGCGTCAGGACATGGTTGCCGGAAGGATGCACGCATTCCAGCCGGTCCCCGAGGGAAAAGCGGTTCTTGACCTCGATTTCCATGAGGCCGCGCGCCGGGTCGAAAGCGATGGCATCGCCGACGTAAAGGCTGCGATCCGACTCGGAGCTGCCGCGCAGGTAATTCTGGTATTCGGCGTCGTGGTGGCGTTGCAGGAAACCGTCGGTGTAGCCGCGATTGGCCAGGCCTTCGAGTTCGCGCAACAGGGTCGGGTCGAGCGGGCGGCCGGCGACGGCGTCGTCGATGGCCTGGCGGTAGGCCTGCGAGGTGCGTGCGACGTAGTAGGGGCTCTTGGTCCGGCCTTCGATCTTGAGCGAATCGACGCCGATTTCGACCAGACGATTGACGTGCTCGATGGCGCGCAGGTCCTTCGAGTTCAGGATGTAGGTGCCGTGCTCGTCTTCCTCGATCGGCATGAGTTCGCCCGGACGCTGCTTTTCTTCGAGCAGGTATTCGATTTCATTTTTGGGCACTTTTTCCGGTTGACCGTCGGAAGTGCTCAGCTTGTAGTCCCAGCGGCAGGAATTGGTGCAGCTGCCCTGGTTCGGGTCGCGGTGATTGAAATAACCGGAAAGCAGGCAGCGGCCCGAGTAGGCGATGCACAGCGCGCCATGGACGAAGACTTCGAGTTCGATATCCGGGCAGCGCTGGCGGATTTCCGCGACTTCGTCGAGCGACAGTTCGCGCGACAGGATGATGCGCTGGACGCCCATCTTCTGCCAGAAACGCACCGAGGCCCAATTCACCGTGTTGGCCTGCACCGAGAGGTGGATGACCTGTTCCGGCCAGGTTTCGCGCACCATGTCGATGAGGCCGGGGTCGGACATGATCAGGGCGTCGGGCTTGAGGGCGATGACCGGGGCCATGTCGGCCAGATAGGTGGGCAGCTTGGCGTTGTGCGGGATGATGTTGCTGACGACGAAAAACTGCTTGCCGCGGGCATGTGCCTCGCTGATGCCGTCGCCCAGTTTTTCGATGCTGCCGAATTCGTTGTTGCGCACGCGCAGGCTGTAGCGCGGCTGGCCGGCGTAGATGGCGTCGGCGCCGAAATCGAAGGCGGTGCGCATCATCTCGAGCGAGCCGGCGGGGGCGAGGAGTTCGGGAGCTTTGGACATAGTAGAATGCAGCGAAACCGCGCATTGTAGAGACTATGTCTGAAGAAATCCTGATCAATTTCACCCCGCAGGAAACCCGCGTTGCCGTCATGCAACAGGGTGTCGTCCAGGAGCTCCACATCGAGCGCACAGCCAGCCGCGGCCTGGTCGGCAACGTCTATCTCGGGCGCATCTGCCGCATCCTGCCCGGCATGCAGTCCGCCTTCATCGAAGTCGGGCTCGATCGCACGGCTTTCCTGCACGTTGCCGATATCTGGCAACCGCGAGAATCCAGCCAGGATCGCACCCCCGACCGGCCCATCGAGAAAATGCTGCACGAGGGGCAGAGCATCCTCGTCCAGGTCGTCAAGGACCCCATCGGCACCAAGGGTGCGCGGCTGTCGACGCAGGTTTCCATCGCCGGCCGCATGCTCGTCCATCTGCCGCAGGAAAAGCACATCGGCATCTCGCAGCGCATCGAATCCGAGGCCGAACGTGAGTCGCTGCGTGAAAAGATCAACCGCCTCGTGCCGGCCGAGGAGCCCGGTGGTTTCATCGTCCGCACCATGGCTGA
Source organism: Azonexus sp. (assembly GCA_030691385.1). Classification (GTDB taxonomy): domain Bacteria; phylum Pseudomonadota; class Gammaproteobacteria; order Burkholderiales; family Rhodocyclaceae; genus Azonexus. The sequence continues at coordinate 67,072 of JAUYEI010000066.1, forward strand.
AAATGCCAGCGACGAAGAGTTCGCCACCGACATCGCCTACCTGCGCAAAACCTGGGCCGATATCCGCGACAAGGCGCGGACCTCGGCGCCGCCGACCCTGCTCTACCAGGAGCTGTCGCTCGGCCAGCGCGTCCTGCGCGATTTCGTCAATCCCGATACGACGCGGATATTTGTCGACTCGCGGGAGAATTTCGTCAAATTGACGGCTTTCGCCGAGGAGTACACGCCAGCCGTGATCCCGCTGCTCGAGCACTACACCGGCCAGCGCCCGCTCTTCGACCTGCACGGTGTCGAGGACGAAATCCAGAAAGCCCTGGCCCGCCGCGTCGACCTCAAATCGGGCGGCTACCTGATCATGGATCAGACCGAGGCGATGACGACCATCGACGTCAACACCGGCGGCTTCGTCGGCGTGCGCAATTTCGACGACACCATTTTCAAGACCAACCTCGAAGCGGCGCTTACCATCGCCCGCCAGCTACGCCTGCGCAACCTGGGCGGCATCATCATCGTCGACTTCATCGACATGGAAAACGAGGAGCACAAGAAGGCTGTGCTCGATGAATTCAACAAGGCGCTGGCCCGCGACCACACCCGGCTGACGGTGAGTGGCTTCACCCAGCTCGGCCTCGTCGAAATGACCCGCAAGCGGACGCGTGAATCGCTCGCCCACGTGTTGTGCCAGCCTTGCCCGACCTGCGGCGGGCGTGGCGAGGTCAAGACGGCGCGCACCGTGGCCTACGAAATCCTCCGCGAACTGCTGCGCGAAGCCCGCCAGTTCAATGCCCGCGAATACCGCATCCTGGCCGGCCCGGCCGTGGTCAACCTCTTCCTCGACGAAGAATCGCAGGCCTTGGCCATGCTCTCCGACTTCATCGGCAAGTCGGTTTCATTGCAGTCCGAACCGAGTTATTCACCCGAGCAGTACGACATCGTTCTGATGTAATTCCCCCCGAGGAGACAAACCATGAAAACAGAACCGGAGTTCGACAGCCTTGTACCCGCCCAATCTTTTGATCGCAGGAGTTTCATCGTGACCAGCCTGGGCGCCGGCTTCGCCCTGGCTACCCAGCCCGTCATGGCGCAGACGGCCATCAAAACCGACGAAACCGGCATCGTGGTCGGTGAGATCAAGGTGCCGGTCAAGGATGGCGAGATGGTCGCTTACCGGGCCGTGCCCGGTGGGCTGGAGAAGCCGCCGGTCGTCCTCGTGGTGTCCGAAATATTTGGCGCCCATGAATACATCCGCGATGTCTGTCGTCGGCTGGCCAAGCTCGGCTACTGCGCCATCGCACCCGAACTGTTCGCCCGTCAGGGCGACCCGCGCCAGATCAGCGCCATTCCCGAAATTCTCGAAAAGATCACCGGCAAGACACCCGATGCGCAGGTGCTGAGCGATCTTGACGCCTGCGTGGCCTGGGCGGCTATCAAGGGCGCCGACACCAGCCGCTTGGCGATCACCGGTTTCTGCTGGGGCGGGCGCATCACATGGCTGTACAGCGCCCACAACCCGGCCGTCAAGGCCGGCGTGGCCTGGTACGGACGCCTGGTCGGGGCGAGCAGTGCAATGACGCCCAAACATCCGACCGAACTCGTCGGCGAACTCAAGGCGCCGGTCCTCGGGCTTTACGGCGGACTCGATACCGGCATTCCGCTGGAAACCGTCGAAGCGATGGAAAAGGCGCTGCAGCAGGGAAGTCCGGCCGCCAGGGCATCCGAAATCCAAATTTACGACAATGCGCCGCATGCTTTCCATGCCGATTACCGACCCAGCTACCGCAAGGAAGATGCCGAAGACGGCTGGCGCAAAATGCTCGCCTGGTTCCGCAAAAACGGCGTCTGATCGCCGATTCGAGGCTGCAAGGGGGCGCCTTCGTGCTACCCTTCGCGCCTCGACAAGACACTGTTCCATCATGACGACTAGCGAAGCCACGACCACCAAGCCGAACGATACCCGGGTCCTGCTCAAGGACCTGCAGACGCGATTCGATGTATTCCGCAATTTCAGCCCGCTGGCCATCGGCATCGACAAGCAGGTCTTTGCCCTGTTGCCCGAACTGAGCAAGAAATCCCTGCGCCTTGCCATGCGCAGCCACACGATTTCGACGCGCTACCTGAAGGAAATGGAAAAAGGCACGGTACGTCTGAATCTGGACGGTACGCCAGCCGACGAGGTGACCGACGAGAACCGTCAGCACGCCGCCGAGCAACTGCGCGAGCGATTCAAGAAACAGGCCGAAGCGCGCAAGGCCGCCGAGGCAGAAGCCAAGGCCGAGCAGCGCCGGACCGAAAAGCTGAACCAGCTCGCCGAGAAATTCGGCCGCAAGTAAATCGCTTCCGAAACAAGGGCGCGGCAGGAGTCGATGGACTCACCGTATCCGAATTCAAGGCATGGCTGCAACAGCACTGGCCAAGCGTCAAGGCAGCACTTCTGGCAGGCGATTATCAGCCAGCGGCGATCCGGAAAGTGGAGATGCCCAAG
>JAUYEI010000067.1 GCA_030691385.1 Azonexus sp.
TACACCCAACCCCAAACAACAACGCGCGCTCCAGCTTCTGCGGCAAATCACGGTGTAGTCAGAACGCGGACTTCAACATCCATGCAAATCGCTTGTGTGGCAAGGGAAATTCGATCTTCACGCGGGAGAACTTCAGGTTAAAGATGATGGATTCCATATTCCCTCTGCCGCCGAATAACCCATCCCCACCCCGGCCCTCCCCTTGAAGGGGAGGGGGTCTAGTCGCGCGATTACGCGGGGAAGAATGGTTTGGGGGCCAGATTTTCCCCTAAATCAGGCTCGTCTTGCGCTTCACCGCATCGACGTAGGCCAGCGCATCCATCGGCTGGCCCTGGCTCTGGGCGCGCCAGATTGTTTCGCCCAGGCAGTCGAGCAGCACGTGTTCGGCGTCGTGCGGGTCCATGCGGGCGCGCAGTTGCTCGAAGGCCATGCGGATGCCCGGCGGTTGGTCGATGCTGACCTGCTCGTGGATGGCGAGGTGCAGCGAGAGGTGGAGGAAGGGGTTCATGGCCCCGCCTTCCGGCGTCCATTCCCTGTCCACGGCGGCTTTCGGGTCGTTGAGCAGCGGGTGGTATTCCGGATGGCGGGCGGCGATGTCGGCGGCGGTGACTTCGGCGCCGACCAGCGGCAGGCGGTCGACGTGCTTTTTCCAGGCATCGCAAAAGAAGAGGCGGACCTGCTCGCGGGAGGGATTAAACATGAGCACTTTCGAACAATAAGGTGAGTGCGGTGTTGTGGAACAGGCGGTTGTGGCCGGCCAGCGGCGCGATTTGCCCGGTGCCGTAGGCGCCGAGCAGCGGCGTCTCGGGAAAGGTGTCGCGGAAGGCGACGAGGTCGCGGTCGTCGTTGCCGTAAAACAGCGGGCCGCGGCCGATGCAGGAAAACATCAAGGCGAAATTTGGCTGTTTTTTCCGGTTGACCGTGGCAGTCAGCACATCGCGCATGTCCTGCTCGGCGGCGAGTGGCTGACGGATGGCCCAGGTGATCGTCTCGCCCTCGTTGAGGTTTTCGGCCAGGGTCAGCGAGCCATCGGCGTTGGCCGAGAGGATGGCGATGCCCGGCGCGTCGGCCTGGCGCAGCACGACGATGTGGTGCAACGGCGGGCGTTCGCGCAGTTCGGCCGGCAGGGCGCGGCGCAGGCTGTCGACGGCACTGTGGCCGCCAACGCGGCGCAATTCGTAACCGGCGCATTGCTCGACGGACTGTGCTTCGCCGAGCAGGCGCAGGCCGGATGAGCGGGCGATGCGGACGTTCACGCCGGGCAAACGAAACTCGCTACAGGCATTTTCTGCTGTGCGGCCATGCGACCAGACGGCGGCATCGGTGTCGAGCAGGCCGACTCGCGCGGCGCCATCCTGCCATTCGAAAGGCAGGCGGCTGTGGCCGCTGATGGACAGCAGCGGCAATTCTGCCGATAGCTCGCTGGTCGGCGCTGCATAAACGAGGGCCGCTGCCGCCGGTTGATCGAGGCGCCAGCCGCGCTCGGTAAACAGCCCGCTGGCCGTGCCGCCGCTGACCGAGAGGCAGCCGGCAGCGCGCGCCGCGGCGAGGACGGCGGGCTGTGGATTTCGGTTGAAATCGTGGGTCAGAAACAGGATGACGTTATCAGCACGTTCCAGCCCGGCTGCCGCCAGCGCTGCCTGGACAGCCTCATGGGCCAGTTCCGCTTCCGGCCGATTGCCGGCAACGAGGGCGCTGCCGGCTTTCATACACTCTTGCTCCGGTAGCTGCACAGGTCGAGCACGACGCAGCGGCCGCAGTCGGGCTTGCGCGCCTTGCAGACGTAGCGGCCGTGCAGGATCAGCCAGTGGTGGGCGTCCTTCTTGAATTCGTCGGGCGTCACCTTGAGCAGTTTCTTTTCGACTTCCTCGACCGTCTTGCCCGGCGCCAGCCCGGTGCGGTTGCCGAGGCGGAAGATGTGCGTGTCGACGGCGATGGTCGGCTGGCCGAAAGCGGTGTTGAGCACGACATTGGCCGTCTTGCGGCCGACGCCGGGCAGGGCTTCGAGGGCAGCGCGGTCGTCCGGCACCTCGCCGTCGTGCAGTTCGAGCAGCAGGCGGCAGGTGGCGATGACGTTTTTGGCCTTGGTGCGGAACAGGCCGATGGTCTTGATGTATTCGCTCAGGCCTTCTTCGCCGAGCGCCAGCATGGCGGACGGGGTCGGGGCGACCGGGTAGAGCCGGCCCGTCGCCTTGTTGACGCCGACGTCGGTGGCCTGCGCCGAGAGAATGACGGCGATCAGCAACTGGAAGGGCGTGGCGTAGTGCAACTCGGTGGTCGGCGCCGGATTGGCGTCGCGCAGGCGGCTGTAGAACTGCTCGATGCTGGCTTTTTTCACGAAGGGGGCTTGGAAGGATTGTCAGGCGCGGTGGGATGCGCCATATTGTCACAAACAATTCTACCTGACAGAGAAGGCAGACCCGATGCCGCTTACAACAGAAGGCTGCCTCAATGTGCAGACCCAGTGGCTGGAAGTCAATCCGGTGGCAACGCTCATCATCGACGCACAGCATCGGGTGACCCACTGGAATCCGGCCTGTGCGGCCCTGACCGGTGTGCCGGCGATGCAGATGATCGGCTGCGCCGAGCCGTGGCGGGCCTTCTACGACGCGCCGCGGCCGATTCTCGCTGATCTCGTGGTAGACCGCGCCAGCGACAAGGTGCTCGAACAGTATTACCCCGGTAAATCCCGGCGTGTGGCGGCCGAGGATGCTGTCTATGAAGCGGAGGACTTTTTCCCTGCTTGCGGCAATGGCGGTCGCTGGCTGTTTTTCTCCGCAGCACCCATTCGCAATGCGGCGGGCGAAATCATCGGGGCCATCGAAACCCTGCAGGATGTGACCGAAAGGCGGCGAGCCGAGGCGGCCTTGCGCGATAGCGAGGCTTACCTGGCGCAGATCGTCGATGGTTCATCGGTGGCCATGCTGGTCATCGATGCCGGGCACCGCGTCACGCACTGGAACCGCGCCTGCGAGGCGATGACCGGGACGCTGGCGCGCGACGTTATCGGTACCAACGGCCAGTGGAAGGCTTTCTATCCGTCGAAGCGCCCGATCATGGCTGATCTTGTCCTTGATGACGCCAGCGAAAATGCCGTCGACCGCCTGTATCACGGTCGCTTCCGGCCCTCCTTGTTGATTCCCGGGGGTTACGAAGCCGAGGATTTCTTCCCGCATTTCGGTGACAGCGGGCGCTGGCTGTTCTTTACCGCAGCCCCCTTGCGCGACGCCCAAGGCGACATTGTCGGCGCCATCGAAACGCTGCAGGATGTCAGCGAGCGCCGCCGCGCCGAGGAGGCGCTGCGCGAAAGCGAGGAGCGCTATCGCAGCCTGAGCCAGACCGATTCGCTGACCGGTCTGTACAACTCCCGCTATTTGCGCGAACGCCTGCCCGGCGAACTGGAGCGGGCGACGCGCTATGGCCGGCCGCTGTCGCTGCTGGTGCTCGACTGCGACAATTTCAAGAGCATCAACGACTGCTATGGCCACCTCGAAGGCGACAAGGTATTGCAAAACCTGGCCGAGGTGATCCGGCAGTGCCTGCGCCGTTCGGACAGCGCCTACCGTTACGGCGGCGAGGAATTCGTCGTGCTGCTGCCGGAAACCGATTCATTGTCCGCCATGGCGCTGGCCGAACGTCTGCGCAGCCTGTTTGCGGCGCAGGAAACGCTGGCGACGAGTGGTGAAAAAATCCACTGCACCATCAGCATCGGCGTTTCCCGGCATGTGCCGACCGATAATGAGATCAGTCTGATTCGCCGGGCTGACGAAGCGAGCTACCGGGCCAAGGAGCGCGGCAAGAACTGCGTCGTTCTGGAGGGGGCAGCCGGCTGAACCGGCGCCCGGCATATTTCATCCTTGAAACCTCAGTTGAGTGCGTATCCAGCCTTGGCCAGCCGCCTGAATACAGGCCTTTGCGCCTTCGAGGCGATTCACCCCTTGGCTGACAGCGCTATGTGGCCGCTGGCACGCCTGGTCGGGCGTCCGGCTTTGTCGCTCCTTCTTGCAGGCATGAGCCTGCTGCGGCGTCGCTTCGCGCCGGCCATCCCGCCCCGGCGCACCATCTGCCACGTCCAACTAAGGTTTCAAGATTCATTTTTGGCCTATTTTTCCGGTTGACCGTAGAAGCGGGCGAGCGCTCTCGCGGGCGCGCAACTGGCCGCAGCCACCATCGACATCCTGCCCGGCCGAGTTGCGCACTGTCGTCCGGATGCCCTTGGCGTGCAAGTAGCGCGTCAGTTCGGTGATGCGCTCGACCGATGGCCGGCGATAAGCCAGCGCTGCCGTCGCGTTGTACGGGATCAGGTTCATGATCGCGTACTTGCCGGCGAGCAGGCGGACGATGCCGTCCATTTCCGCGTAGCTGTCGTTGATGCCGTCGATGAGCGTCCATTGGTACTGGATCGGATAGCTTGTCGTCCGGGCGTAATGCTCGGCCAGTTCGACCAGTTCGGCGGGGTCGATGCGCGGCGCCTTGGGCAGCAATTCGGCGCGCAGTTCGGCGCGCGTCGTGTGCAGTGAAATGGCCAGCGCCGGCTTGACCGTTTCCTGCGGCAGCCGCTCGAAAACGCGCAAATCGCCAACCGTCGAGAAAACCAGGTTCTTGTGGCCGATGCCGCCGGCCGTGCCGAGCAGGGCTATGGCTTCGAGCACGTTGTCGATGTTGTGCGATGGCTCGCCCATGCCCATGAAAACGACGCGCGTCACCTTGCGCCGGGCCTGGCCGAGGATGACCTGGGCGACCATTTCGCCGCTACTCACCTGGCGCAGCAGGCCATCGCGACCCGTCATGCAGAAGGTACAGCCGACGGCGCAGCCGATCTGCGTCGAGATGCACAGGCCATCGCGCGGCAGCAGCACGCTTTCGATGGTCTGGCCGTCGGCCAGTTCGACGAGCAGGCGGGAGGAGCCGTCCTCGCCCGGGTGTTCCGAGCGGACGCGGGCCAGTGCCGAGAGTTCATCCTGCAGCCCGGGCAGCGCGGTGCGCAGGGCGAGCGGCAGGTAGGTTTCCGGCGGGTGGCGGCTCGGCCCGGCGTCGAGCGGCTTGCCCTGAGCCCAGGCGCGCATGACGCGGTCGACGTGGCAATCCTTGGCGCCGGTGGCGAGCAGGGACTGGCGGACGGTTTCGATGCGCATGCGGGCGTTTTCGTCAGGCCCGCAACGGGCCGTCGGGAGTGATCAGTGGCAACCGGCCGTGGCGACCGGGGCTGGCGGCTTGCGCTTGGCGCGCTCGGCGGCGCGCGTTTCCATCCAGTTCTTCCAGGCGATCAGGCAGCCGAGCAGGATGAAGGCGCCGGGTGGCAGCAGGGCGAGCAGGAAACCGGGGTAGCTTTCGGGCAGCACCTGGATCGGCTGCAGGCTGGGGAAAACCATGTCGATGCCGCCGAGGATGGTGCCGCTGCCGAGAAACTCGCGCAGGGCACCGAGCACGGCCAGCGTCCACAACATGCCGACGCCCATGAAAATGCCGTCGAAAGTCGATTGCAGCGGCGGGTTCTTGGCGGCAAAGGCTTCGACGCGGGCGAGCACGATGCAGTTGGTGACGATCAACGGAATGAAGATGCCGAGCACGAGGTAAAGTTCATGCAGGTTGGCGTTGAACAGCAGGTCGACGACGGTGACCAGGGCGGCGACGATCAGAATGAAGACCGGGATGCGGATTTCGTGCGGGATGAAGTTGCGCAGCGAGGCGATGGCGACGCCCGACAGCGCCATGACGACGATCGTGGCGAGCGACAGCATGATGCCATTGACGGCGTTGGTGGTCACCGCGAGCAGCGGGCACAGGCCGAGGATCTGGACGATGGAGGTGTTCTGCTTCCAGATGCCGTTGCCGGCGATGCTCTTGAATTCGTCACGCGTGATCATTTGGCGGCTCCTTCGGTGAACAGGCGGTCACGGTTGGCTTCGGCCCATTTGACGGCTTTCAGCACGGCTTTGGACACGGCGCGCGGGGTGATGGTTGCACCGGCGTGATAGTCGATCTGACCACCATCCTTCTTGACCTTCCAGTCCTTGTCGGTCACCTCGGCCAGCGCCATGCCGTTGAATTGCGTGATCCACGGCCGGGCCTTGTTCTTGTCCTTCTTGACCTCGATGTAATCGCCGAGTCCCGGCGTTTCCTTGTGCTGCGTCACGCGCACGCCGGCGACTTGGCCATTGGCACGGATGGCGATGACCAGGCGGATCTTGCCGGCGTAGCCATCGGGGGCGACGGCTTCGAAAACCAGCGCGACGGGCTGGCCATTCTTGCGGGCGCGGTAGAGCAGCGAGGGGTCGGTCAGCGTCAGTTCGGCCGTTGCCGGCAGCGTGACGGTGTCTTCGAGCAGGGCGTTGTCGTATTCGCTACGCGGCAGCACTTCGTCCACCAGTTTCATCTTCTCTTCGGCGGCCGAAGCTTCGATCGCCGGCTTGGTCCACAGGTAGGCGCCGGATAGCAGGCCGGTGAAGATGATCACGAAAACGAACAGGATGGCCGCCGTGCGGGCCGCCATGCCGGTCGCCGAGAATTCCTTGGCGGCGCTCATGATTTGTCCTTCATGCCGAAGATCGGCGGCTGCGTCAGCAGGTCGATGAGCGGGGCGGAGAGGTTCATGAGCAGCACGGCGAAGGCGACGCCGTCCGGATAGCCGCCGAAGACGCGAATGATGTAGGCGAGCAGGCCACAGCCGGCACCGAAGATCAGCTTGCCACGCGGCGTCGTGCAGCCGGAAACCGGGTCGGTGGCGATGAAGAAGGCGCCGAGCATGGTGCCGCCGGAGAGCAGGTGAAAGAGCGGGCTGGCGAACTGGCCCGGGTTGTAAAGCCAGAGCGCGCCGGAAATCAGGCTCAGGGATGCGACGAAGGCGAGCGGCACGTGCCAGGTAATCAGTTTGCGATGCCAGAGCCACAGGCCGCCGAGCAGGTAGCCGCCGGCGACCCATTCCCAGCCGCGACCGGCGAAGTTGCCGTAGATATCCTGATTGGCCAGCAGCGTGCTGACATCGAAACTGCCTTCGCCGAGCTTGAGCGCGGTCTTCATGGCGTCGAGCGGCGTCGCGCCGGTGAGTGTATCGACGCGCGGCGCCCAGCCCAGAATGATGTTCATCTGGTCAATCAGCCCCAGTTGCAGGCCGACGCTGGGCCACTGCGACATCAGCGCCGGGAAGGCGACGATGCACACGGCGAAGGCGACCATGGCCGGGTTGAACGGGTTCTGGCCCAGTCCGCCGTACAGATGCTTGGCAACGATGACGGCAAAGACGGTGCCGGTGACGACCAGCCACCACGGCGCCAGCGGGGGGAAAGTCAGGGCGATCAGCCAGGCGGTGACGATGGCCGAGCCGTCGGTCAGGAAGAGGGCCAGCGGTTTGCCGCGCACTTTGAGCATGAGCGCTTCGGCGACCAGAGCGGCGAGCGTGGCGATGACTAGCTGAACCAGGATGGCCGGGCCGACCAGGCTGGCGTAGGCGGCAATGCCCGGGATCAGCGCGACGCAGACCTGGATCATGACCTGGCTGACGCTGACGTCTTTGAGAAGGAAGGGGGCGGGGGGAAACATGGCCGTTAGCTGTTAGTTATTAGGATCGAGCGGGGCGGTCTGGTCAGCCGGCTGCGGCTCGATCAGGTGGGCGGCGATGCGGCGCGCCTCGATGTCGGCGGCAGCCTTCAGCTGCTCGGGCGACAGGTTGTCGACGTTCTTGGGCTGGACGGCTTCGCGCTGGGCCTTGGCGCGGGCCATGGCGGCCTCAATAGTTGCGCGTTTTGCCTCTTTTTCCGGGTTGACCGTGGCAGTCGGTGCATCGGTGGGGGTGGCGACTGCCGGTGCAGCGGCCGTATCGGCGGCCGGCGCGGCGCCGCTTTCCCCTGCTGCTGCAGCCGCTGCAACCGCTTCGGCAGCCTTCTTGGCGGCCTGGGCCGCAGCGGCCTTGGCCAGCTTTTCAGCCTTTTCGGCCTTTTCGCGTTCTTCGCGCAATTGCTTGAACTCGAAGCGGAGCTTGGCCTGGTCGGCGGCATTCTTTTCGCGTTCGCGCGCCCAGATTTCGCTCTTGGCAAAGCGGAAATACTGGACCAGCGGGATGCGCGACGGGCAGACGTAGGAGCAGCAACCGCATTCGATGCAGTCGAAGATGTTGTATTCCTGCGTCTTGCCGAAATTCTTGGCGCGCGAGAACCAGTACATCTCGAACGGTTGCAACTCGTGCGGGCAGGCCTGGGCGCAGGCGCCGCAGCGGATGCACGGCATTTCCGGCGCCTTGGGCGGGAACAGACGGTCGTCGTGGGCGATCAGGCAGTTGGTGGCCTTGACTACCGGCACCTGCCGATCGGGCACCAGGAAGCCCATCATCGGGCCGCCCATGATGATGCCGTCGGTATCGGGGTGGGGGTGGGCGAGCTTGAGTAGTTCGTCCATCGGCGTGCCGATCAGCACTTCGTAATTGCGCGGCTCGTGCACGTTGCCGGTGACCGTGACCAGTCGCGAAACGACGGGCTCGCCATGAGCGATGGCCCGCCACGCGGTGTAGGCAGTGGCGACGTTGAAGCACTGGACGCCGAGGTCGGTCGAGCGCTTCGAGGCCGGCACTTCCTTGCCGGTCAGCACTCGGATCAACTGCTTGGCGCCGCCGGCCGGGTAAAGCGTCGGCACCTGGACGACGGCGAAGCTTTCGCCGAGGGCCTGCACGGCAAGACGCATGGCGGCGGCGGCTTCCGGCTTGTTGTCCTCGATGCCGATGAGCACCTTCTTCGGTTGCAGCAGGTCGCGGAAAATGCCGATGCCGCGCACGACTTCCTCGGCGCGTTCGCGCATGAGCAGGTCATCGCAGGTGATGAAGGGTTCGCATTCGGCACCGTTGATGATCAATTCGTCCATCGGCACCGTCTTCGAGGCGGTCAGCTTGCCGTGAGTCGGGAAGACCGCGCCGCCGAGGCCGACCACGCCAGCCTGCTGCAGGCGTTCGCGCACTTCTTCCGGGGGCAGCGACTTGTAGTCGACCGGTTCGCGGGGAATCCACTCGTCCTTGCCGTCCGGTTCGATGACGACGCACAGCGCATCGAGGCCCGAGGGGTGCGGCTGCACGTGCATCGCCACCTCGACAACGGTGCCCGAAGTCGGGGCATGGACGGCGGCCGAAATCCAGCCGTCGGCCTCGCCGATCAACTGCCCCTTCAATACCTTGTCGCCGGCCTCGACGACCGGCTGCGGCATGCCGCCAATGCTCTGGTGGAGCGGCACGACGAGGCGCGAGGGAAGCGGCGCCTGGGCGATGGGCAGGTTGACGGATTGCGTCTTGTTGGTCGGCGGCTTGACGCCACCCTTGAATTTGAAGAGGTTCATCAACATCAGGCAGCCGCTTTCATGGCCGCAGCCTTGCGCATTTCAGATTTAATCTCGACGACCGGATATTTCCATTTCCAGTTGTCGATGTTCTCGCCGATCACCTGCATCGAAATGCATTCGACCGGGCAGGGCGGCAGGCACAGTTCGCAGCCGGTGCATTGCTGGGCGACGATGGTGTGCATCTGCTTGGCGGCGCCGACGATGGCGTCGACCGGGCAGGCCTGGATGCACAGCGTGCAGCCGATGCAGGTGTTCTCGTCGATGATGGCGATCTGTTTCGGTTTTTCCTCTGCATCGAGCGGCTTGACCTCGCGGCCGAGCAGGTCGGCCAGTCGCTGGACGCCTTCTATGCCGCCCGGCGGGCACTTGTTGATTTCATCGCCGTTGGCGATGGCCTCGGCGTAGGGCTTGCAGCCGGGGTAGCCGCACTGGCCGCACTGGGTCTGGGGCAGGATGGCCTCGATCTTCTCGATCAGCGGGTCGCCCTTGACCTTGAACTTGACCGAGGCGAAGCCGAGCAGGGCACCGAGCACGACGGCGCCGAGGGCCATGATGGCGATGGCGAGGAGGATGTCCATGGCGTTTACTGGTATTTGTCGAGGCCGGCAAAGCCCATGAAGGCCAGCGCCATGAGCCCGGCGGTGACCATCGCGATGGCGGCGCCGCGAAAATGGGTGGGCACGTCGGCGCCTTCGATGCGTTCGCGCAGGCCGGCAAACAGGATGAGCACGAGCGAGAAGCCAAAGGCGCTGCCGGCACCGAACAACAGCGACTCGACGAAGTTGTAGCCGTTGGCGATGTTGAGCAACGGCACGCCGAGCACGGCGCAGTTGGTGGTGATCAGCGGCAGGTAGATGCCCAGCGTCTGCTGCAGCGTCGGCGAGGTCTTGGCGATGACCATTTCGGTTAGCTGGACGATGGCGGCGATGGTGACGATGAAGGACAGCGTGCGCAGGTATTCCAGCCCGAACGGCATCAACAGGTAATGGTCGATGATGTAGCTGGCGCCGGTCGCCATGGTCAGCACGAAGGTCGTCGCGGCGCCCATGCCGTAGGCGGTTTCGAGTTTCTTGGAAACGCCCATGAAGGGGCACAGGCCGAGAATCTTCACCAGCACGACGTTGTTGACCAGCACCGCGCCGACGAGGATGAATAAGTAGTGGCTCATAAATTGGGCAGGCTTGAAGCGCGTATTATCGGGCTTTGCTGCGGTGCAAACAACCGCGCCTCGCACATGGCTTTATACGGTTTTCCGGCGTGAGATATTTGCCAGGGTTTCTGCCACTTCGCAGACCAGGTCGGGGCCGCGGTAGATGAAGCCGCTGTAGAACTGCACCAGGCTTGCCCCGGCGCGGATTTTCTCGGCCGCGTCCTCGCCGCCCATGATGCCGCCAACGCCGATGATGGGCAGTTCGCCGGCCAGGGCAATCGACAGCTTTTTCTGTACGGCCGTCGATTTCGCGAAAACCGGCTTGCCCGACAGGCCGCCGGTTTCGGCGCCATTCGGCAGGCCTTCGACACCGTCGCGCGACAGCGTGGTGTTGGTCGCGATGACGCCATCGAAACGGTGGCGGCGCAGCGCATCGGCGATGGCGGTGATCTGCTCGTCGTCGAGATCCGGGGCGATCTTGAGCGCCATCGGCACGTATTTGCCGTGCTGCTCGGCCAGTTGCAGCTGTTTGGCCTTGAGCTGCGCCAGCAGGTCGTCGAGCGCCTCGTCCTTCTGCAGTTCGCGCAGGTTCTTGGTGTTCGGCGACGAAATATTGACCGTCACGTAGCTGGCGTCGTTGTACACCTTGTCGAGACAGATCAGGTAATCGTCGGCGGCCTTCTCGATCGGTGTCGTCGCGTTCTTGCCGATGTTGATGCCGAGGATGCCGCCCTTTTTCGGGAATTCGGCACGGCGGACGTTTTCCAGCAACTTGTCGACACCGGCGTTGTTGAAACCCATCCGGTTGATGATGCCCTGCGCCTCCGGGATGCGGAACAGCCGCGGCTTCGGGTTGCCATCCTGCGGACGCGGGGTGATCGTGCCGATTTCGATGAAGCCGAAGCCGAGCTTGGCCAGCGCGTCGATGTGGTCGCCGTTCTTGTCGAGACCGGCGGCCAGGCCAACCGGATTCGGGAACTTGAGGCCCATGACCTCGACCGGGCAGGCGGTGACCTTTTTGGCGACCAGGCAGGAGAAGCCGGCGGCGTTGAGGAAATCGATGCCATTCATGCCGATGCCGTGGGCCGTTTCGGCGTCGAGGGCGAAAAAGAACTTGCGGATAAGGGGATAGAGCATAGTGGGGCGGGATTTTACCGCATTGCGGGGGTGGCGTTTGGGTTCCGTGTTTGGAACTATGGGGATAATCCCAGCTCTGTTCGGGCAAATTGGCTTGGGGTTCCGCCCTTGCGGGGCGTCTCACTTTTTCTTGCTTCGCCAAGAAAAAGTAAGCAAAAAGAAGGCGACCCTGGGTCGGTGCCCGCTTCGCGGGTTCCCTGCGCTACTCGTGACTGGCGGGGGCTGCGGAACTCGGGCTTCGCCCTCAGACAGTCCTCGCCCTTAATCCGCCAGCCCCTGCGTTGCTCGGCACCTCTCAAGGGGCCCGGTGAAACGACCCGTGACCATGCAGGGGTACCGTCATTCCCGCGTAGGCGGGAATCCAGCAGGGGTATGGACTCCCGCGTTCGCGGGAGTGACGGGTGCAGGGGGAGTGAGCGCCTCCGAAGAATTTCATTTTTGACCGATTTTTCCGGTTGACCGTGGAAGTCGGCTTTCCCGGCAAAACGGTTGAGCATGGACGCCTTTCGGGTCCCCGTGGAAGGCGCTGAGCAACGCAGGAATGCCGGGGGCCGTCGGCTGGCGTTGTTTGAGCCGCCGGCGAGTTTAGCCAGCCGCCCGGCGTTCCGAGTAGCGCAAGGAACCGGCAAAGCCGGCGCCGCCCCGGGGTCGCCTTTTCTTTGGCTACTTTCTTTTGGCGAAGCAAAAGAAAGTACGCCCGCCAGCAAGGCGGAACCCCAAACCAATCAACCGGCCAGCCGCCAGCAGGGCAAAAAAGTGCGACCAAGTTTCTTGATCTGTACCGTCAGCAGCGCCACTCCCCGCGGCGATAATCGCTCCGAGCCGATTCCTGAAACAATCGGAAACGACTTATTTTTCCCGGCAAGGCTAAACTTCTGCCCATGCGATTTTTACCCTGTTTTTTCCTGTTGACTGTAGCACTGCCCTGCTGGGCCGGTGGGCTGGACGATCCGTTCGGCACCGAGGCCATGGCACCGCTCAAGGTGTCGCCCAGCCTGGCCGCCCGGGTTGGCGAGGCGCCCTGTGCCACGGCCTTGCCGGCGACGGCGCTGACCGCCCTCGATGCCGTCGATCTGGCCCTGTGCAACCATCCGCAGACGCGCGAGGTCTGGGCTTCGGCGCGGGTACAGGCGGCGCTGGTTGGCGTCGCCCGGGCTGGCTGGTTGCCGAATCTCGATGCCAGCGCCAGTGCGACGCGGTTTCAGTATGACGATGGTTCGTTCAACCGGCGCTCCGCTGCGCTGACGCTGTCCTGGTTGCTCATCGATTTCGGCCAGCGTTCGGCCAATGTCGAGAATGCCCGGCAATTGCTCAATGCCGCCGCGGCGACGCAGGATGCGACGGTCCAGTCGCTGTTCCTCGCCGCGCTACAGAGCTACTACACGGCGCAGGCGACGCAGGCGGCGGTGATTTCGGCGCGCGAGGCCGAGCGTTCGGCGCGCGAGGCTTATCTGGCGGCTGATGCCCGTTACAACGTCGGTGTCGCCACGCCGGCTGATCGCTTGCAGGCGCAGACGGCGCTGTCGCAGGCGACGCTCAACCGCATACGGGCCGAGGGCGAGGCGCGCAACGGGCTCGGTGCGCTGGCCAATGCGCTGGGTTTTGAAGCACAGCAGAAAATCGTTCTGGCCGAATTGCCGGCCCTGCCGGCCGAACTGGCTTTCCAGAAGGAAGTCGATGCCATGATCGCCGAGGCGCAGGGTCGCCGGCCTGACCTCAAAGCGGCCGAGGCACAGCTCAAGGCGGCCGAGGCGAGCGTTGATCTAGCCCGCGCCCAGGGCCGGCCGACCGTTTCGCTGGCGGCCGGGCCTAGCTGGCAGAACTCGGCCGGCGCCGTGACGCAGGGCGGCAGCATCGGCCTGACGCTCAACGTGCCGATCTTCACCGGCTTCGACACGACCTACCGCGTCCGTTCGGCTGCGGCCCAGGCCGATGTTCGCGCTGCGCAGCGCGACCGCATCCGCAATCAGATCGCGCTTGATGTCTGGAAGTCCTACCAGAGCCTGACGACGGCGACGCAAAGCCTGACGACGACGGCCGACCTGGTGGCCAGCGCCGAGCAGTCGGAGCGCGTCGCGCTTGGCCGCTACAAGGCTGGCGTCGGCACCGTGCTTGATTTGCTGGTGGCGCAGAGCGCCCTGGCCAGCGCCCGGCTGCAGCGCATTCAGGCGCAGCTCGACTGGAATGTTTATCGCGCCACGCTGGCTCAATCGATGGGCGCGCTCGATTACACGCTGCTGCAACCAGCGGCGGAAGGAAGACCATGAAATCCATAGGCAAGATTCTGCTTGGCGTCACCGTGGTTGCCGGCCTGATCGGCGGCGGCGTCTGGTACGCCAAGCAGCGCGCGGCGCAGAATCCGGAAACCCGCTACAAGCTGGCGGCGGTCGACAAGGGTGACGTGACGCAGACGGTGTCGGCCAACGGCACGCTCAATCCAGTGGTGCTGATCAGTGTCGGGACGCAGGTGTCGGGCACCGTGCGCAAGCTCTACGTCGATTTCAACGACAAGGTGAAGAAGGGCCAGCCGCTGCTTGAACTCGACGACGCGCTGGTTTCCGCCACCGAGCGGCAGAGCGCGGCGAACGTGGTCAATGCTCAGGCAACGCTGGAACTGGCGCAGGCCAACGAGGCGCGCATGAAATCGTTGCTGGTTCAGGAATATGTCTCGAAGCAGGAATACGACCAGTCCGCCCAGTCCCTGAAATCGGCCAAAGCCCAGCTGGCGCTGGCCAGGGCACAGAACGAGCGCGACCGCGCCAACCTCAATTTCACGGTGATCCGCTCGCCGGTTGATGGCGTGGTCATCGACCGCGTCGTCGATCTCGGCCAGACGGTGGCGGCCAGCTTCCAGACGCCGACACTGATCAAGATCGCCCAGGACTTGTCGGAAATGCGCATCGACACGAGCTTTGCCGAGGCCGACATCGGCAATATCCGCGAAGGCCAGAAGGCGCGCTTCACGGTCGATGCCTTCCCGAGCCGCAATTTCATCGGCGAGGTGCAGCAGATTCGCCTGAACCCGACCAACCAGCAGAATGTCGTGACCTACAACGTTCGCATCAACGTGCCAAATCCCGAGCAGGTCTTGCTGCCGGGCATGACCGCCTACGTCAACATCGGCGTCCAGAAGCGCGAGGGCGTGTTGTTGGTACCGAATGCCGCGCTGCGCTTCAAGCCGGCCGATGCCGGCGAGAAAAAGCCGGAAAATGGCCAAAAATCGCCGTCGACCACTGGACCCTCGGGCGTCGGGCCGGGCATGGGCGCCGGTGCCGATGGCAGCGCGGCCAAGGCTGGTGCCGGCAAGGGCAAGAAGCGTGACGGCCAGAGCGGCACGGTCTACGTGCTGGCCGGCGATGAAATCAAACCGGTCAGCGTGCAACTCGGCATCACCGACAACCGCAGCACCGAGATCGTCAGCGGCGAGTTGAAGGAGGGCGAGCGTATCGTCACCGGCGAGAACAGCAATGGCGTCAAGCCGCCGTCCAGCGTCGGCATGCGGATGTTCTGATGACTGAATCGGTGATCCGGGTCGTCGGCCTGGGCAAATCCTATGAAACGGCGGCGGGTTTGTTCCCGGCGCTGAAGGGGGTCAATCTCGATATCCAGCCCGGCGAGTTCGTCGCCATCATGGGGCCGTCCGGCTCAGGAAAGTCGACCTTCATGAACCTGCTTGGCTGCCTTGATACGCCGACCATGGGCGATTTTTTCCTGGCCGGGAAAAACGTCGCGCACATGGACAAGGATGCGTTGGCCATCCTGCGCAACCGGACGCTGGGTTTTGTCTTCCAGGGCTTCAACCTCCTGCCGCGCATGACATTGCAGGACAACGTCGCCTTGCCGCTCGTCTACGCCGGCGTGGACAAGGAAATGCGGCGGGCCAGGGCGCGCGAATTGCTCGGCAAGGTCGGCCTCGGCCAGTACGCCGAATCGCTGCCCAGCCGCATTTCCGGCGGCCAGCAGCAACGCGTGGCGATCGCCCGGGCGCTGGTCAATGCGCCGCGCCTGATCCTCGCCGACGAGCCGACCGGCAATCTAGACAGCCACACCAGCGAAGAAATCATGCGCCTGTTCGGCGAACTCAACGCCGAGGGCATCACGATTGTGCTGGTTACGCACGAGCAGGAGATCGCGGCGCACGCCAAGCGGCAGGTGAAGTTCCTCGATGGCGAGATCGTCAGCGATCTTGCCACTGACTCCCTCCCCTTTATGGCCCAGAGGGCCGGTATCCCCTTGGGCAAGGGGAGGGCCGGGGATGGGATGGGTGCAATTGGCGCCGATGCCGAAACCCATCCCCTTGCTGAAGCTACTAAGCAACCGACTAAGCCGCCAGGCAACGGCGGCCAAGTCTCTGCTTATCCCAGCCTCCCCCTTGTCCCAGGGGATGCCGCCCCTGCGGGACATAAAGAGGGAGGAGTGCCATGCTGAAAGCGATGCTCGGCGAAGCCTGGCTGGCGATGGGTGCCAACCGTTTGCGCACGGCGCTGACCATGCTCGGCATGGTCATCGGCGTCGGTGCCGTGGTCATCATGATGGCCATCGGGCAGGGCGCCCAGTACGCCGTGCAGCAGACCATCAGCACGATGGGCTCGAACCTGTTCATCGTCCTTTCCGGCTCCTTCACGGCTTCCGGCGTGCGCAGCGGATCGGCCGGCGCGCCGTCGCTCAGCGTCGCCGATGGTGAGGCCATTGCCGAACTCGATGGCGTCGGCAATGTCGCGCCGACCCACCAGGGCACCCGGCAGCTAGTCTATGGCGCGCAGAACTGGAGTTCGCAGGTCATCGGCACGACGCCGTCCTATCTTGAGACGCGGGCGTGGAACATCGTCAATGGCGCCGGCTTCGGCGATTCCGATGTGCGCTCGGCGACGCGGGTGGCGGTCATCGGCAAGACCGTGGCCGAAAACCTGTTCGGCGCCGAAGACCCGGTCGGCAAGACCATGCGCATCCAGCAGAACCCCTTTCTGGTCATCGGTGTGCTCGGCAGCAAGGGCCAGAACCTTGACGGCCGCGACCAGGACGACACCGTGATCATTCCGCTGAGCACCGCCCAGCGCAAGGTGTTCGGCACGCCCTTCCTGGGTTCGGTGCGCATGATCATGGTCCAGGCCGACTCGGCCGAAGCAATGCCGAAAGTGATGGACAGCGTGACCAGCCTGCTTCGCCAGCGCCACCGCCTGCGCGACGGCATGCCCGACGATTTCTTCATGCGCAACCTGTCGGCGGCGGCCGAGTCCGAGGCCGAAACGACGCGCACGATGTCCATCCTGCTTGGCGCCATCGCCTCGATTTCCTTGCTCGTCGGCGGCATCGGCATCATGAACATCATGCTCGTTTCGGTCACCGAGCGGACGCGCGAAATCGGCATCCGCATGGCCATCGGCGCCCGGCAGAAGGACATCCTGAGCCAGTTCCTGCTCGAAGCGGTGATGATCTCCTTCGCCGGCTGCCTGCTCGGCCTCCTCATCGGCCTCGGCGTCGCGCTCGGCATCAACGTCTTTACCGGCATGGTCATCGTCATCTCGGGCAGCGCGGCGCTTATTGCCTTTGCCGTGGCGGCAGGCGTCGGCATCTTTTTTGGCTGGTACCCGGCCCAGAAGGCGGCGCAGCTCGACCCGATCGAGGCCTTGCGCTACCAATGAAAAGCGGTCGCCGTCAGTTCCTGCTTGCGGCCGGCTTGCTGCCACTGGTCCGGCCGCTGCGCGCTGCCGGCGAGCGCGTGCTTATCGTCGGTGGTGGCTGGGGCGGCCTGTCGGCCGCCAGCCATCTGCGCCGGCTGGCGCCGGATATCGACGTCACGCTCGTCGACCGCCAACCGGCCTTCACCTCGTTCGCCCTGAGCAACCGCTGGCTGGTCGATCACGGCAACAGCAGCATCGAAAAGCACGATTACGCCGCGCTCGCCGCCGCCTGGGGTTATCGCTTTGTGCCGGCCAGCGTTGAAAGCATTGATCGCGCGCAGCGCACGGTGACGACCAGCACGGGCCGGCTGCCTTACGACTGGCTGGTCCTGGCCCCGGGCATTCGCGAAAACTACGCCGCCTGGCAGGTCAGCGACCCGCAGGCCGTGGCCGAACTGCGCCAGCGTCATTCCGGTGCCATGCTCAACGCCGCCGATCTGCCGGCGCTCAAGAGGCGCCTCGCCGGTTTCAAGGGTGGCGACCTGCTCATGACCATTCCGCCGGCGCCCTACCGTTGCCCGCCGGCGCCCTACGAGCGGGCGCTGCTCATCGCCTGGTGGCTCAAGACGCAGAAAATCCCGGGCAAGCTCGTCATCATTGATCCCAACCCGATGATGCCGGCCTTCAAATCCATTTTGCTCGACCGTTTCAAGGCGCAGGTCACCTACATCGACCACGCCAGGGTCCGCCAGGTCGATCCGGCGCGCAGGAGCGTGCTGACGGATATTGATGAAGTCCGCTTCGACGAAGCCTTGCTCTGCCCGCAGCAGGAAGCGGCCGACCTGCTCTGGCAGGCCGGGCTGATTCGCCATGATGAGGGCGGCCGGCCCACCGGCTGGGCCGATCAGGGTGGCCTGGATTTCCGCAGTGTCGTCGATGAACGGGTTTTCATCATCGGCGATGCGGCCGGCCTGGCCTCGCCGCTATTCGGCCATTATCCGAAGACCGGCCATGTCGCCAACCGCATGGGCGCCATCGTCGCCCGGCAGATCGCCGCCAGCCTTGCCGGGAAGCTCTTCCCGGCACTGTTGCCGGAGAGTGTTTGCCACGTTGTGAGCAGCGTCGAGCCGCTCGAATACACCCGGATCGACACCAGCTACCGGCAGCGTGGCGACGGATTTCTGCTACAGCAGGTCAGGCAGGTGCGGGAGCCGAATCCGGCTGGCGAGGATGTCGCCTGGGCCGAGGTCATGTACCGCGATTTCCTGCGGCCCTGAGGCATTCGGGGCCAGAAAATGCGCCAGAGCTTTTCAGGTGCGCCAATGGGTCGCCTAGTTTTAGTGCAAAAGCCTGGCTTCGAAAATCGATTCGGTCTGCTCCGGAAAACGGTACAGGGCAAAGACGCGCTGCAGTTCGGCCGATAACCTGGCCGATTGCATGCCGGGATTGGCCATGAAGTTGATGCCGATGCGGTCACCCTGCTTGACCAGCGTCGTGAAGGCGGTGTGCCATTCGCGTGCTTCCTCGAGGCGCTCGATGACTTCGCGCTCCTTGCTGATGGCGACGCCAGCACCCTTGAGGGACTCGATGAACAGGGTGGATTCGGTATTCGGGTTGGGGATCATGATCACTCCGCAGGGTTTGAGGTGCTATGTCCGCTTAACGAGCCGGCCCCTGTTTGCGATGACGATCATCGTGTAGCAGCGTGTAACGCCGCAGTTGCCCTTGATGACGGTGAGTACTCTCCGGCGGGTCAGTCCTCTTCCTCGTAGCCGTGTTCGGCCTCAAGTTCTTCGGTGAATTGCCGCGTCAGCTCGGCCCTACCTTCCTTTGTCTCGATACGCTGCAACAGTCGCTCGAAGGCTTCGTCGTCAATGTCGCCGGCGGCGCGATTGACCGACAGGACGTATACCAGGAACTCGATGTTCTCGAGATCCTCGTCGCTGCCCGGGGCGTTACCGAGCGCCGAGGCGAGGGCGTTGGCCAGCGAGTTGGCCTGGCCCTGCGGCGGTTTTGGTGCAATGTCGCGATGGGCGGCGTGCACGATCCTGATCATGTCGGGGTGGTTTTCCGGGAGGGTCTTTTCCATGGTGCGCAGTCTTCAGGTGAGGGGCGAGCGTTTCAAGCCAAGGGGCGGCTGCTCAGCCATTTGAGCAAGGTGTCGAACAACAGATCAGGCATGACCGGCTTGCCGATGTGATCGTTCATTCCGGCCGCGAGGCAAATCTGGCGGTCTTCCTCGAAGGCATTGGCGGTGAGCGCCAGAATGGGGGTTTCCGCATAGCCGGGCAGGGCCCGGATGACCCGCGTTGCATCGACGCCGTTCATCCTGGGCATCTGCATGTCCATCAGGATGAGCGCGTATTGATTCTGGCTGGCCATGGCGACGGCCACTTCACCATCCTCGGCCAGATCGACCGAGAGGCCTGCCTCTTCGAGCAGGCTCATCGATACTTCCTGGTTGATTGGTTCGTCCTCGACGAGCAAGACCCGGGTGCCCGAGTAGCGTTCCCTGAGCATGGTTTCGGACGATATCCGGAGTTGCGTCGCGACTGGCCGGGGGTCGTGCAGCACCTTTTGCAGGCTCAAGCTAAACCAGAAGGTGCTGCCGACATTCGGCACGCTGTCGACACCGATTTCGCCGCCCATCATTTTCACGAGCCGCTTGCTGATCGCCAGGCCGAGGCCGGTCCCGCCGTATTTTCGCGACATCGAACCGTCGGCCTGTTCGAAGGCGTTGAAAACGTGCTTTTGATCTTCCGGCGCGATACCGATGCCGCTATCGCTGACCTCGAAACGCAGCAGGGCATTGTCCGCGCCACTTTCCGCCAGTCGAGTGCGGACAGTGATCGTGCCCTGTTCGGTAAACTTGATGGCGTTGGCTGACAGATTGAGCAGGATCTGGCCTAGCCGGAACGGATCGCCCTTCAACGCCAGGCCACTGATCTCTGCGCTGGACTCGATGTCCAGTCGCAGCCCTTTATCAAGCGCCCGCTGGGCAACCAGGTTGCGCAGATTGGCCAGGATTTCACCGATCCGGAAGTCGATCTGCTCGAGGTGCATGTGTTCGGCCTCGATTTTCGAGATGTCGAGAATGTCGTTGATGACGCCGAGCAGGTGATGGGCCGCAAAGTCGATCTTGCCGAGCTGATTCTGTAACGCCGGGTCTTCGGCCTTGCGCAGCGCCAGCCCGGTCATGCCCAGGATGGCGTTCATCGGTGTGCGCAGTTCGTGGCTCATGTTGGACAGGAAGGTGCTCTTGGCCAGACTGGCCGCCTCGGCCGCCTCCTTGGTCTGCTGTAGCTGAGCCGTACGCTCGGCCACCAGCTGTTCCAGATTGTCGCGGTGCGCCTGCAACTCGGCGTGGGCCTGCGTCAGCTCGGTGATATCGGTGACCGCGCCGATCAGTCCGGCAACTTCGCCATCGATGCGCCGGAAAGTGGCTTTGTGGAAGATGACGTTGTGCGCCTCGCAGCCCTTGACGGTCAGCCAGTCGTAGGTCTGGGTGCCGGGCTGGCTGAACAGCTCGTCGTCCTTGTCCTTGTAGCGCTGGGCGATGTCGGGTGGCGCCATGTCAAAAACGGTCTTGCCAATAATGTCGTCGCGACCTTTGCCGAGGGATTCCTCGAAGGCCCGGTTGCAGCCAAGGTAGAGACCCGTCGTGTCCTTGTAGAAGAGCGGCACGGGGACGCTTTCGATCAGCGTATGGAGAAACAGGGTCTGGTTCTGGATTTTTTGCCAGTAACGTCGCAACTGCCAGGCGCCAAGCACGGTGGTCGCTAAAAATCCGAGAATGAGCAAAATGGCATTGCGCAGCTCGATGCGCCAGTCGTCCAGATAATCCTGGGGCGCCATGCCAACCGTCACGACAAAGGGGGTCTGCGGTATGCGGCGAAAGGCGTATGTTCGTTCGATGCCGTCCGCTGTCCGGGCGCTGTGGAACATCCCGGTTGCGCTTCCAGAATCAAGCAGGGCCTTGAGTTCCGGCGCAACCTGCTTGTTGCCGGGCTGCCCCGAAGGTCCGTCGACAGCAGGGAAGCCGGCCAGCAAGGCGGCGTTCTGATGGCGGATGACCGCCGATCCATGCTCGCCCAGACTGAGCGTGGACAGTAAACCGGTGAAATGTTCAAGATTGACCGCAGCGCTGACGACGCCGGCGAATGAGCCATCGGCGTTGCGATAGGAGCGGGTCAGCGCAACAACCCGGATTTTTGATACGCGCCCCAGAATCGGCTCGGAAACGATCAGGTCTTGCCCCGGCCTGAGCTGGTGCTCGGCGAAAAAAGGGCGGTCGGCATAGCTGACCATCGTTTCAGGCGTCACCCCCTTGCCCCGGACGACTTTGCCCTGGCTATCAGTGACCCGGAAGGCGTCGACGGCCGGATGGCGCAGCAGGTGCATGTTGAGCATCGGCTCGATTTGATGGGGATCGATGCGCCCGTCGCTCAGGCGCCCCTCGAGCGCGTCGACAATGGCCAGAAGCCCGAGATCGACACGACGGACCGCGTCGGCCACATTCAGTTCGAGCAGGGCTGCCAGGTTGCCGGTCATGCCCACCACCTGCTCCACCGTGCGTTTCTGGTGATTGAGCAGATTGACGACACTGACCGAAATCATCACGGCGTTGAGGACGAGCACGCCCAGTATGAGCCAGCCCAGAAAACGCGAGGCTGATTGCCGTGAATTGATGGATGCTGGGTTTAAGGAGGCGGGCTGAGACAAGTAGAGGCAACCGGGAGTTGGGCGTTGACGAGACGCAAGGATTATTGCACTCCCGGTGCATTTGGTGGCGGTCTGTCTGGTGCCGTGCCGCTCAGTGGCGGGCGAAGCGGGAAGGCCTGCCCTTGCGGTCGATGAGCAGCGTCTCGAAAAACTCGCGGCGGACGGTTTGTTCGACGCCTTCCTTGTCGAGCATCGTGCATGCCGTTTCGCAGGTCGGGTTGGAAAACTCGCGGCCCGGGGCGCCCTGCGGCAGGCCGGGGACAGCCAGGCCAAGGGCGCGCGGCTTCTCGATCAGCAACTGTTTGATGTCCTCGGCCGGCACGTGGCCTTCGATGAAATAGCCGGCAACCAGCGCACTGGGCACCGACTCCATGTTCTTCGGCACCTTGAGGCGGCGTTTGAGGGCATCCATGTCGACCGTCGGCGTCACTTTGACCGGGAAGCCGTTCTGGCGCAGATGTTCGGCCCATTCGATGCAGGTCAGGCAGACTGTTGGCGTGAATACCTCGACCGGGGGCAGCGGGGCCGTCGGCTCGGCGCCGGCGTTGCCCGCCAGCAGGGCGAGCAGCAGCGGAATGGCTTTCAGCATGGCTTGCCGGCCTTGCAGCCCTTGAGTACCCACAGCGAGAGGACGCCAGCGGCTTCGTCGGCCTTGACCTTGCGCGCCATCGAACCGGGGTCGCGGCCGTTGTCGGTCTTGACAAAGGGGTCGGCGCCGGCTTCGAGCAGGATCTGGACATTTTTTGCCCGGCTCGAATAGGCGGCCATGTGCAGCGGCGTCGCCCCTTCGTTGTCGCGGGCCATGACGTTGGCGCCAGCGGCGATGAGCGCCTGCATGGCCGTCGTATCGGGGTTGGTGGCGGCCAGGTGCAGGGGCGTCGAGCCTTGTGCCGTGCGTACTTCGCGCTGTTTCGGGTCGGCTTTGAGCAGCCGGCGAACGTCGTCGCCATTGCCAGCCCGCGCCGCGTCATGGATCGGCTGATCGTGGCTCTGAACCTCGGCAAATGCGGGAAAGACGAGACTGGCAACGAAAAGCAGGGAGAGCAGGCGCTTCATGCGGGCATCCGGAAATGGTTGATCGGGCGATTGTTGTCGCTTGCCTCTCGGACAACATTGATCTGCGCTAGTTTCAGTTTTTGCTGATATGGCCGCGACGCGCCAATGAAAAACGCCTTGCCGGGCCGGGCAGGGCGTTGCTGGTGCGAAGATGGCGTTCAGATGACCAGTTGCGTGCCCAGTTCGACGACGCGGTTGGTCGGAATGTGGAAGAAATCGCTGGCGCTCGTCGCGTTCTTTGACATCACGGCGAAGAGCCGGGCGCGGATCGGCAGCATGCCGCGGGACATCGACGGGACAATGGTTTCGCGCGACAGGTAGAAGGTGGTTTCCATCATGTCGAAGCGCTCGCCGAAGCGGCTGCATTGCTCCAGCGCACCCGGTACGTCGGGGCTTTCCATGAAGCCGTAGCGGATGATCAGGCGCTTGAAGCCTTTTTTCATGTCGTGCAGGTAGATGCGCTCCATGTCGTTGACGTGCGGCGTCGGCATGGTTTGCACGGTGACCAGCACGACGCGTTCATGCAGTACCTGGTTGTGCTTGAGGTTGTGCAACAGGGCCGGCGGCACGCCATCCTTGGCGCTGGTCATGAAGATGGCCGTGCCGTAGATGCGGTGCACGTCGTCGATGGATTCCAGGAAGTCGTCCATCGGGATGCTTTGCTTGGCCATTTCCTCGGAGACCATGCGCCGGCCGCGCCGCCAGGTGGTCAGCACGGTGAAGGAGACGACGCCCATGGCCAGCGGGAACCAGCCACCCTCGGGAATCTTGATCGCATTGGCGGCGAAGAAGGCGATGTCGACGACGAGCAGCGAGCCGGCAACGAGCGCGACGAGCAGCTTGTTCCATTTCCAGAGCAGGACCATGACGAAGGCGACGAGGATGGTGTCGATGAGCATCGTGCCGGTGACGGCGATACCGTAAGCGGCGGCGAGGTTGGACGAGCTCTTGAAACCGATGACCAGGGCGATGACGGCCAGGTAGAGCGACCAGTTGGTGAAGGGCACGTAGATCTGGCCTTCTTCCATGCCCGAGGTGTGGATGATCTGCATGCGCGGCAGCAGGCCCATCTGGATCGACTGGCGGGCGACCGAGAAGGCGCCGGAGATGACCGCCTGCGAGGCGATGACGGTGGCGGCGGTGGCCAGACCGACCATCGGGATCAGCGCCCAGTCGGGGGCGAGGTGGTAGAAGGGGCTGGCGATGGCTTCCGGCTCGACCAGGAGCAGGGCGCCCTGGCCGAAATAATTGAGGACCAGCGCCGGCATGACGAAACCGAACCAGGCCAGGCGAATCGGGAAGCGGCCGAAGTGGCCCATGTCGGTGTACAACGCTTCGCCGCCGGTCACGGCGAGTACCACCGAGCCGAGGGCGAGGAAGGCGAGACCGGGGTGCTCGGCAATGAAAAAGGTGGCGAACAGCGGATTGAGGGCGAGCAGGA
Source organism: Azonexus sp. (assembly GCA_030691385.1). Taxonomy (GTDB): domain Bacteria; phylum Pseudomonadota; class Gammaproteobacteria; order Burkholderiales; family Rhodocyclaceae; genus Azonexus. The sequence goes on from JAUYEI010000067.1 coordinate 24,446, forward strand.
CGGCCGGGTTATGGGCGATCTGCATCAGACCGAGAATGGCCAGAACGGCGAACCACGTCACCATGACCGGCCCGAAGAGTTTGCCCATGGCGCCAGTGCCGTGTTTCTGGATGAAGAACAGGCCGGTCAGGATACCCAGCGTGATCGGGATGACGTAGGGCTTCAAATCGGGCGTGATGATCTCCAGACCTTCGACGGCGGAAAGCACCGAAATGGCTGGCGTGATCATGCTGTCGCCATAGAACAGCGCGGCGGCGAAGATGCCGAGCAAGGTGACGATCCATGCCAGACGCGGGTTCTTGGCCCTCTCGGTGACCAGCGCGAGCAGCGCCAGCGAGCCGCCTTCGCCGCGGTTGTCGGCGCGCATGATGATGGCGACGTACTTGATGGTGACCAGCACGATGATGGCCCAGAAGACCAGCGACAGAACGCCAAGAATGTTTTCCGGGGTAACCGGGATCGGGTGGTGGCCGTTGAAGATTTCCTTCAGCGCGTAAAGCGGGCTGGTCCCGATGTCGCCGAAGACGACCCCGATGGCAGCGACCGTAATGGCCGGCAAGGCTTGCTTGTTATGTGACGACATCTATTCCCCTGATGCGCCTGGGGCGCTGTATTTTTGGTGCAGATCGCCTAGCCGCGCCTTTCTGTCGGGAGCGCGGTCTGGCAAGCCCGCCAATCTAGCACTTTGCCCCGAGCTTTGGTATAGATGGCGATATCGGCAGCATGCTTGCGAGGAGCGAAAAGTGGCAAGAATCGGGCGTCATCTGGTGGTTGAAGGCAGGGTTCAGGGCGTCGGCTATCGCTGGTCCATGGTCGAGCAGGCGCGGACGCTCGGCGTCGTCGGCTGGGTCCGCAACCTGGCCGACGGCCGGGTCGAGGCGATGGCCGTCGGCGAGGAAATGGCCGTGCTGGAACTGATCTCCTGGGCAAGGCGCGGGCCGAGCCATGCCATCGTTCAACAGGTCAATATCGCGCTGGGTGACGGCGATTTCCGGAGTTTTGAGCAGGTGGCGAACGGCTGAGCTCGATTGCCACGGTCAACCGGAAAAAACGGCCAAAATTGAAATATCGAATCCACGCCAGAACTTCGTGGCAAGAGGCTTACGCCGCCGGATTTGATTTTCCCGAAACCAGCAAGTCGAAGACGACTCTTGCGAAGCTGGCCGCTTTCTTCGGGTCTGACAAAAGCTGGATCATCTGATTCTGATGGGCACTGTTGCTGTCCATGATGGCGTCGTCGATGGCCTTCGAAAAGTCGCCCAGCAAAGCCTGCTCGGCTGAATTATTTTCGATCTGCTGCATCACGATGTCGTTCCCCGGCCCTTCTTCCCTTGCCTTGTCGAGCAGCTTATTGACCACGTCCCACTGGTGATAACGCGGGAAAATCATGCTCTCCTTCTTGCTCTTGCGGCCTTCCCAGTCTTCCTTGTCCTCGATCTGCAAGTGCACATAGCGCGCCAGAATGGCCAGCAGATTGTCCGGTAGCAACACCTCGTTCCACAGATAGTCGGTGGCGTAGCGATTCACGTCTGCCGGCACATCGTTGCCGGCGCCGCCATCCTGCGTACCCTTGTTGAAGGGCAGGAAGAAGGTGTTTTCGCCCTCCAGCCGCGTCGCCATGTGCACCTCGTACTGGCTGACGGCAAAGTGCACCAGCGTGCCGCGCTTGAAAGTCAGCAGCGGCTCGGGTTTTTTGGCGACCGGGTCGAACGGCAGGCGCGTCGTCTTGTATTGCCGGATCGCACGGTCAACCGCCTGTTTGAACTCGGATTTCAACAAGGGCGCGGCAGGAGTCGATGGACTCACCGTATCCGAATTCAAGGCATGGCTGCAACAGCACTGGCCAAGCGTCAAGGCAGCACTTCTGGCAGGCGATTATCAGCCAGCGGCGATCCGGAAAGTGGAGATGCCCAAG
>JAUYEI010000069.1 GCA_030691385.1 Azonexus sp.
CGAGTTGAATGGGTAGAATCGGCGATTGAAGCGGAACGTGAATTCGTTGAGATAGGCTTGCAGGTGTTGCGGGCTGACGCCGTGGTGAATGCCGCGTAGCCATGTTTTGAGATTGGAGAAAACGAGGTGGATGATGGGCAGAAAAGTTTCCGCGACTTGCATGTCGCCACGTTCCGCAACGGCAGTGTGCAAATAGCCTTGCTTGCCGAGCGTAGCGTAACCACTCCAGTCGTCGGTGATGATAGTCGCACCTGGCGTAACGACGCGCTCGATGAAGCCACCCAACGATTTGGCACTTCGGTCTTTCATTTTTGGCCAATTTTTCCGGTTGACCGTGGAAGTGGTTTATCGGCGCCGAATCGCCTCGCGGCGGGCCAGGCCGAGCTTGGTCGAGCGCTCCATCTTTTGCACGAAACCCGGGAAATCGAGGCCGAACTTGGCGCGCAACTCCTTGGCGTAGTTGTGCAGCCAGCGCCAGCGCGGCTCGAAGTGACGTTCCTTGAAGGCGTAGAGCACGTGGTTGCCGTCGTCCGGCACTGAAATCACGATGACCTGGTCGTCGAACACGTGCATCGCTTCGCCGATCAGCCCGGCGTAGGTTTCCTTTTCGCCGGCCAGGTTGATGACCAGCACGCCGTTGCCGGAGAGTTTGGCGAAGGCGTTGTCGAAGAATTCGCGGTTGGCCAGGCTGGGCGCGAAGCCGGTCTTGTCGAAGGCATCGACGAGCAGGGCGTCGATGCCTTTTTCGGTGCTTTCAAGGAATTCGGCACCGTCAGCTTCGAGAACCTGCAGGCGCTCATCGTCGGGCGGCATCAGAAAGGTGTCGCGGAAGGCGATGACGTTGGGGTCGAGTTCGACGGCGGTCAGCTGCGTGCCGGGCATGCGCTGGTAGCAGAACTTGATCAGCGAGCCGCCGCCGAGACCGATCAGCACGATGCGTTTCGGCCGAGGCAGGAAGAGCAGGAAGGCCATCATTTTCTGCGTGTAGCGGATGGCCAGGTCGTGTGGCGCCTTGAGCGACATTTCGCTCTGCATCAGGCGGACGTTGAAATAGAGAAAGCGCGATTTGCCGTCGTCGATGACGAAAGGCTTGGGGTAGCTTTCGTCGAGCAACTGGGCACGCAGTTCGCCTTCCCGCGCCCACGACGGTTCGTGCATGAGCACGGTGCCCGTTTCGACTTCGAACGGGCTGGGCATTTCAAACAGCTGGGTCAACCCGGTAAATCGGCGGCGTGGAGCAGGAAGACGAATTCGTCGCCGGCGGCGGTGTCGAGCCAGGTGAAGGGCAGCGTCGGGTAGGCGGCTTCGAGGTCGTCTCGGTTGTGGCCGATTTCGACGATCAGGGTGCCGTTTTCCGTCAGGTGCTTCTTGGCTTCACGCAGGATGATGCGCGTGAAATCGAGGCCGTCTTCGCCCGAGCCAAGGGCCAGCTCGGGCTCGTGCAGGTATTCGGGCGGCAGCGCGGCGACGGATTCGGCGTTGACGTAGGGCGGGTTCGAGATGATCAGGTCGAACTTGCGGCCGGCCAGCTTGGTGAAGGCGTCGGACTGGATCAGTTCGACGCGGTCGGTCAGGTGGTAGTCGGCGACATTGCGCTCGGCGACGGAAAGGGCATCTTCGGAGAGGTCGACGGCAGCGACTTCGGCATTCGGGAAGGCGAGGGCGCTCAGGATGGCCAGGCAGCCGGAGCCGGTGCACAGGTCGAGGGCGGATTCGATGGCCCAGGGATCTTCGATCCACGGCGTGAGCTGTTCGTCGAGCAATTCGGCGATGAAGGAGCGCGGCACGATGACGCGGTCGTCAACGTAGAAACGATGCTCGCCGAGCCAGGCTTCGTGGGTCAGGTAGGCGGCGGGCAGGCGGTCCTGGCTGCGCCGGTTGTAGATGTCGAGCAGCAGTTCGCGCTCATGCGGCAGCAGGCGGGCGTCGAGGAAGGGTTCCAGCCGGTCGAGCGGCAGGTTGAGCGTGTGCAGCGTCAGGTAAACCGCTTCGTCCCAGGCGTTGTCGCTGCCGTGGCCGAAGAAGAGTTGGGCCGCATTGAAGCGGCTGACGGCGTAGCGGAGGTAGTCGCGAACGGTGATCAGTTCGGTCTTGGCGGCGGTAGTCATTGTTAGTCGGTAGTTGCTGGTTATTAGTTGTTAGCAGGAGGGCTTGGCTAGTAACTAACTACTAGCAACTAACAACTGCCGCAGTATGCGGCGATAAATGGCGGAGAGTTTGGGCAGGGAATCGACGGCAATGCACTCGTCGATCTTGTGGCTGGTCGCGTTGACCGGGCCGATTTCGAGCATCTGCTGGCAGATTTCGGCGATGAAGCGGCCGTCCGAGGTGCCGCCGGTGGTCGATAGTTCGGTTTCGATGCCGCAGATTTCGCGGATCGCCGTCGTTGCTGCATCGGCCAGCGGGCCGCGGCCGGTCAGGAAGGGACGGGCGCCGAGCGTCCATTTGATCTCGTAGTCGAGCTTGTGCTTGTCGAGAATGGCGATCAGGCCTTGCTGCAGGCCTTCCGGCGTGCTGGCCGTGGAAAAACGGAAATTGAACTTTATTTCCAGTTGACCGGGGATGACGTTGGTCGCGCCAGTGCCACCGTGGATATTGGAAACCTGCCAGGTGGTCGGCGGGAAATATTCGTTGCCGCGATCCCACTCGGTGGCGGCCAGTTCGGCCAGGGCCGGGGCGGCTTCGTGGATCGGGTTGCGGCCTTTTTCCGGGTAGGCGATGTGGCACTGGATGCCCTTGACCGTCAGGTTGCCGGACAGCGAGCCGCGGCGGCCGTTCTTGATCATGTCGCCGAGCGTATTGACCGAGGTCGGTTCGCCGATGATGCAGTAATCGAGCGTTTCGCCGCGTGCCTTGAGCGCCTCGACGACGATGACGGTACCGTCGGTGGCATCGCCTTCCTCGTCGGAGGTGAGCAGGAAGGCCAGCGAGCCGGGATGGTTCGGGTTGGCCGCGATGAAGGCTTCGACAGCAGTGACCGAGGCTGCCAGCGAAGATTTCATGTCGGCCGCGCCGCGCCCGTAGAGCATGCCGTCGCGGACTTCCGGAGCGAACGGCGGCGAAGTCCATTTGTCGAGCGGGCCGGTTGGCACGACATCGGTGTGGCCGGCGAAGACGAACAGCGGGGCGGTAGTCCCGCGTCGGGCCCAGAGGTTGGTCACGCCGTTGCGATTGATGAATTCGATGCTGAAGCCGAGCGGCTTGAGACGCTCGGCGATGATTTCCATGCAGCCGCCGTCTTCGGGCGTGACCGAGTGGCAGGAAATGATCTGCCGGGCCAGTTCAAACGTCGGGTCGGACATCAGCGGGTTTCTTCGTCGTGGTCGGCCAGGCTCAGCGTGAATTCCTTGAAGGAAGTGCCGGCTTCGCTGGTGCTGTCGAATTCAAGCGCGACATCGGTCTTGCGATCGTCCTTGCCATTGGGGCTGCCGAATTCGGAGTTGTTGATGAGCCACGACAGGTTGGTCGGTGAATCGGCGTTGGCCAGCGCTTCGTCGATGGTGATCGTGCTGCTGCTGTAGAGTTTGAACAGATCCTGCTCGAAGGTCTGCGATCCCGGCGCCAGCGTCTGTTCCATGGCGTCCTTGATGCCCTGGACTTCGCCGCGCTCGATCAGCTCACTGATGTGGCGGGTGTTGAGCATGATTTCGCAGGTCGGAATACGCTTGCCGTCCGGCTTCTTGACCAGACGCTGGGAGGCGATGGCGCGCAGGGCCACCGACATGTCGAGGAAGAGCGCCGGCCGGTTTTCGAGCGGGAAGAAGCTGATGATGCGGTTCAGCGCGTGGTAGCTGTTGTTGGCGTGTAGGGTGGCCAGGCAAAGGTGGCCGGTCTGGGCGTAGGAGATAGCCGCCTGCATGGTTTCCTTGTCGCGGATTTCACCGATCAGGATGCAGTCCGGGGCCTGGCGCATGGCGTTCTTGAGGGCCGATTGCCAGTCCATCGTGTCCATGCCGATTTCGCGCTGGTTGACGATGGATTTCTTGTGCTTGAAGAGGAATTCGATCGGGTCTTCGACCGTCAAAATGTGGCCGGAACGGTTGGCGTTGCGGTGGTCGAGCATCGAGGCGAGGGTCGTCGACTTGCCTGAGCCGGTGGCACCGACGATCAGGATCAGCCCGCGCTTTTCCATGATCAGCTCGCCAAGGATGGTCGGCAGGCCGAGTTCGTCAAGGGCCGGGATGTTGCCCAGGATGAAGCGGATGACGATGCTGGTCGAGCCGCGCTGGCGGAAGATGTTGACGCGGAAATTGCCGACATTCGGCACACCGAAGGAGAGATTCATCTCCCAGTTCGCCTCGAAGGTCTTGATCTGGTCCGGCGACATCAGCTCGTAGGCGATCTTCTCGATCATGTCCGGCAGCATGACCTGCTGGTTGACCGGGAGCGTGTTGCCCTGGATCTTGATGTGGATAGGCGCGCCTGCGGAGATGAAGATATCCGAGGCCTGCTTTTCGGCCATCAACTGGAACAGTTTGTCGAGAATCATGACAAGACCTTCGTGGTGGTTTGACTTACGGGCGCAGCAACTCGTTGATGCTGGTCTTCGAGCGGGTTTGCGCGTCGACCTTCTTGACGATGATGGCAGCATACAGGCTATACGCACCGTTGGCCTTCGGCAAGGTGCCGCTGATCACGACGGAGCCTGGCGGCACGCGACCGTAGGTGACTTCGCCGGTCTCGCGGTCGTAGATCGGCGTGCTCTGGCCGATATAGACACCCATGGAGAGCACGGAGTTCTCGCCGATGATGACGCCTTCGACAACTTCCGAGCGGGCGCCGATGAAGCAGTTGTCTTCGATGATGGTCGGGTTGGCCTGCAGCGGCTCTAGGACGCCGCCGATGCCGACACCGCCCGAGAGATGCACGTTTTTGCCGATCTGCGCGCAGGAGCCGACGGTGACCCAGGTGTCGACCATCGTGGCTTCATCGACGTAGGCGCCGATGTTGACGAAGGACGGCATGAGCACGGCATTCTTGGCGACGAAAGAACCCTTGCGGACGATGGTACCCGGCACGACGCGGAAGCCGCCTTCACGGAACTGCGCTTCGCTCCAGCCTTCAAATTTGGTGTCGACCTTGTCGAAGAAGCGGATGTCGCCAGCTTCCTGAACGCGGTTGTCGCGCACACGGAAGGAGAGCAGCACGGCCTTCTTGGCCCACTGGTGGGTGACCCAGTCGCCGTTGATCTTTTCGGCGACGCGCAGCGCACCGGAGTCGAGCATGCCGACCACCTGATTGATGGCGGCGATGGTGTCGGGCGGAGATTGCGGGGACAACTCGGTGCGGCGTTCCCAGAGTTCTTCGATAATGGCTTGGAGCGGATGGGTCATGTGGCGTTCTCTCTGTTTAAATTTGTTGTGCGAATTGACGGATACGTTGGGTGGCGTCGAGGCATTCGGCCAGCGAGGCAACCAGCGCGATACGAATGAAACTGGCCCCCGGATTGACGCCGCGGACTTCGCGCGCCAGGAAGCTGCCGGGCAGGACCACGACATTATAGTGTTCGAGCAGGCCGCGGGCGAACTCGGTGTCGGCGATCGGCGTCTTGGCCCACAGGTAGAAGCTGGCGTCCGGCATGCCGGTGCCGAGCACTTCGGCGATCAGTGGCGTACAGGCGGCGAATTTCTCGCGGTACTGGTTGCGGTTGTCGAGGACGTGCGCCTCGTCGTTCCAGGCGGCGATGGAGGCGGTCTGCACCGGCGGCGCCATGGCGCAGCCCTGGTAGGTGCGGAACAGCAGGTATTTCTTGAGGATGGCCGCGTCGCCGGCGACGAAGCCGGAGCGCATGCCCGGCACGTTGGAGCGCTTGGAAAGGCTGGAGAACATGACCAGCCGTTCGTTCGAGCGACCGAGCAGCCTGGCCGCCTGCAGGCCGCCGATCGGCGGGTTGGCTTCGTCGAAATAGATTTCCGAATAGCACTCGTCGGAGGCGATGATGAAGCCGTATTTATCGGACAGCGCGAACAGGGTTTTCCAGTCGTCGAGCGACAGCACCTTGCCGGTCGGGTTGCCCGGCGAGCAGACGTAGAAAAGTTGGACGCGGGCCCATTCGTCTTCGCTCAGGCTGGCGTAGTCGAAGGCGAAATCGTTGTCCGGCAGGTTGTTGAGGAAGCGCGGTTCGGCGCCGGAGAGGTAGGCGGCGCCTTCGTAAATTTGGTAGAACGGGTTCGGGCTGACGATCAGCGGAACGTGGCCACGGCTCGGGTCAATGACCGTTTGCGCGAAGGAGAAAAGCGCCTCGCGCGAGCCATTGACCGGAAGAATCTCGGTTTCCGGATTGAGCACCAGATCGTAGCGGCCCTGACACCAGGCGGCGATGGCTTGACGGAGCGCCGGAATGCCCTGCGTCGTCGGGTAGTTGGCCAGACCCTTCAGGCCGTTGGCCAGCGCGTCCATGATGAAGGCCGGCGTCGGGTGCTGCGGCTCGCCGATGGAGAGCTTGATCTCTTTATATTCCGGGTTGGGCGTGACGCCGGCGAACAGGGCGCGCAGCTTTTCGAAGGGGTAGGGCTGGAGTTGGGCGAGATGCGGATTCACGTCGAGCGTCGAATGGGTGTAAAAATGGCAATTATCCTCGAAAACGTTGGCGCTGCCTTGTGAACAAACGCGGAATTCCCTTGATGATTATCGTAGCCTCCCTGCTGGCCGCGTGCGCCTTCGGCTATCAGGCCCGCGGCAGCCTGAGCGATGTGCCGGGCGAACTGCGCGGCAAGGGCTTTCCCGGCAACGCGAGCGGCGGCGGGCGCTTTGTTCTGGCTGACCGCGACGGGCGCCTGCAGTGCGACGGACAACTGGCGCCGCCGGATGTTTCGCCGGTTCCCGGCAGTTGCGGGGGCGAGGCCGGGAAAGGTGTCGTCCGCTGCAATGATGGCCGCGAAGTTCAGGTGCAGTGGACGGCGATCACCTGCCGCTCGTTCGAGGGCAGTGGCGAGGACAGATTTGGAAATCGGCTGATTTTTCGGGTTGACCGTAGGAAGTAGCTTTGGCGACGACTTGACGTTCGTAATCGAACGATTACAACTGTTCTATGTATTCGACAAAACCCTGCCCGAATTCTCTGAGTGGCTGCATGCCCTGAAGGACAAGCCGATGCTGATTCGCTTGGTCCGTCGGCTGGAGAAGGTGCAGCGTGGCAATCTTGGCGATGTGAAGGCGGTCGGGCATGGCGTATTCGAGATGCGCGAGCATTTCGGGCCGGACTGGCGGATGTATTACGTGCTGCGGGGGACGGTTCTGATTGTGATGCTTGGCGGCGACGATCAAGGAGTGATGGTGATGACCAAGAAAATTGACCTGGCAGGTCTGCCCGAATTTGATCTGGCCGAATATCTGGACAGCGAAGCGGTGATTTCGGAGTGCCTGAACCAGACCATTGCCGATGGCGACATGGCGGAGCTTGCACACACCCTGGGGGTGGGGCGCGCGCTCGTGGCATGACCGAGGTGACCAAGGCTTCCGGTATCACCCGGGAGGCGCTATACAAGGCACTGCGCCCGAATGCCAGCCCGCGTTTCGAAACTGTCAGCAAGGTTTGTGCAGCGCTTGGCGTTCGGCTGGTGGCGCAGCCGATCCATTCATGAAGCTCCCTTGATTGCCTGGTCATTCAACCTTGAAACCTCAGTTGGACGTGGCAGATGGTGCGCCCGGGCGGGATGGCCGGCGCGAAGCGACGCCGCAGCAGGCTCATGTCTGCAAGAAGGAGCGAAAACGAGCCGATAACAATAAAGCAAATCGGCGAGTTTCGGCGAAGCCACAAAGCCGGGCGCCCGACCAGGCGTGCCAGCGGCCGCGTAGCGCTGTCACCCAAGGGTGAATCGCCTCGAAGGCGCAAAGGCCTGTATTCAGGCGGCTGGCCAAGGCTGGACAAGCGGTCAACTGAGGTTTCAAGGTTTATTGCACCAGATTGAAATTGCCCTGCACTGTATTGGGGCGTACCCTGATGTTATGAAATTGTAATCTACTGATTCCGTATGTTTTTGTTCCATGGCATGGAACCTGCTGAATTAGCCCCGAGAGCATCCTCAGCGACGAGTCCAATATGAATTTCTACAACGAAATGATGGACGCCAACGGTGGCGTCCGAGCTCATTACCAGGGTTACGATTCATGGCTCAAGGCGACCCCGCCCGAGCGAATCGCCCGCAAGCGGGCCGAGGCCGATCTGGCCTTTCACCGGGTCGGTATCACCTTTGCCGTTTATGGCGAGGAAGCAGGCAAGGAGCGCCTGATTCCCTTCGACATCATTCCCCGCGTCATTCCTTCGGCCGAATGGAAATCCCTGCGTTCCGGGCTGCGCCAGCGCGTCAAGGCGCTCAACATGTTCCTGCATGACGTCTATCACGATCAGGAAATTCTCAAGGCCGGCAAGATTCCGGCCGAGCAGGTGCTCAACAATGCGCAGTTCAGACCGGAAATGATGGGCGTCGATCTGCCGGGCAATATCTACGCGCACATCGCTGGCGTCGATATCGTCCGCGCCGGTGAGGGCGAGTTCTACGTGCTCGAAGACAACCTGCGCGTGCCGTCCGGCGTCTCGTACATGCTCGAAGACCGCAAGATGATGATGCGCCTCTTCCCGGAACTGTTTGCCAAGCACAAGGTGGCACCGGTCCAGCATTACCCCGACATGCTGCTTGAGAAGCTGCGCGCCGTGGCCCCGAAGGGCGTGTCGAACCCGACCGTCGTCGTCCTGACCCCGGGCGCCTACAACAGCGCCTATTTCGAACATACCTTCCTGGCTCAGCAGATGGGCGTCGAACTGGTTGAAGGCCGCGATCTCTTCGTCAAGGACGAGGTGGTCTACATGCGCACGACGCAAGGGCCGCAGCGCGTCGATGTGATTTACCGCCGGCTCGACGACGATTACATGGACCCGCTCGCTTTCCGCGCTGACTCGTCGCTTGGCGTTCCGGGCATCCTCAAGGCCTATCAGGCCGGCAACGTGACGCTGTCCAATGCCATCGGCACCGGTGTTGCCGACGACAAGTCGATCTACCCGTATGTACCGGACATGATTCGCTTCTACCTCGACGAGGAGCCAATACTGAACAACGTGCCGACCTACATGTGCCGCAAGCCGGATGACCTCAAATACGTGCTCGATCATCTGGCCGAACTCGTCGTCAAGGAAGTTCATGGCGCTGGCGGTTACGGCATGCTGGTCGGCCCGGCCTCGACCACGGAACAGATCGAACATTTCCGCCAGTTGCTGATCGCCAAGCCGGACGGTTACATCGCCCAGCCGACGCTGGCCCTGTCCAACTGCCCGACCTTTGTCGAGGAGGGCATTGCGCCGCGTCACCTTGACCTGCGCCCCTTCGTGCTGTCCTCGGGTGACTGCGTGGACATGGTGCCGGGCGGCCTGACCCGCGTCGCGCTGACCAAGGGCTCGCTGGTCGTCAATTCGTCGCAGGGCGGCGGCACCAAAGATACCTGGGTTCTGGAGGATTAAGTCATGCTGAGTCGAACTGCCGATCACCTGTTCTGGATGTCGCGCTACATCGAGCGCGCCGAGAATCTTGCCCGCCTGCTGGATGTTACCTGGCAAATGTCGCTGGTGCCGCAATCGCTGGACGCGATCAATCAGAGCTGGGCTGCCATCATTGCCCTGAACAGCCTCGAAGAGGCCTATGCCAAGAAGTATTCCACGGTCAACGGGGAAAATGTCCTGAAATTCATGGTCAGCGACCCGGACAATTTTGCCTCGATTCACAGCTGCCTGCGCATGGCCCGTGAAAACGCCCACGCCGTGCGTGGCACCCTGACCACGGAAATGTGGGAAACGCTCAACGCCACCTGGCTCGAAGCGCGCGAAAAGACCTTCGACCAACTGTTCAATGCCGGCATCGGAGACTATTTCGAGTGGGTCAAGATGCGTTCGTCGCTGTCGCGCGGCACGACGCTGGGCACCTTGCTGCAGGACGAGGCTTACCACTTCATCCGCCTCGGCACCTTGCTCGAACGCGCCGACAACACGGCGCGCATCCTCGACGTCAAATACCATGTCCTGCGTCCGCATGACGACGAGGGGGCGACCGATTTCTACGAATGGGGCGCGCTGCTTCGTTCCGTCTCGGCCTTCGAGGTCTATCGCAAGGTTTACCGCGATGTCATTACGCCGGAACGGGTCGCCGAATTGCTCATCTTCAATCAGGACATGCCGCGTTCGCTGCAGTTCTGCATGAACAGCGTGGTCAAGAATCTTGACCTGATCGCCAACAGCAATTCTGGCGAAACCCAGCGCCAGGGCGGGATGCTGCATGCCCATCTGCGTTACGGGCGCATCGAGGACGTCCTTGAGCACGGCCTGCATGAGTGGCTCACCGATTTCATGGATCGCATCTATATGCTCGGCAACGGCATCAGCAAGGATTTTCTGGTGCCGATGGAAGAGGCGGCCTGACGGCTGGTATTTGGTCGACAGTTGTTAGCAGCCAGCTTCGGCGCCAGGTTAACCCGGCGCCGAAGTGCTTTGGGGGGCTGCTTTCAGGCGTGTTGAACGCGCCAGTTAGCCAGCGCCTCAAGCGCGTCATCGAGCGTCGTGATCAGCTCGGCATCGCCTGTCCGGGTGACGCGGGCGACGCCGCCGCCACCTGCCCATAGCGCCGTCTTCTCCGGCAGGACCAGTCGCAATTGTTGCAGCAGGCCGGGAATTTGCCGTTGCGGGAAGGCCTGCGAGAAGGAGAGGGCGACGATGTCGGCCTGATGGGCCTCGGCGGCGCGGCCGATTTCAAGCAACGGCATTTGCGTGCCGAGCGGAATGCACTCGGCGCCCTCCAGCGCAAACAGGGTTTCGACCATCAACAGGCCAAGCACGTGCTGTTCATCCGGCACGCTGGTCAGTAGCACCCGCGGTCCGCGCGGACCGCCGGGCAGGGTGGCGATGGCCTGGCGCAACAGGCGTTTGGTCAGCTCGGTGTAGAGATGTTCCTCAAAAACCTCGAAGCTGCCGTCCTCCCATTTTTCGCCGACCTGCCGCGTCAGCGGCGCAACCGTGTCCTGGACAAAGCGCTGCAAACCCTGCCGGGCCAGACGCTGTTGCATGGCCTGTTGAAAGGCGGCGGTATCGTGCTGTTTGATCAGGGCGAGCAACTCGCCGAGATCGCCATCGTCGGCAGAAACGTCGACCGCCACCGATTTTGACCGGCGCGAGGTCAGCGCGCCCAGTTCCTCCGGCGGCGTGGCGATCAGCTTGCCGGGCCGGTGTCCGAGGTCCATCAGGCGTTTTATCTGGCGCAGACGATCCACCTGTTCGGCCGGATAGCAGCGTTCCCCGTTGCTGTCGCGGCTCGGCACGGGAAAGCCGTAGCGGCGTTCCCACATGCGCAGGACATCCTTGGAGAGCCCGGTATCGCGCTCGACGGCGGCAATATTAAAAGTCGCGGTATTCATATTTGTCCTGAACAAATGTTAGACAAACCGTTGACAAGTCATTCTTTGCTGGCTATCTTACGAACAAACGTCCTGTTTGTCTAGGACAAAACAAGTGAGGAGCTGAGCGTGTTTTCAACATCAGACAGGGCATCAAAAAAACGGATTGCGGTTGTTGGCGCCGGCATTTCCGGGCTGGCCAGCGCCTGGCTGTTGAGCCGCACATTCGACGTGACCCTGTTCGAAGCCGGCGCCTACCTGGGCGGCCATACCAACACGGTGGACGTGACTTTGGAAGGCAAGACGCATCCCGTTGATACGGGATTCCTTGTTTTCAATGACAAGACTTATCCCAATCTGATCGCGATGTTCGAGTTGCTCGGCGTCGAGAGTGTCGAAACCGAGATGTCCTTCGCGGTCAGTCTGGAAAACCCCGATCTCGAATGGGCCGGCAGCAATCTGGCGACGGTTTTCGGGCAAAGGCGCAATCTGTTACGCCCGCAGTTCTGGTCCATGCTGAGCGACATCCTGCGCTTCAACCGTGAAAGTACGGCGTGGCTGGCGGAGTATCCGGAGAGCGAAATCAGACTTCAGGATTTCCTCGACGACGGCCGCTATTCGCGCGCCTTTACCGACTGGTATCTGCTGCCCATGGCGGCTGCCATCTGGTCATGTCCGACCGGCCAGATGCGCGCCATGCCGCTCGCCACCTTTATCCGCTTCTGCCAGAACCACGGTTTGCTGCAGGTTTTCAACCGGCCGCTGTGGCGGACTGTGCTCGGTGGCGGTCGTGCCTACGTGCGCAAAATCGCCTCCCGGCTCATCGCCAATGGCGGTGAAATCCGCCTTGCCTGCCCGGTCAGCGCCGTAAGCCGCGAAGGCGATCGGCTCAAGGTGACGCATGCCGCCGGCAGCGAGCATTTCGATCAGGTCGTCATGGCCTGCCACAGCGATCAGGCCCAGGCCATCCTCGGTTTCACGGCGACCGATGGCCAGCGCGAGGTGCTGTCGGCCATCCGCTACCAGCCCAACCGGGCGATCTTGCACACCGACCGCGCGCTGCTGCCGCGCGACGAGAAGCTTTGGTCGGCATGGAACTACTTTGCCGGTAGCGGCGAACCCGGTGAGCAGCCGGTCGGCGTTTCCTACCTGATCAACAAGCTGCAGCCGCTGCCCTTCGAGACGCCGGTCGTCGTCACGCTCAACCCGGCGCGCGAGCCGGACCCGGCTAAAGTGCTGGCCGAGTTTGACTACGCCCACCCGATTTTCGACGCCCCGGCCATCGCCGCCCAGCAGCGCCTGGCCCATGTCCAGGGCGAGAACGGCATCTGGCTGGCTGGCGCCTGGGGCAGCTACGGTTTCCACGAAGATGGCCTGAAGTCGGCACTGCGCGTCGTCAATGGCCTCGGTGTCATGGCGCCGTGGCCAGTCGATACGGCCACCATCAAGCCTGCGCTGGAAACGGTCTGAGCCGGCCATGAACCGCCCGCGCCTCTTCCTTGGCCATGTCATGCACCGGCGCCTGCGTCCGGCGGTCAATGCCTTCGTCTACCCGGTCTTCTACGTCCAGTTGCCGGTGCGTGACCTGATATTTGCAAATTGCCCGATTTTTTCGGTTGACCGTGGGAATCTGCTCAGCTTCCGCCAGAAAGACCATGGCCCCCGCGACGGCAGCCCCTTGTTGCCGTGGATACAGGCGCAACTGCGCCAGCACGGCCTGCCCGACGACGGCGAGATCACGCTGCAATGTTTTCCGCGCGTTTTTGGTTTTGTCTTCAATCCGGTCAGCTTCTGGTTCTGCCGGAATGTCGAAGGGGTGCTGATCGCCGTGCTGGCCGAGGTGAACAACACCTTCGGCGGCCATTACAGCTACTTGCTGCACAACGTCGGCGGTTCGCCGCTGCGTGATGGTCAGGAACTGCGCGCCACCAAGGAATTCCACGTTTCGCCCTTCAACGAGATCGAAGGCGGCTACCGCTTTCGCTTCCACCTCGACCGGCCGGTGCCGCTGGCCCGTATCGACTACGACGATACCGACGGCGAACTGCTGCTCACCTCCATCTCGGGCAAGCCGCGTGCCTGGTCCACGGCCGCCTTGCTCGGCGCTTTCCTCAAAATGCCTTTTCTTACCGCCGGCGTGATGTTCCGCATCCACTGGCAAGCCTTGAAGCTGTGGCTCAAAGGGGTGCCCTTCCGTGGCGCCCACGTCTCTCAACCCCTCCGGGACTCGACAAAATGAACAACACAATGATTTTGCGCGGCAGCGAGAGGCTGGCCCGCGACACCCGTCTGGTCTTCGAACTGCTCGAAAAGCTCCAGGGCGGACTGCTCGAAATCCGTCTGCCCGGTGGCGCCAGCGCGCTGTTCGGCGACGGCGAACATGGCGTCACCATGCAGGTGCATGACGAGGCGATGTTCGGCCAGGTGCTGGCCCGCGGCGACATCGGCCTGGCCGAAGCCTACCTCGACGGCCAGTGGGATTCGCCCGACATCACCGGGCTGTTGAAGCTGCTGGCAGCCAATCGCGAGCAGCTTAAAAGGGCCGTCTATGGCTCGTGGGGCAGCCTGCTCGCCGCCCGCGTCCGCCACTGGCTCAACGCCAACAGCCGCAGCGGCAGCAAGCGCAACATCATGGCCCACTACGATCTCGGCAACGATTTCTACCAGCGGTGGCTCGACCCGGGCATGAGCTATTCGTCGGCCATCTACCGCGAAGCCGACGACGGTTCGCTGGAGACGGCGCAACACACCAAGTACCGGCGCATCCTCAACTGCCTGAAAGCCGCGCCCGGCCAGAATGTGCTCGAAATCGGCTGCGGCTGGGGCGGCTTTGCCGAACTGGCCGTGCAGGACGGCTTGCAGACCACCGGCCTGACCCTGTCGCCAGCGCAGCTTGATTGGGCGCAGAAACGCGTACCGGGCGCCGATCTTCGCCTGCAGGACTATCGCGATCTCGACGAGCAGTTCGACCACGTCGTTTCCATCGAAATGTTCGAAGCCGTCGGCGAACGCTGGTGGCCGACCTATTTCAAGACCCTTGCCAAGGCGCTCAAGGCTGAGGGCAGGGCGGTCGTCCAGAGCATCACCATCCGCGACGACATTTTCCCGGAATACCGGCGCAGCACCGATTTCATCCAGCAATACATCTTCCCCGGCGGCATGCTGCCCTCGCGTGCCGCCTTCCGCGCCGCTGCCGCCAAACAGGGCCTGATCGTCCGCAACGAATACGCCTTCGGCCTCGACTACGCCAGGACGCTGGCCGAATGGCGCCACGCCTTCGAAGCCAATTGGCCCGAAATCCAGAAGCTCGGTTTCGACGAGCCCTTCCGCCGACTCTGGCGCATGTACCTTTGCTACTGCGAGGCCGGCTTCCTGGCCGGGAATATCGATGTCGTCCAGTTTGAACTCACGCACCGTTGATCCGTTGGCCCCGGGAGCTCGCGTTGGCGATTCCCACGGTCAACCGGAAAAAACGGCCAAAAATGAAATGGCCTCGGGGGCGCGTCGTCGGCTGTTGCTGGCGATGGCGGCTGCCCCGTTCGCCGCTTTCGCCAATACCGACCCGACGGCCGGCCTCAAGCGCTGGGGCAATGGCGAGTTTCGGCGCTTTGGCTTTCTCGTTTATGAAGCGACGCTGTGGGCAGGGGATGATCCGCAACGGCCGCCGTTGGCGTTGCGGCTCGACTACAAGCGGACGATTGCCGGGGCGGCGATTGCCGAGGCGAGCGTCAAGGAAATGCGGGCGCTGGGGGCGGAGGAGGCTTCCCTTAAGCGCTGGGGTCAGCAGATGACGCGGATCTTCCCGGACGTCAAGTCAGGCGACTTCATTGTCGGGGAGTACCGACCGGATTCAGCACGGTTTTATTTCAATGATCGTTTGGTTGGGGAAGTTGCCGATGAGGATTTTGCGCGGTGGTTTTTTGGCATCTGGCTGGATGCGAAGACGAGTGCGCCAGGGTTGCGGGCGGCGCTGTTGAGGCGGGTGGGATGACTTTTGTTCCTCCGGATCAGGCTTGGGGTTCCGCCTTGCTGGCGGGCGTACTTTCTTTTGCTTCGCCAAAAGAAAGTAGCCAAAGAAAAGGCGACCCCGGGGGCGGTGCCGGCTTTGCCGGTTCCTTGCGCTACTCGGAAAGCCGGGTGGCTGCGGAACTCGGGCTTCGCCCTCAGACAGTCCTCGCCGAAGACCCCCGGCCTTCCTGCGTTGCTCAGCGCCTTCCACGGGGACCCCAAAAGCGTCCACGTTCAACCGATGTACCGCAAAAAACTGGTTTCCACGGTCAACCGGAAAAAACGGCCAAAAATGGAATCCGCCGGAAGCGCTCACTCACTCCATCCCCGTCACTCCCGCGCAAGCGGGAGTCCAAACCACCGCTGGATTCCCGCTTGCGCGGGAATGACCGCACCCCTGTTTCACCCCGGGTTGTTTCACCGGGCCCCTTGAGAGGTGCCGAGCAACGCAGGAAGGCCGGGGGCCTTCGGCGAGGACTGTTTGAGGGGCGCAGCCCCGAGTTCCGCAGCCGCCCGGCTTTCCGAGTAGCGCAGGGAACCGGCGCAGCCGGCACCGACCCAGGGTCGCCTTCTTTTTGCTTACTTTTTCTTGGCGAAGCAAGAAAAAGTGAGACGCCCCGCAAGGGCGGAACCCCCCGCCAATCGTCAGGCCGCAAGCCATGACCACCGGTCGCGTCCTCTCCTATGGCCTGCTAGGCCTCCCCCTGGCCTTCGCGGCATTGCCAATCTACGTCCACGTCCCCCGTTACTACGCCGAAACCACCGGCATGGAGCTGGCTCTCCTCGGTTTCATCCTCCTCGGTGCCCGCCTGCTCGACGCCGGTATCGACCCCTGGCTCGGCTGGCTGGCCGACCGAGTTTCCCGGCCGCGCATGGTGGCATTGGCGCTGCTGCCCTTCGCCATCGGTTTCGTCGCACTGCTCAACCCGCCGACCGAACATGCCGCGCTCTGGCTGCTCGGCTCGCTGGCCATGACCTACCTCGGCTTCTCGGCCGCCAGCGTGGCGTATCAGGCCTGGGGGGCGGATATCGGCGAGGATTCCGCCCTGAGAACAAGGTTGACCGCAGCCCGAGAAGGCTTCGGCCTGCTCGGCGTCGTCCTCGCCGCTGCGCTGCCGGCTGTGCTGGCGGCCAGCCTGAGCGACGGCATCGCGCGACTGAGCTGGATACTGCCGCCACTGTTGCTCATTGCTGCGGTCACGACCTTCAGCCGCGTCGGCGTCAAGCTCCCTCCCTTTCAAGGGGAGGGCCGGGGAGGGGATGGGTCAAATCGCCGCCGACCCGAAACCCATCCCCCTGATGAAACTACTAAGCAACCGACTAAGCCGCCAAACAACGGCGGCCAAGTCTCTGCTTATCCCAACCTCCCCCTTGTCCCAAGGGATACCGTCCCTGCAGGACATAAAGGGGGAGGGGGGCACCAGCCCTTGCTGCCCAGCCTCCGCCGTGTCTTCGCTGACGAAGCTTTCCGTCGCCTGCTCATTGTTTTCGTCGCCAACGGCATCGCCGCCGCCCTTCCCGCCACACTCTTCCTCTTCTTCGTCGCCGACGTCCTGCAAGCCGAGTCGGCCAGCGGCCCGTTGCTCGCCCTGTACTTCATCGCCGGCGCCGCCTCGCTGCCGCTCTGGGTCATGCTCTCGGCCCGGCGCGGTCGCGTCTTTGCCTGGCTATTGGCGATGGGCGTTTCCATCGCCGCTTTCGCCGGTGCCAGCCTGCTTGGCTCGGGCGATGTCTGGCCATTCGCCGTCATCTGCATCGCCTCCGGCCTCGCGCTTGGCGCCGACCTCGCGCTACCGGCCGCCATCGCGGCCGATCTCGGCGAACGTCAAGGTCAGGCCGGGGCCTGTTTCGGTGTCTGGAATTTTGTTGCCAAGCTCAACCTGGCGCTCGCTGCCGGGCTTTCTCTTCCCCTGCTCGGTGCGCTCGGCTATGTGCCGGGCGGTAACACCGGGCTATCGGCCCTGACCTTTGCCTACGCCCTGCTACCGCTCGGTTTCAAGGCGCTGGCCGCGGCCTTGCTCTGGCGCTGGCGCCATTCTCTGGAGATCTGACCATGAAACTCTTGCTCGCTGCTGTCTTCACGCTCGGCCTGGCTGGTTGTGCCTCGACCGGCGTCGAACAATACCGGTCCGAACAACCGGCGCTTGATCTCAAGACTTATCTGAACGGCACCCTCGACGCCTGGGGCATTTTCCAGGGCCGCTCTGGCGAGGTGCAAAAACGCTTCCACGTCGTCATCGACGCCAAATGGACGGGCGATACCGGCGTCCTCGACGAGAATTTCAAGTGGTCGGATGGCACCACCTCGCGCCGGGTCTGGACGCTGACCAAACAGGCCGACGGCACTTTCCGCGGCCGGGCTGACGATGTCGTCGGCGAGGCGATCGGCGAAATTTCCGGCAATGCCCTTCGCTGGCGCTACGTGCTGGCACTGCCGGTCGACGGCAAGGTCTACAACGTCGATTTCGACGACTGGATGTTCCTCATGGACGACAAGGTCATGATGAACCGCTCCTACATGTCGAAATGGGGCTTCAACCTGGGCGAAGTGACGCTGACCTTCGTCAAGCGATGAATCCGATCATCACCGACTGGAAAGGCAAGCGCGTCTGGCTGGTCGGCGCCTCGAGCGGTATCGGCGCGGCCATCGCCCGCGAACTGACCGGGCGCGGAGCAAGGCTGGCGCTTTCAGCCCGTAGCGCCGACAAGCTGGCCGCGCTGTCCATCGCCGATGCCTTGCTGCTGCCGTGCGATGCAACCGACATCGCAAGACTGAGCGCTGCCCGCGAAAAATTGCTGGCCACCTGGGGCGGCGTCGACCTCGTCGTCTACCTGGCTGGCGACTACGTCCCGATGCGCGCCGACAACTTCGATCTGGCCGTCGCCGAGCGGGTCGTCACGGTCAATTTCAATGCCGCCATGCGCCTCGCTGCCACCGTTTTGTCCGACCTCAAGCCGGGCGGCGGCATCGCCTTCGTCGCCAGCGTCGCCGGCTATCGCGGCCTGCCCAAGGCGCTGGCCTACGGGCCGGGCAAGGCGGCGCTCATTCACTTCGCCGAAGTGCTGCACCTCGATCTCGCTCCGAAAGGCATCGGCGTCTGGGTCATCAACCCCGGCTTCGTTTCAACCCAATTGACCGCGAAAAACGATTTCTCCATGCCGGCGCTGTTGACGCCGGAACAGGCGGCGATTGCCACGGTCGACGGCTTTAAATCAGCCAATTTCGAAATCCATTTCCCCAAGCGTTTTACCCGTGTCATGAAGCTTTTCGCGCTGCTCCCCTATCGCTGGTATTTCCCGCTCATTCGCCGCTTCACCGGAGGCTGACATGACCCTCGACGAACTGATCGTCTTCTACAACGAATTCGCCCCGGCCAGCGTCGCCCGCTTCCCCGAGTTCTACAGCGACGACGCCTGGTTCAAGGACCCGTTCAACGAGGTTCGCGGCCTGCCGGCCATTCAGCGCATCTTCACCCACATGTTCGGGCAGGTCGCCGAGCCGCGTTTCGTCGTCACCGAAAAGGTCGCCGACGATAACGGCGCGATGCTGGTCTGGGAGTTTTATTACCGCGTGAAGCTGTGGGGCAAGGGCGAGGCGCAGGTCATGCGCGGCGTCTCGCATCTCAAGTTCGATGCCGACGGCAAGGTCTGCTACCACCGCGACTACTGGGATGCCGCCGAGGAGTTGTACATGAAATTGCCGGCCATCGGGACGCTGATGCGTGGCCTGCGGCGCCTGCTGGCCGCCTGAGTTTTCAGGCGAGCCCCAAAGAAAAAGGCCCGCAGCGATGCGGGCCTTTCTCGTTCAGCGAGAGCTGAAAATTACTTGGACTTCTTGACAGCCTTGGCGGTGGCGCTGGTCGCGGCAGCCATGTTGGTCTGGGCCATTTCGGTCACTTGCTTGGCGGTCTTGCGCATGTTGTCGAAAGCCGAGTTGGCGGCAGCGATGGCGCTCTGAACGGCAGCAACGGCAACGTCGGAACCAGCCGGGGCAGACTTGGCAGCCTTTTCGAGCATGGCAGCAACGTTCTTCTGGAAGTCGCCGAACTGGGCTTCAACCATCTTGGCCAGTTGTTCCTGGGTTTCGGTGGAGATTTCGTAAACCGACTTGGAGTAGGCAACAGCCTTCTCGACGCTCGGCTGGGTCAGCGAAGCCTGGATGGACAGGGCTTCCTGCGGATCCTTGGCACCCATCAGGGCCTTGGCGTTGGAGACGGAGTCTTCCAGAACGGAACGGGCGGTTTCAAGATTCAGGCTGGCGATGCGTTCGGCAGAAGCCAGGGCGGTGTTGGCGACGGACAACAGGGAATCGACAGCGGCTTTGTTAGCGGCGGCGAACTGCTCGGGATTGATGGACATCGGACGCTCCTTGGATTGGGTAAGTAAGTAGTTGTTGCGGGTGCATTGTAACAATGTTTTTAACAAAATGTTGCATCGCAGCAATGCTGTCGGGGTGGCTTGAAGAAAGAGTTTTGAGGCAGTGTGCCAAACATCTGTTTCAAACGCATTGCATAAATGTAATTTTGGATAACGCAAGTAACTGGGGAAAAAGCCCCAAAATCATTCTGCCATCACTGTTCCGTGTGATTTCTGAAACAGTGTTGCGGGGGGCTGATTGCACAGCATCGATGGCATTTTGCTTTGTTGCGTTTACAACAATGATAAGCAGCGAGAGGCGATTGACCGCAAGCCCGACTGAGAGGGGTTGGGCGTTGAGCACCAGGAACTGTCGCATCCAAACGGTGTGCGCACGCGACCAGGCGGCCACGTCTTCAACCTTGAAACCTCAGTTGACCGCTTATCCAGCCTTGTCCAGCCGCATGAATACGGGCCTTTGTGTCTTCGATGCCTGACTCGTTGGGTGACCGGGAGCAGAGACCCTGGGCGGAAACCCAGGCAAAAAAACAGGAAATCGCCAGCCATACGCTACAAAACAACCCCCACCAACCTTGTCCCAACACCCCAAAATCGGCGAAAATTCAGAGTTCCAGGCATTCGCCCGCAGCACCCCCATTTCCCCAAGGATTCTTCATGTCCAACCCCGAACAGCAAGCCCCGGTCCAGCAAGACGAAAACCAGCTCATCGCCGAGCGCCGCGCCAAACTGGCCGAGTGGCGAAAGGCCGGGAAAGCCTTCCCGAACGACTTCCAGCGCGAGAACACCGCTGCCAAGGTCATCGAAGGCTATGGCGAGAAATCGGCGGAAGAACTCGAAGGCCTGCCGGTCGAGGTCAAGCTGGCCGGCCGCATGATGCTCAAGCGCGTCATGGGCAAGGCGTCGTTTGCCACCATTCAGGATCTGTCGGGCCGCATCCAGATTTACATCACGCGCGACCGCGTCGGTGAAGAGGTTTACGCCGATTTCAAGACCTGGGACCTGGGCGACATCATCGGCGTCACCGGCATCCTGATGAAGACGAAGACCGGCGAGTTGTCCATCCAGGCCGCTGAAATCCGCCTGCTGACCAAGTCGCTGCGGCCGCTGCCGGACAAGTTCCACGGCCTGGCCGACCAGGAAATGAAGTATCGCCAGCGCTACGTCGACCTGATCATGAACGAGGAAACGCGCTTCACCTTCCGCGCCCGTTCTGCCATCGTCGCCTCGATCCGAAATTACATGACCGGCCACGGCTTCATGGAAGTCGAAACGCCGATGATGCACCCGATCCCCGGCGGCGCCTCGGCCAAGCCTTTCGTCACGCACCACAACGCGCTCGACATGCAGCAGTTCCTGCGCATCGCCCCTGAGCTTTACCTCAAGCGCCTGGTCGTCGGCGGTTTCGAGAAGGTTTTCGAAATCAACCGCAATTTCCGCAACGAAGGCCTGAGCCCGCGCCACAACCCCGAATTCACGATGATGGAGTTCTACGAGGCGTACGCCAACTACCACACGCTCATGGACTTCACCGAAGGCCTGCTCCGCCACACCGCCCGCGAAGCCCTGGGCAAGGAAGTCTTCGTCTATCAGGGCCGCGAGCTCGACCTCTCCAAGCCTTTCCATCGCCTGACCATCTGCCAGGCCATTCAGCGCCAGCATCCGGAATTCAACGATGCCGAGCTGGCCGATGCCGAATTCCTCAAGGCCAAGATCAAGCACTTCGGCGAGCCGCTCAAGC
Organism: Azonexus sp.; assembly: GCA_030691385.1. GTDB lineage: Bacteria > Pseudomonadota > Gammaproteobacteria > Burkholderiales > Rhodocyclaceae > Azonexus. Next base: position 21,497 of record JAUYEI010000069.1, read on the forward strand.
CGGGCGGCATCGGCAGCCTGCAACTGCAGTTGTTCGAAGCCTGCGCCGAAGCCCAGTGCTGGGAGCCGACTTTCATCATCGACTACCCGGTCGAAGTCTCGCCGCTGGCCCGCGCCTCCAACACCAATCCGGAGATTACCGAGCGGTTTGAGCTGTTTATTGTCGGGCGGGAAATTGCCAATGGGTTCTCGGAGCTCAACGATGCGGAAGATCAGGCGGCGCGGTTCCAGGAACAGATGAAGGCGAAGGATGCGGGGGATGAAGAGGCGATGTATTACGACGCTGACTTCATTCGGGCGCTGGAATACGGGCTGCCGCCGACTGGCGGGTGCGGCATCGGGATTGACCGGCTGATCATGCTGCTGACTGACGCAGCGGCCATCCGCGATGTCATCCTGTTCCCCTCCATGCGCCCCGAGTGATGCGATGGTCGGCTGCGCTTGGCGATACGGCGTTGCACGGCACCTTGCATAGCGCTGCTATGCGGCGGCACCGTACGCCTTGTGTTCGGCTATGCCGAATTCTTCGCTGCGCTCGGAACCGCCACTACGTGGCGTCCTGCGCCCTGCGGGCTGGTCTCGCCTGCGCTCGCTCGACCATTGGCCAAGAATGCTAAACATGCAAATTCGTCAGCTTCAAGTCGCTTGCGACCAAGTGCAGGATCGTCTGCTTCTGCGCATCTCGACGCAGGACGACGAGGAATACCGGATCTGGCTGACCCGGCGTTTCCTGCGCGAACTGTGGCCGCATCTGGCCCGGCTGACCGGGAAAGAGGCCGCGGCGATGCCTGTCGTTAGCGAAATTCCAGTTGGCGAGGCAGTCGACTTCGAGCAGCCATTTTCCGACGAAAATGCTACCTACCCACTCGGCTCGACGCCGCTGCTGAGCAGCGAACTCAAGGTGGACACCTTGAGCGATGGCACGTTTAACCTGACCTTCCGCGAAGGCCGTGAGCGCAGTTTCCAGGTCGCCATGAACGTCGAGTTGCTGCAAACCCTGTGCGCCATGCTGCGGGCCGGCGCCGAGCATGCGCAATGGAGTCTGCCGCTCGACGACGCCCCGGTGCCAACGAGCGCCACGCCTGCCATTGACATCTCGCGCCTGCATTAGGAGCCGAGGATAACTTGAACATGCTGGCTGTGCTGGCGGGCGCGCTGCGGCGTTGCCGGTCGCTTGCAGGGAATGGCCATGCGGCGCGACCGGCGCCTTGCATCGCATCCCGCCAGCGCACCCATATTTGTCCAACTTGTTATTTCTCGGCTCCTTAGTGGAAAAACTGCAGCCCGCCAAAATCGAACTCGTCGCCTACGGCACGCCCTACTCCGCCGCCTTTGACGACGTCTACCACTCCGCCCTCGGCGGCCCGACGCAGGCGCGGCATGTCTTTCTCGGCGGCAATGAACTGCCGCAGCGCTGGCAGGGGCGCGACCGCTTCGTCATCCTCGAAACCGGCTTCGGCACCGGGCTGAATTTCCTCGCGGCCTGGCAAGCCTGGCGGGACGACCCGCAGCACTGCCGGCGACTGCATTTCATTTCCTGCGAAAAATTCCCGTTGACCGTGGCAGACCTCGCCACCTGCCAGCAAGTCTGGCCGGAATTCGGCGAACTGGCGGCGGAGCTGCAAAAGCACTGGCCGCCGCTGGTACCCGGCATGCACCGCCTGCATCTGAACGGCGGGCAAGTCATTCTGACCCTGCTTTTCGGCGACGCTTCGACCGAGTTGCGCGCCATCGACGCCTCGGTCGATGCCTTCTTCCTCGACGGCTTTTCCCCGCAAAAGAATCCCGAACTGTGGTCGCCGCAATTCTGCAAGGGCCTGGCCCGGCTCACCGCACCGGGCGCGACACTAGCCACCTGGACAGTCGCCGGCCACGTTCGCCAGGCATTGAAAGACGCCGAGTTCGACGTCGAAAAGCGTCCCGGTCCGCTCGGCAAGCGCCAGATGCTGGTCGGCCGCTTCCGTTCGCGCCGACCGGATCGCCGCGTCGCGCCGACGGATCGCCGGGCCATCGTCATCGGCGCCGGCATTGCCGGTAGCGCCACGGCCTACGCGCTGGCCGCCGCCGGCTGGCAGGTTACCGTGCTCGAACAGGCCGCCGCCCCGGCAACGGGCGCCTCGAGCAACCTGGCCGGCATGCTGCGCCCGCTACCCAGCGCCGACGACAACCGCCTGTCGCGCCTCACGCGCGCCGGCTTTCTCGCCACCCGCGCCCTGCTCGCCGGCCTGCCCGACGCCCGCTGGTCGCCCTGCGGCGTCCTGCATCTGGCGCGCGAACCGGAACACGAAGCGCAGCAAAGGCGTGCCGTCGAACAACTCGGCTTGCCGCCCGAGATCCTGCAATTTGTGGAAAAAGACGAAGCCAGCCGGTTGCTCGGCCAACCGGTGAATATCGGTGGCTGGTGGTTTCCGGATGGCGGCTGGGTGCAACCGTCATCCGTCTGCCAGGCTGCACTGGCCGCTTTTCCCGAAAAAGTCACGACGCGCTTCAATGCCACGGTCAACCGGATTTTTCGGCCAAAAATGGAATGGCAGGCGCTCGATGCGGCCGGCAATATCCTGGCCGAAGCGCCCGTGCTGGTCATGGCCAGCGGTGCCGCCGCCCCGCTATTCGAGCAATTCGCCTGGCTGCCCCAACGTTCCGGCCGCGGCCAGGTCAGCCATTTGCCAGCGGCCGCCGGCATGCCGCTCAAGGCCGTGCTCTTCCAGATCGGCTACGCCATTCCGGAAGTCGACGGCACGCAGCTGATCGGTGCCTCGCTGTCCTATGAAGACGACGAGGCGGCCGAACGCGCAAGCGACCACAGCGACAACCTCGCCCGCCTGCGACTGACCCTGCCCGCCTTCGCCACCGGCCTCGACGCCGCCAGCCTGCACGGCCGCGTCGGCTTCCGCCCGATGTCGCCGGACCGCCTGCCCATTGTCGGCGCCGTACCGGATGTCATGGCCGCTTCACCGAATACCCGCCTGCACAACATCCCCCGCCAGCCAGGCCTGTGGTGCATGCAGGGCTTCGGCGCGCGCGGCATCGTGTGGTCGGTTCTGATGGCCGATCTGCTGCTCAGCCAGATCGAAGGCGAGCCGCTGCCGCTCGAGCGCGACCTCGTCGATGCCATCGACCCCGGCCGTTTCATGATCAAGGCGGCACGCAGCCCGGCCGAGACCTTTCCGGGTGACGAAGAAGCGACCGATCCGGCGGCATGATGTTTGGGCATAAGCATAGAAGACATCCTTGTTGGCGCTCGTCGCCGGGCGCGCTAAGCTAGACGGGTTATTTCCGGACTTCCCTTTTTGACAACAACATCAAGAGAGACACGCATGAAAATCGAAACCCTTGCCGTTCACGGCGGCTATTCGCCCGACCCGACCACCAAGGCCGTCGCCGTCCCCATCTACCAGACGACTTCCTACGCCTTCGACAGCACCCAGCACGGCGCCGACCTCTTCGACCTCAAGGTCGCCGGCAACATCTACACGCGCATCATGAACCCGACGCAGGACGTCCTGGAAAAGCGCGTCGCCGCGATGGAAGGCGGCATCGCCGCGCTGGCCCTGGCCTCCGGCATGGCGGCCATCACCGCCGCGATCCAGACCATCGCCGAGGCCGGCGACAACATCGTCACCTCGAGCACGCTCTACGGCGGCACCTACAACCTGTTCGCCCACACCCTGCCGCAATACGGCATCGATGTCCGCTTCGCCGACTACCGCGATCCGGCTGCCTTTGAAAAGCTCATCGACGCCAGGACCAAGGCCGTCTTCTGCGAATCCGTCGGCAACCCGCTCGGCAATGTCGTCGATTTCGAAAAGCTCGCCGAAATCGCCCACAAGCACGGCGTGCCGGTCATCGTCGACAACACCGTGCCCTCGCCCTACCTGTGCCGCCCCTTCGAACACGGCGCCGACATCGTCGTCCATGCCCTGACCAAGTACCTCGGCGGCCATGGCAACAGCCTCGGCGGCATCATCGTCGATAGCGGCAAGTTCCCGTGGGCCGAACACAAGGCCAAGTTCAAGCGCCTCAACGAGCCGGACGTGTCCTACCACGGCGTCGTCTACACCGAAGCCCTCGGCCCCGCCGCCTACATCGGCCGCGCCCGCGTCGTCCCGCTGCGCAACATGGGCGCCGCGATCAGCCCGTTCAACGCCTTCCTGATCCTGCAAGGCATCGAAACCCTGGCCCTGCGCATGGACCGCATCTGCGAAAACTCGCTCAAGATCGCCAATTTCCTGAAGAGCCACCCGAAGTGCAGCTGGGTCAACTACGCCGGCCTGCCCGACCACAAGGACCACGCGCTGGTCCAGAAATACATGGGCGGCCGCGCTTCCGGCATTCTCAACTTCGGTGTCATCGGCGGCAGCGTAGCTGGCGGCAAGTTCCAGGATGCCCTGCAACTCGTCACCCGCCTCGTCAACATCGGCGACTGCAAGACCCTGGCCTGCCACCCGGCATCGACCACGCACCGCCAGCTATCGCCGGAAGAACTGGCCAAGGCTGGCGTCTCCGAAGACATGATCCGTCTGTCAGTCGGCATCGAGCACATCGACGACCTGATCGCCGATCTGGATCAGGCACTCAACGCGGCCTGATTTTTCGCGGCTCTACAACGACCCGGCCGAGTGCCGGGTTTTTTGTTTCGGTGCGCCCGGCAGGGCGCGCTCACTTCAGGCTCATGCCCGGACGCCCGACCAGACGTGCCAGTGGTCGCGTAGCGCTGTCAGCCAAGGAGTCAGTGATCTGTGGAGTATCGGTAGGAATTTTGGAAGTTTGCCGATATGCCGCCTTGGCGTTGGCGACCTCGACTGACGCCCGATACCACTATTCGAGATGTTCCACCATCAACTGCGGGTTTTCGACGCCCATGTATTCGTTGATCGCCAGCCGGTAGGCGACGCGGGTGCGGTTGCCGGGCTGGGTGCTGAAGTTGAACTGGATGGCGTCGATGCGGGTGTCGCCTTTGCGCAGGCGCAGTTTGAGGTGTTTGTCCTTGAGCACGCGTTGCTGTTCGACCTCGAAATCGTCCATGAACAGCGGCGCCGGGAAGCCCTGGCCCCAGATTTCGTTCTCGAGCAGGCGGGCGGTTTCGAGGGAGATGTAGGCGCCTTCGAGCTTGCCGTCGGTTTCCAGCGTGCGGGTCAGGTCGGCTGGGGCGAGTAGTTCGCCGGCGACTTCGGCAAACAGGGATTTGAATTTTTCGAAGTTTTTCGCGTTCACCGTGGCACCGGCCGCCATGGCGTGGCCACCGAAGCGGATGAGCAGGCCGGGGGCGCGTTTGGCGACGAGGTCGAGGGCGTCACGCAGGTGCAGGCCGGGGATCGAGCGGCCGGACCCCTTGACGATGCCGTCTTCGCCGGGCGCGAAGGCGAAGACCGGGCGGTGCAGTTTGTCCTTGATGCGCGAGGCGAGGATGCCGACGACGCCTTCGTGCCAACTTTCGTCAAAGAGCGCGATGCCCGGCGTGGCGTCGTTGGCGTCGAGGGATTCGAGCAGGATCAGCGCCTGTTCCTGCATGCCGGATTCGATCTCGCGGCGTTCGCGGTTCAGGGTGTCGAGTTCCTGGGCGATTTGCAGGGCGCGGCTGGCGTCATCGGTGAGCAGGCATTCGACGCCGAGGCGCATGTCGGCCAGGCGGCCGGCGGCGTTGAGGCGCGGGCCGAGGATGAAGCCGAGGTCCATCGCCGTGGCCTTTTTCGGGTCGCGTCCGGCGGCCTTGAACAGGGCGGCGATGCCGGCCTGCATCTGGCCGGCGCGCATGCGCTTCAAACCCTGGCTGACGAGGATGCGGTTGTTGCGGTCGAGCTTGACGACGTCGGCGACGGTGCCCAGCGCGACGAGGTCGAGCAGGTTGGCGAAGTTGGGTTCGGGGCGTTCGGCAAAATAACCGCGTTCGCGCAGTTCGGCGCGCAGGGCGAGCATGACGTAGAACATGACGCCGACGCCGGCGATGCATTTCGACGGGAAGTCGCAGCCGGGCTGGTTCGGGTTGACGATGCAATCGGCCTCGGGAAGCGTTTCGGCGGGTAAATGGTGGTCGGTGATCAGCGTCGCGATGCCGTGCTGCTGGGCGCGGGCGACGCCTTCGAGGCTGGCGATGCCGTTGTCGACGGTGATGATGAGGTCGGGCGACTGCTGCGCGGCGACATCGACGATTTCCGGCGATAAACCATAGCCGAGCTTGAAACGATCAGGCAGCAGGAAATCGACGTCGGCGCCGAGTGCTTTCAGGGCGCGCATGCCGACCGCCGTGGCGGTGGCGCCGTCGCAGTCGTAGTCGCCGATGATCAGCATTTTCGCCTCGGCCTCGATGGCGTCGGCCAGCAGGTGGGCGGCGGCGCTGGCGTTGGTCAGCGCAGTCGGCGGGATCAGCGACTTCAGTTCGTAGTCGAGCTCGGACTTGTCCTTGATGCCGCGCGACGCGTAGAGGCGGGCGAGCAGCGGGTGCAGGCCCTGTTGTTCGAGTTGCCAGACGACGCGGGGCGGGCTGCTGCGGGTGGTGATGTTGGTCACGGGGTCGTTCCTTCGGCCTGATTTTCGGCCAAATCCTTGGCGATGGTCTGCAGCAGGCGGCTCTTGCGCCAGAATTTCCAGCGGTCCTTGCCGTACAGCGTCCAGGTCAGCTGGCCGTAGATGGTCGGGGCGACGATGGTCAGCGTTTCGATCTTGCTGCCGAGCGCGGACCGGAGCGGGACGAACCAGTTGCTCTCCAGCGCAGCGAAGGCGTTGCGCCAGTCTTCGCTGTTTTCATAGAGGACCGGCGGCAGCAGGCTGTCGAGGACGACCAGCGGGTTGTCGTTGGGCGTCGAGTCGGCGAGCAGGGCGCTCAGGCTGGCCGGGCAGGGCGGGGCCTCGATGCCGGCAGCGAGCGCCAGACCGGTGGCCAGCGGGTTATCGCTGCACACGGCAGAAAAAATTGGCGCCGGCATTTCGGGCAGCGATCCGCCGCCCCACAGCCAGACGCTGTTGACGGACGGCTGGCCTGCGGCCTGGCGGCGTTCATTGACCGGGTGGCCGTGCAGGAACATCTGGACTTCGTTGAGCCAGCGGTTGAGCCGGCCGTTCTTGTCGGTCAGGTCGCTATCGAGCCGACGGCCGGCAATGGTTGAAATTGGGGCAAATTTCTCGTTGACCGTGGCATTCAGTTGCAGATACCAGCGACGGGCGGTGGCGACATGAAATCGGCCGATGTCGGCAAATTCCGAGTTCAGGGCCGCCGTGATGGCGTGCGCTTCTTCCTTTTCGAGCTCGAATGCCCCGGCGTCAGCGAGAACAATGCGTTCGTGGTGAAAGCGCAGATGCACCGGGTCGGCGCACAGCCAGTGGCCGTCGCCGGGCTGGTTTTTTCCGGCTTCGCCGAGCAGGCGCAGGGCGCCGAAGGGCGCGTCGTTGAGCCCGAAGTGGTCGGCCAGGGTGTCTTCAAAAGCCCGGCGCGGCTGGCGCGAAAATTCGGCGTGGGCGGTCAGCCATTCGAAGCCGGGGGCCGCCAGTTTCCCGAGGGTCAGTTGGTCGTTCGGTTCGGGCCAGATCAGTTCGGGGACAAGCAGGGTGAGGCGCACGGGCGGCAGGCAAGGGGTTGGCGGGCAAAAAGTGTACCATAGCGACTTTCCCCGCCCGGTGTTATCCGCATGGCATTGCCTTACGAACTGTTGGTCGGCCTGCGCTATACGCGGGCCAAGAAACGCAATCATTTCATTTCATTCATTTCCCTGATTTCGATGCTCGGCATTGGCCTCGGCGTGGCCGCGCTGATCGTCGTCCTGTCGGTCATGAACGGCTTCCAGAAGGAATTGCGGACGCGCATTCTCGGCGTCGCCTCGCACATCCAGATTACCGGCATCAACGGCGAATTGCCGGACTGGCAACTGGTCGCCGAGCAGGCCGCCAAGCATCCGGAAGTCCGGGCCAGCGCGCCTTTCGTCCAGTCGCAGGGGATGTTCAGCGTCGATGGTACGGTCAAGGGCACCCTCGTGCGCGGCATCCTGCCCGATCAGGAAGACCGCGTCGCCGATTTTCGCAAGACCATCCAGAGCGGCAGCCTCGACGACCTGCGGCCGGGCGAATTCGGCGTCGTGCTCGGCTCCGATCTGGCCCGCTCGCTGCGCGTTTTTACCGGCGACAAGCTGACGCTGATCGCGCCTCAGGGCACGGTGACGCCGGCTGGCGTCATGCCGCGGCTCAAGTCCTTCAAGGTGGTCGGCATCTTCGAGGTCGGCATGTTCGAGTACGACTCGGGGCTGGCCCTGATCCATCTTGAAGACGCGCAGAAGCTCTACCAGATGGAGGATAGGGTGACCGGCGTGCGGCTCAAGGTCGATGATCTCTTCCAGGCACCAGCCATTGCGCGCGAACTGGTCCGCTACATCGATGCCGACGCCTACCTGAGCGACTGGACGAAAAGCCACGCCAATTTCTTCCGCGCCGTGGCGATCGAGAAGAACATGATGTTCATCATCCTCTCGCTGATCGTTGCCGTCGCCGCCTTCAACCTCGTCTCGACGCTGGTCATGGCGGTCACCGACAAGCAGGCCGACATCGCCATCCTGCGCACGCTCGGGGCACGGCCGCTGTCGATCATGGCGGTCTTTGTCGTCCAGGGCGCGCTGGTCGGCTTCATCGGGCTCGGCCTGGGCATCGTCGGCGGCGTGCTGCTGGCGCTCAATATCGATGTCGTCGTCCCCTTCATCGAGCGGATGCTCGGCGTGCATTTCCTCTCGAAGGAGGTTTATTACATCTCCGACCTGCCGTCCGAACTGCAATGGGGCGATGTCTGGGGCGTCACGCTGATCGCCTTCGTGCTCGCCTTGCTGGCGACGCTTTATCCCAGTTGGCGGGCTTCCCGCGTCAATCCGGCGGAGGCCTTGCGTTATGAGTAAACCGATTCTGATCGCCCGCGGGCTGTCCAAGGTATTTCGTGGCGGCGGGCTCGAAGTGCCGGTCCTGTCCGGCATCGACCTTCAGGTCAATCCCGGCGAAACGGTCGCCGTAGTTGGCGCTTCCGGCTCCGGCAAGAGCACCTTGCTGCACCTGCTGGGCGGGCTGGATACGCCGACGGCCGGCGATGTGACGCTGATGGGCCGCGATTTCTCGTCGCTCGGCGAGGTTGCCCGCGGTGACTGGCGCAACCGGCATCTCGGGTTTGTCTATCAGTTCCACCACCTGCTGGCCGAGTTTTCGGCGCTGGAAAATGTCGCCATGCCCCTGCTGATCCGGCGCATGGAACGCGGCGCGGCGCTGGCCAAGGCGGGCGAGATACTGACTGCCGTCGGCCTCGGCCATCGGCTGGAACATCGCCCCGCTGAGCTATCCGGTGGCGAGCGCCAGCGCGCCGCCATCGCCCGCGCCCTGGTCAGCGATCCGTCATGTTTGCTGGCCGATGAACCAACCGGCAATCTCGACAGTCATACCGCGTCGGTCGTGTTCGGCCTGCTGATCGATCGGGTGCGCGAGCAGCAGGCGAGTTTGATCGTGGTGACCCACGATCAGCGGCTGGCGGCACAGGCGGATCGAGTTCTGCATTTGAATGACGGCGTTCTATGTGAATAGTTTGACAAGTATCAGATAATGAAAAATCTGGTTAAAATAGCATAGTACTTATTGCTACCGGCACGATGCTGAGGAGACCTCAAATGCAGTTCCTTTTTTCCCCGGCTGTTGCCCTGATGAACCGTCTTCGCTACACCAGCAAGTTCCTGCTGCTCGGTTCGGCGGTGGCGGTTGCCATGCTGGTCCTCCTCTACTCGGTCTTTTCCTTCCTGAGTCGGGATATCGAAACGGCTCAGCAGGAAATGGCTGGGCTGCAGATGATCAAGCCGATCAACCAGCTAGCGCAGGCAATGCAGAAGCATCGCGGTTTGTCGTCCGGCGTACTCAACGGCAACGAGGCGATGAAGGACAAGCGGGCCGCCAAGGAGAAGGATGTCACCGCAGCCATCATGGCGACCGAAGCGGCACTCTCGCCCCAATTGCGTGAAACGGCCGACTGGAAGGCGATTCGCCGTGACTGGGACAGCATTGCCGGGCAGGGCCTGACGTGGACGCCGCCCGAGAACATCAAGCGCCATACGCAAATGATCGGCAACGTCCTGCAGTTCATGGTAACGGTGGCCGACGACACCAAAATGACTCTGGATCCGGTCATGGATACCTACTATTTCATGGACACGACGGTCACCAAGATGCCGGCCATGCTCGAGCGGTTGGGGATCACACGGGCGCAGGGAACCGGCGTGCTGACCAGGAAGGAATTGCCGCAGCAGCAACGGATTGATCTGTCTTCGATCCTTGCTCAGATGGAAGGAACGCTGCACGCCCAGAGCATCAGTCTGGAAAAGGTCATGCGCTATTCGCCGGCGCTTCAGTCAGTGCTTTCCGCGCCGACCAGGGAATTTACCGCGGGGGCTGAAAAGATTTTCGCCCTGGTCCGCGACGATATCTTCGGGGAAAAGTATGCGACCGCCCCGCAGGATTATTTTGCCATGACCACGCAGGTCATCGATCTCGGCTACAAGGTCATGTTTGACACGCTGATTCCCCAATTCGAGCGCCAATTGCAGAGTCGGATCGACCGGTCGCGCCAGGTGCTGGTGTTCAACGTTGGAATGGCCGTCGGCATTGCCCTGCTCGTCATCTATCTGGGCATTGGCACCTATTATTCGGTCATCAACAGCGTCGGTGATTTTTCCCGGGGCGCCAGTCGTCTGGCTGATGGTGATCTGACGGCCGAATTCGACACCCATGGCGTCGATGAACTGCACGCTGCCGGCAAGGACTTCAATGGCATGGCGGCAGCGTTCCGCAAGTTGCTCGGCGGCATTCAGGGTGATGTCCGGCAGCTCAACCAGGCGGCCGAACAACTCGCCACGTCCAGCCAGCAGATTTCTGCCGGCACGGCGGCCCAAAGCGATTCGGCTTCCAGCATGGCGGCCGCCGTCGAGGAAATGACGGTCGGTATCGATCACATCTCCCGCAATGCGCAGGATGCGCAGCTTTACTCGCGGGAGTCGGACGAGGTCGCGACGCGGGGTGGCCAGATCGTGCAGGCCGTGGTCAATGAAATCCAGGGCATTGCGCTGACCGTCAATGAATCGGCTGCTGCAGTCGAGGCGCTTGGTCAGCAATCCGGACAGATTTCGGCCATCGTCGGCACCATCAAGGATATTGCCGATCAGACCAACCTGCTGGCACTCAATGCCGCCATCGAGGCGGCGCGGGCCGGCGAATCGGGCCGCGGTTTTGCCGTGGTGGCCGACGAAGTCAGAAAGCTGGCCGAACGTACGACCAAATCGACGCATGAAATTTCCCAGATGATCATGGCTGTTCAGTCGGATACGGCGACGGCCGTGTCGAGCATGAAGCAGGGCGTTCTCCGGGTGTCGTCCGGGGTCGAGCAGGCGCGTCTGGCCGGCGAGGCGATCGGCCAGGTTCAGGCGCAGTCGCGCCAGGTTCTCAATGCCGTTTCCGAAATTACCATGGCGCTGCGCGAGCAGGCCGTAGCCAGCACCGAGATCGCCCAGAACGTCGAGCGGATCGCCCAGATGGCCGAGGAGAACAATGCGGCCGCCAGCGGCAACGCCGATACATCGGATACGCTGCGCAAGCTGTCGCAGGCGCTGACCACGGCCATCGCCCGGTTCAGGACCTGAGTTTGCTCCGGCGCCGCCAGGCGTTGATCAGGTAGATTCGCCAGGCAGCTTTCATGGCGAAGTAGCCGAGTACGGCCAGTCCGCTGGCGAGCAGGATCAGGCCGATGCCCAGCGGCTTGGCAACGGCCAGCATCCAGGTTTGCATCGCCGTGCTCCAGCCGATGAAATCGGTTGCGCTGAAGGCCGGTGGCGTGATGAATCCGTTGCTTTCACCAATGCCCAGCCGGCCGATCTGGTAGGCCAGCAGGTAGAGCGGGACGATGGTGAACGGGTTGGTATAGAGCGTCATGAGCAGGGCCAACGGCAGGTTGACGCGAAAGACCAGCGCACAGGCAGCGGCACCGAGCATTTGCAGCGGACCGGGAATGAGCCCGCAGAACAGGCCGGCCGCCACCGCCCCCGCCGCCGAGTGGCGGTTCAGGTGCCACAGCCGTGGGTGCAGCAACGACGATTCGAACGGCTTCAACCAGCGGTTGTTGCGGATGGTCTGGTGATCGGGCAGGTATTTTTTCAGGGTCCGGCGCATCCCCGTATTATGCCTGCAAGGAGAAGCGACCAAGCCGGACGCCCGACCAGACGTGCCAGCAGCCGCGTAGCGCTGCCACCCAACGGGTGAATGGCATCGAAGGCAGGGGAGCCCGTATTCACGCGGCAGACCAGACAGGGATGAGCGGTCAACTGAGGTTTCAAGGATTATTGCAGCATGCGCCTGAATATTCTCGCCTTCGCCGCCGGTATCCTCGGTGTGCAGATGCAGCCGGAACTGCCTGGCTGGGCGCTGTGGGCGGTTGCCGGCGGGTTGTTGGTGCTGCCCCGGTTGCGCTGGTCGGGCTGGCCGGTTCGTCTTCTGGCATTGCTCGGCTGTCTGGCCCTCGGGGTGGCGTGGGGCGTCTGGCGGGCCGACATTCGGCTGGCCGATGAGCTTGGCGCCGACTGGGAGGGGCGCGATGTCGAGGTGGTCGGTGTCGTCGCCGGTCTGCCGCAGGATTTCAGCAACGGTACGCGTTTCGAATTTGACGTAAATTTCCGGTTGACCGTGGCAACCGAGAAACCCGTCGTTCCCGAGCGGATCATGCTCTCCTGGTACCAGGGGCGGCGCGACAATGAGCAATTCGAGCGGCTGCAGGTCCGTCCCGGCGAGCGCTGGCGTTTCACGGTGCGCCTGAAACGGCCGCGTGGCAACGCCAATCCGGGCGGCTTCGACTACGAAGCCTGGCTGCTCGAACGCAACATCCGGGCGACCGGCTACATTCGTCCAAATCCGCCACAACGCCTCGACGACATGGTCTGGCAGGCTGATTACGCCATCGAGCGGCTGCGCCACGCCATCCGCGATTCATTTGTTCGCATCCTGCCCGAAGCGTCCTATCCGTGGGCCGGCGTGCTCGTCGCACTGGTCATCGGCGACCAGAAGGCGATTCAGGGCGACCTATGGACGATCTTCAACCGGACCGGGACGACCCATCTGATGAGCATTTCCGGCCTGCATGTCACGATGGTCGCTGCCCTGTTCGGCTGGCTCGTGAGCTTTGGCTGGCGGCGCGCCCCGGTGCTGGCTTTGCGCTTGCCGGCGCAAAAAGCCGGGCTGCTCGCCGCCTGCCTTGCTGCCCTGGCTTATGCCCTGCTTGCCGGCTTTGCCGTACCGGCCCAGCGCACGCTCTACATGTTGCTGGTCGCCGCGACAGCAATGCTCTCCGGGCGCATCGTGGCGCCGAGTCGAATCCTTTGTCTGGCCTTGCTCGTTGTGCTGCTGTTCGATCCATGGGCGGTGCTGGCGGCCGGCTTCTGGCTGTCGTTCGGCGCGGTCGGCGCCTTGCTTTACATTGGTTCAGCCGTGGTCGGCGAGGCGACCGGAGGCTGGGCGAAAATCCGCGCCTGGGGCCTCGTGCAGTGGGCGGCGACGCTCGCTTCGCTGCCTATCCTGCTCCTCGTTTTCCAGCAATTCTCGCTGGTCTCGCCGCTGGCTAATGCGCTGGCCATTCCGGTGATCAGTTTCATCGTCACGCCGCTGGCGCTGCTTGGCGCGCTCGTGCCGTGGTGGCCGATCCTCTGGCTGGCCCATCTGGTCATGGACTGGCTCATGGTTTTTCTCGACTGGTGCGCCACATGGCCGGTCTGGCTGGCCCCGGCGCCGTCGCTATGGGCGGTGCTGGCGGCTGGCGTCGGCGTTGCGATCTGTCTGCTGCCGCGGGGTTTGCCGGGACGCTGGCTGGGCGCCGCGCTGTTGGTGCCGGCCTTGTTCTGGCCGGTGGAAAAACCGCCCGAGGGCGAAGCGTGGATCAGCGTGCTCGATGTCGGGCAGGGGCTGGCCAGCGTCATCCGGACGCGCGAACACACGCTGATCTACGATCCCGGGCCGCTCTACAGCGCCGAATCGGATGCCGGACAGCGCGTCGTCGTACCCTATTTGCGGGCGCAGGGCATCGGTCACGTGGACGTCTTGATGGTCACGCATCGCGATACCGATCACTCGGGCGGAACGGCGTCGGTCCGGGCGGCGCTGGTGGTCGATGAGCTTTATTCGTCGGTTGCCGGCATTGGTGGTCGGCAGTGCATCGCCGGTCAGCGCTGGGTGTGGGATGGCGTCGTTTTCGAGGTGTTGCACCCGGCGGCCGCGGCTTACAGCGGCAACAGCAAGCCGAATCATTTGTCCTGCGTGTTGCGTGTCGAGGCTGGCGGAAAGCGCATGTTGCTGACCTCCGACATCGAAGCACCCGACGAGGCAGCGCTGCTCGAGCGCTATCCGGACGGGCTGGCGGCCAATGTCCTGCTCATGCCGCACCATGGTTCAAAGACCTCCTCGACGCCGGCTTTCCTGCAGGCGGTCGGTGCTGCCCAGACGGTCATCCCGGTCGGCTATCGCAACCGTTTCGGCCACCCCAAGGCCGAGGTGCTGGCCCGCCATGCGGCGATGGGCACGACTATCTGGCGAACCGACCGCGATGGTGCAGTGCGCATCCGGCTGGGCGGGGGCAGCATGGCCTTGTCAGGATGGCGGCATGAACATCGTCGTTATTGGCATGGCCGGTGATACATTTGAGGCGGAGGTGCCAACATGCAATTCAAACAACAGATCGTGCAATGCCTCGGGCCGTCTGGCCTGCACCGGATGGCCTACACCGAGTGGGGCGCCCGTGACAATCCGCGCGTCCTGATCTGCGTCCATGGCCTGACGCGCAATGGCCGTGATTTCGATGCGCTGGCCGAGGCGATGTCCGCACATTACCGGGTGATTTGCCCGGATGTCGTCGGCCGGGGCCAGAGCGGCCATCTGCGTGACCCGGCGGCCTATGGCATTCCGCAATACGTCGCCGACATGGTGACCCTGATCGCCCGCCTCAATGTCGACACCGTGCATTGGGTCGGCACCTCGATGGGGGGGCTGATCGGCATGGGGCTGGGTGCGCAGGAAGGCACGCCGATCCGCAAGATGGTACTCAATGACGTCGGGCCGGTGATCACCGCCGAATCGCTGCAGCGCATCGGCACCTATGTCGGCACCAACCCGGACTGGGTGACATTCGAGGAGGCGCTGGCCTTCGTCAAATTCGTCAGCGAGCCCTTTGGCCCGCTGACCGAGGCGCAGTGGTATCACCTGACCGAAACCAGTATTGCCCAGGGCAGCGACGGCCGCTGGCGCTTCCGTTACGATCCGCGCATCGCCGAGCCGTTCTGTGCCGCTTTTGCCGACAAGGATGTCGATTTGTGGCCGCTCTATGAGCAGATCAAGTGCCCGACGCTGGTCATTCGCGGCGCCCGGTCGGACCTGCTGACCCGAGACACCTGGCAAAAGATGGCCGCCTGCGGTCCACAGGCAAAACTGGCCGAAATCGAAGGCGTCGGCCATGCCCCGATGTTCCAGTCGGCCGACCAGATCGCTATCGTTCGCGACTTCCTGTTGAGCGCATGAAGCACATTATTGTTCAAGGGCTCAGGCTCGAGTATCGCGATTATCCGGCAACGCTAGAAGGTCGGCCGACGCTGTTGCTGCTCCACGAAGGCCTCGGTTGTGTGAGCATGTGGCGACATTTCCCGGAAAAGCTGGCGGCGGCAACCGGTTGTCGGCTGATCGTCTGGTCGCGCGCCGGCTACGGCGGTTCGGAGGCCTATCCGGAGCCACGCACGCCGCGCTACATGCACCACGAGGGCGAGGAAATGCTGCCGGCCTTGATCGCTGAAC
The DNA here is from genome assembly GCA_030691385.1 of Azonexus sp. Lineage (GTDB taxonomy): Bacteria > Pseudomonadota > Gammaproteobacteria > Burkholderiales > Rhodocyclaceae > Azonexus. Next base: position 37,315 of record JAUYEI010000069.1, read on the forward strand.
TGGGCGTCGAACGACCGTTGCTCATCGGTCACAGCGACGGTGGCAGCATCGCCCTGATCTTCGCCGGTGCCTTTCCCGAAGTGCCGCTCGGCGTCGCCGTCATGGCGCCGCATGAGTTCGTTGAAGAAGTCACGCTGGCCGGTATCAGTGAGGCCAGGGTGGCTTGGCAAACGACTGATCTGCCGAAAAAGCTGGCGCACTACCACCATGCGCAGACCGAGCGGGTTTTCAGCGACTGGAACGACACCTGGTTGTCGCCGGCCTTCCGCGACTGGAATATCGAAGGCTATCTGCCGAAAATCCGCTGCCCGTTGTTAGCCATCCAGGGAGAGGGCGACGAGTACGCCACGATGCGCCAGATCGATGCCATCGCCGAACAGGTATCCGGCACACAACTGCTCAAGCTGCCCTGCTGCGGCCACTCGCCCCACAGGGACCAGGAGGCCGGCGTGCTCGATGCTTTGACGGCCTTCGTCGCCGGCGTTTGAGTAGTTGGCAGGGAACGACATTGAACCTTGAGCCTTGAAACCTCAGTTGACCGCTCATCCATCCTCAGCCAGCCGCATGAATACGGGCCTTCGCGCCTTCGAGTCCATTCACCCGTTGGCTGACAGCGTTACGCGGCCGCTGGCACGTCTGGTCGGGCGTCCGGCTTTGTGGCTTCGCCGAAACTCGCCGAGTTGCTTTATTGTTATCGGCTCGTTTTCGCTTCTAACGTCTGCCCGGCGAGGCCTCCTTCGCCGCGGGCGATGGGGCAGGTACGATCCGCAATTTCCGGCTGGCGGTCGAGTACGCCTATCGTTTTCAGGTGGAGCCTGAAGATCCCGACGAGTACACCATCCAGTTCTAACACGATATCGTGGACAAAATCTGCCGGCGCTTGCTTGAGCGCGCTTGTGGCGACCCGGACCTGGCTCAGGAAATTGCTGCGGGCTTGCGCCAGGCATGGCTGGACTGCGGTGTTCCATTGGCCATGCCGGCAGATGCCGGGGCGCTGCTGGTCGATATCGATGCGGATGGGCTTGGCAAGCTGTTGTTCCCGGCAGCCCTGGCAACGGAGCGGCGCATTCCGGATGGCGAGGGGTATGCCAGGACCGTTCATCTTTATCTGTCGCGATTGAACCGGCCGGCGTCAGTGGCGGCCGCCAGCGGGTCCTGACGGTAGTAGCGGCAGAGCAGGCCGTAGATGGCCGGGTATTCTTCGGCGACGATATGGGGAACCTCGAAGAAACTTTCAGTCAGCACGGCAAAAAACTCCGCCAGGTCGGTGCTGGCATAGGGATCGATAGGCGTATCTTCGCCGCTGTCCACGCGCTGGCAGAAGTGGTCATAGGCGTTGGCAAACTTGGCTTGCCATTCTGTTTCCGTGATCCCGGAATGCAGTGCCGGCATGCCGTCCGCCTCGCCGTTGAGCATGTCCAGCTTGTGGGCGAATTCGTGGATGACCACGTTGTAGCCGTCGCCGGCCATCTGCACGTCGTGCCAGGAAATGATCAGCGGGCCGCCGTCCCAGGCTTCGCCGGAGAGCACGTCGTCGTATTCATGGACGACGCCGGATTCGTCCACGATGTGGCGCGGCACGACGAATTCGTTGGGGTAGACGACGATGCCGACCCACTCGCGATAGGCACCCGGCCCGAGCTTGAGGATGGGCAGGCAGCCCTGGGCGGCGATCGAGACGCAGATTTCGTCAGTCAGATCGAGGCCGCCGGCAGTGCTGAACTCCTTCTCGGCGAGAAAGGCTTCGGCTTTCATTTTCAGCTCTTTTTTCTCGTTGACCGTGAGATTGTCGAGAAAGGGCAGCGCCGCGACGGTCCTTGCCCACAAAGCGTCGGGAATCTCCGCTACCTTCTTGCCGCGCAGCCTGTCGAGCCAATGCCTCATTTTTTCATGGTCAGCCAGATGCCCGAGAAGATCAGGGCGATGCCGAAGTAGTGGTACCAGAGCGGGATTTCGCTGAGGAACAGGAAGGAGAGCAGGGTGCCGAAAACCGGCATGAGGTGGATGAACAGGCTGGCCTTGTTGGCGCCGACTTCGGCCACGCCCTTGTTGTAGAAAATGTAGCCGAGGAAGCTCGGGAAGATGCCGACGTAGGCCAGCGCGGTCAGCGAACCGAGGTGCAGGTTGATGTGCCGGCCCTGGGCCAGTTCCCAGGCGTAGGCCGGACCGAGCGCGGCGAGACCGATGGCGGTGGTTGCGCCGAGCATGAGCATCGGGTGCACGCCGGCTGGGCGCCAGGCGAGGGCGACGGTGTAGAGAGCCCAGTCGAGTACGGCGACGAGCATCCAGACGTCGCCGACATTGAGGTTGAGGTGGGCGAGCACGGCAAGGTCGCCGCGCGACACGATGGTCAGCGCGCCGCACAGCGAAATGACGACACCGATGCCTTCGACCCGCCGCAGGTGCTTGCCGAGAAAAGCCCAGGAGATGGCGATGGTGGCGATCGGCACGAAGGAGTTGAGCAGCGCCGCATTGGTCGCGCTGGTGTCCTGCAGGGCGATATAGGCAAAGGTGTTGTAGCCGCCAACGCCAAGCAGACCGAGAGCGAGCAGGGGGCGCCAACCTTTTTTCAGCAGCGGCCACTGGGTTTTGAGGTGGGGCATGGCCAGCGGCAGGATCAGCGCGAAGGCGATGGTCCACCGCCAGAAGGCGAAGCCCAGCGGTGGAATGTCGTCGCGGGCGCCGCGGCCGATCACCATGTTCCCGGACCAGAAGAGAACGGTCAGGACCAGTAGTAAATAAGGGTTGGCGAACAGTTGTTTCATGGTCGCCGGATTATGCCTGATCGGGCTGCAGCGGTGGGTGACGGCCAATTTGCCGCTCGCTGCGCCGGTCTTGGGAGATCGGTCTTATAATTGCGCCATGGTTTCCGTCGTCCATTCCGTCGCCTCGCAAAGCGACTTCGAACAGTTCCTGGTCACGCTGGCCGAGGGCTTGGCCCCTGCCGATGCGGAACGTCTAAAATCCGCCGTCGAGTACGCCTGGACCACCTACGGCGAACGCACGCTGGGTAGCGGCGAGCGCATCTGGTCCCACGCGCTGGGCATGGCGGTCATCATCACCGGCCTCAAGCTTGACGTCGAATCGCGCATTGCCGCCCTGCTTTTTGCCATTCCGGCGCAGGACGAGCACGGCATCGCCAGCATCGAAACACGTTTCGGCAAGCCGGCGGCGCATCTCGTGCACGGTATTTCGCGCCTCAATAAATTGCGGCCGATTGCCAAGGGTTTTGTTGCCACCAACGTCGAGGCCGGCGAGGTCAATCCGGTCGAGATGAAGGCGCAGATCGAAGTGCTGCGCAAGATGCTGCTGGCCATGGTCGAAGACATTCGCGTTGTCCTGCTGCGCCTGGCCAGCCGGACGCAGACCCTGCGCTTCTACGCCTCACATCCGGACGATCTGCGCGTCCAGGTGGCGCGCGAGACGCTGGAGCTCTATTCGCCGCTGGCCAATCGGCTCGGGGTCTGGGAACTGAAGTGGGAACTGGAGGATTTGTCCTTCCGCTTCATCCATCCGGACACCTACAAAAAATTGGCCAGGCTGCTTGACGAAAAACGCAGCGAACGCGAGCAGTTCATCGTGGACGCCGTGACCAAGGTGCGCGAGGAGCTCGAAGCGGCCGGCGTGCACAACGCCGAGATCTACGGCCGGCCGAAGCACATCTACAGCATCTGGAACAAGATGCACAAAAAGGGTGTCGATTTCTCCGAGGTCTATGACGTGCGCGCCCTGCGCATCATCGTCGACGACCTCAAGGACTGCTACACCGCGCTCGGCATCGTGCATAACCTGTGGCTGCCGATCCCCAAGGAGTTCGACGACTACATCTCGAATCCCAAGGGCAACTACTACCGCTCGCTGCATACCGCCGTGCGCTGCCCGGACGGGCGCAGCCTGGAAATCCAGATCCGCACCTGGGACATGCACAAGCACGCCGAACTCGGCGTCGCCGCCCACTGGCGCTACAAGGAAGGCAGCAAGCGCAGCGCCGAGGACGACTACGACGAGAAGATCGCCTGGCTGCGCCAGCTGCTGACCTGGAAGGACGAAGTCGCCGACAGCTCGGACTGGGTCAAGCACTACAAGCAGGCGGCGCTCGACGAGACGATCTATGTCATCACGCCGCAGGGCAAGGTGGTCGACCTGCCGGCCGGCTCGACGCCGGTCGATTTCGCCTACCGCGTGCATACCGACCTCGGCCACCGTTGCCGGGGGGCCAAGGTTGCCGGCCATCTGATCCCGCTCAACACGGCGCTCGAAACCGGGCAGGAGGTCGAGATCGTCACCGCCAAGCTCGGCGGTCCGTCGCGCGACTGGCTCAATCCGCTGCTCGGCTACATCCACACCAAGAGCGCCCGGGTCAAGGTGCGCGCCTGGTTCTCCAACCTGGCGCTCGAAGAAACGCTGGGCGAAGGGCGCAGCCTGATCGCCAAGGAACTGCAGCGGGCCGGGCAGACTGGGGCCAATATCGAAGAACTGGCGCACAAGCTGGGCTTCGCCAAGGCCGACGACCTGTACATCGCCGCTGCCCGCGGCGACCTCAATCAGCGGCAGTTCCAGGCCGTGGCCAAGGGCGGCGACCTGCTCGCCGAAACCCAGCTACCGGACGAGGTGGTGGCCAAGCCGAGCAAGCCGGTCCAGGGCAACCAGGGCATCCTGATCGTCGGTGTCGACAAGCTGTTGACGCAACTCGCCCGTTGCTGCAAGCCGGCCCCGCCAGACGAAATCCAGGGCTTCATCACGCGCGGCAAGGGCATTTCCATCCACCGCATGGACTGCCCCAATTTCTCCAATCTGGCGGCGCTGCATCCCGAGCGTGTCATCGAAACCGACTGGGGCCTGACGACGACCGGCGTTTTCGCCGCCGACATCATTGTCGACGCCCATGACCGCCAGGGCCTGCTGCGCGACATTTCCGAGATATTCACGCGCGAGCGGCTCAACGTCATCGGCGTCAACACCCAGTCCAAACAGGGCAAGGCGCACATGAGCTTTACCGTCGAGATCACCAACCTGCAGCAAATGCAGAAGACGCTGACGCTGATCCACGACGTTGAAGGCGTCGTCGGCGTGCGCCGCGCCTGAGCATCGATAGCACTCGGCATCGGTGATGGTTTTTTCGCCGACTTTGACCAGTTCAATTCGCTTTGAAAAAATAAAGCCCCCAATCACTTGGAGGCTTTATCAGCGGCCTGAAATGGCAACCGAGCTTATCTGTAAGGCGATTCCAATTATGCTTTTCTCCTCCGGGCTGCCAGCAAGCCAATCAGCCCGAGACCCAGCAGGGCGATGCCAGACGGCTCAGGAACCTTGTTTCCGGGGACAAAGGTCGGGCCGTAGACCAAATAGCCAGTAGCTGGAGCAAAAATGCTTCCCAGTGTGTTTGTCAGGACATTGAGGTCATCCGGTGTGTAGGCAGTCAGTGTAAACGTCCAGGTCAGCTCATCGAAGTTCACATCAATCGATGGGTTGGTAAGGTTGGTGATATGGACAAACTGGCTGTTCTGATTGGAATAACTGCCGGAATCGAGCGTGGTGCCCCCCATCAGGAATGACCACACGGCGTCGCCCAAACGTGTGCCACCCTCAGCCATTCCAATTGGCGCCCAAATGTTTTGGCTGGCAGAAGCAGACCAATAACCATTGGTTGCATGTAGATTCAGTTTTACCGTATCGCCTACAGCCAGTTGATTGCCAGCGGCGGTCAGGTTTTCGATCAGGCTGCTGCCAGTGTAGGTGTAGTCGTAAGTATAGTTGGCTGCGATGGTCGCGTTGGCTGATAGGGCCAATGCGGCTACTGCGATGATGCGCGATGCGGTTGATAGGCCGATCATTTTTACGCTCCTTGCTTTCATGTTGAGATGGCTGCGTGAATTAATTAAGCATTAAGCACGCCAAAATATTAACCAATTGATTTTTAGGTAAAAAAAGTTATTTTTTGTGGCTATTTTTGTCTTGGTGTAAAAAATACCGACGTGAATTTTATGATGAACCTAAGCTGGACGAGTCGGAACCAAACAGGGGTTACGATGCAATCCTGACGAATGGGCGTGGAGTCGATCATGTCGGCAAGCATAGGATTGGTGGATCGGTACGCGACGAACCGGCATGGGGTGTTGTCCTGTTTTGATCGAATCATTATCGTAGGT